>NZ_CP109603.1:0-300000 GCF_025905425.1 Pseudomonas putida | reverse complement strand
CGTGACGTGGCCCGCCGCAGCCTGGTCCTGCTGGAAAACCGCAACCAGACCCTGCCACTGAAGAAGGCTGGCACCATCGCCCTGGTCGGCCCGTTGGCCGACGCGCCGATCGACATGATGGGCAGCTGGGCAGCCGACGGCAAACCGATGCATTCGGTGACGGTACGCGAAGGCCTGCGCCGCGCCGTGGAAGGCAAGGCCAAGCTGGTCTACGCCAAGGGTTCCAACATCACCGGCGACAAGGCGATCTTCGACTACCTGAACTTCCTCAACTTCGATGCCCCGGAAATCATCAATGACCTGCGCCCCGCCGCAGTGCTGATCGATGAAGCGGTCAAGGCCGCCCAGCAGTCCGACGTGGTCATTGCGGTGGTCGGCGAGTCGCGTGGCATGTCCCACGAGTCGTCGAGCCGCACCACCCTGGAAATCCCGGCCAGCCAGCGCGAACTGATCAAGGCCCTGAAAGCCACTGGCAAGCCGCTGGTCCTGGTACTGATGAATGGCCGGCCGCTGTCGATCGCCTGGGAGCGTGAGCAGGCCGACGCCCTGCTCGAAACCTGGTTCAGCGGCACCGAGGGCGGCAATGCCATCGCCGACGTGCTGTTCGGCGACTACAACCCGTCCGGCAAGCTGGCCATCACCTTCCCGCGTTCGGTCGGGCAAATTCCAATGCACTACAACCACACGCGCATTGGCCGGCCGTTCACACCCGGCAAGCCAGGCAACTACACCTCCCAGTACTTCGAGGAGCCCAACGGGCCGCTGTATCCGTTTGGTTATGGCTTGAGCTACAGCAGCTTCGAGTTGTCGGGCCTGGCCCTGTCGAGCAAGGACCTCAAGCGTGGCGCTACGCTTGAGGCCAAGGTCACGGTGAAGAACACCGGCAAGCGAGACGGCGAGACTGTGGTGCAGTTGTATCTGCAGGATGTTACGGCGTCCATGAGCCGCCCGGTCAAGGAGTTGAAGAACTTCCAGAAGCTGATGCTCAAGGCCGGCGAATCGCAGACATTGACCTTCCGCATCAGCGAGGAAGACCTGAAGTTCTACAATGGCCAACTGCAGCGGGTTGCCGAGCCTGGGGAATTCAATGTCCAGGTAGGGCTGGATTCCGAGGCGGTGCAGCAGAAGAGTTTCGAATTGCTGTAAGCAGTTGAACGCCAGTACCGGCCTTATCGCCGGTACTGATTCTCCCTCTTTCGGATCCGCCCCATGCCGTTTTCCTTTCGCGCCCTGCGTCTGGGGCTGATGATCTTGTTCATCTTGCTTGGCACCGCCCTCAGCGCGGGCTGGGCCATGCACCAGGCCAAGCGCCAGGCCATGGAAGACGACGCCCAGCGTGCCAGCCAGCAGCTGGGCTTGTATGCCAACGCATTGCATACCCTGATCGAACGCTACCGCGCGCTACCTGCCGTGCTGGCGCTCGACCCTGAACTGATCGAAGCCTTGCGCGGCCCGGTCAGCGAGCCGGTACAGGACGCTTTGAACCGCAAGCTCGAACGCATCAACGGTGCCGCCAATTCGTCCACCCTCGAACTGCTCGACCGCACCGGGCTGGCCATCGCGGCCAGCAACTGGCGGCTGCCGAGCAGCTACGTGGGCTCCAACTATGGTTTTCGCCCCTATTTCAAGCAGACCCGCAGCCAGGGCAGTGGCCGCTTCTACGCGGTGGGTGTGACCAGTGGCGTGCCGGGCTACTTCCTGGCCAGCGCAGTGAGTGATGAGCATGGCCGCTTCCTCGGCGCCATGGTGGTCAAGCTTGAGTTTCCGGAGCTGGAACGTGAATGGCGCCAGGGCAGCGATATCTTGCTGGTCAGCGATGCCCGTGGCATCACCTTCATCGCCAACCAGGACGGTTGGCGCTACCGCGAGCTAAAGCCGCTCAGCGGCCCTGACCGTGCAGAACTGGCCGAAACCCGCCAATACGACAAACAACCCCTGGTGCCCCTGCAGCATCAGGTACTGACCCGCTTTGCCGACAACAGCCACCTGACCCGCGTGCAAGGCCCGGAGGGCGTCGCCGAATACCTGTGGGAAAGCCTGCCACTGCAAGGTGAGGACTGGACCTTGCACCTGCTGCGCAAACCCCAGGTCACCGCCGACAGCCGCGCCGCAGCCCTCGGCGCTGCCGCCGTGTGGCTGAGCCTGGTCTTCGCGGCGCTGTTCGTCAGCCAACGGCTGCGCCTGGCGCGCTTGCGCCAGCGCAGCCGCGAAGCGCTCAAGCGCCAGGTCGAGGAACGCACCCGTGAGCTGCGCACCGCACAGGAAGGCCTGGTGCAATCGGCCAAGCTGGCCGCCCTCGGGCAAATGTCCGCGGCCATGGCCCACGAGATCAACCAGCCGCTGACCACTCAGCGCATGCAGCTGGAAACCCTGCGCCTGCTGCTCGACCATGGCCGCTACGACGAAGCCCGCAAGGCCCTGGAGCCACTGGAGCAGATGCTCACGCGCATGGCCGCGCTCACCAGCCACCTCAAGACCTTCGCCCGTAACAGCCCGGTCGGGCTGCGCGAGCGCCTGGACTTGGCCGGCGTGGTCGACCAGGCCCTGCACCTGCTCGATACGCGCATCCGCAGCGAAGGTGTCGAGGTGGCGTTGTACCTGGCGCGCCCGGCCTGGGTACGCGGTGATGCGATCCGCCTGGAGCAAGTGCTGATCAACCTGCTGCGCAATGCCCTCGACGCCATGGCCGACAAGCGCTACAAGCGCCTGGAAATCCGCATCGAGCGGGATAACGAACAGTGGCGCCTGAGCGTGCTCGATTCGGGGGGCGGTATTTGCGAGGCACACCTGGCCAAGGTCTTCGACCCGTTCTTCACCACCAAACCCGTGGGTGAAGGGCTAGGCCTGGGCCTGGCCATTTCCTATGGCATCGTCCATGAGGCCGGTGGCCAACTGCAGGCCGAGAACCTGGCCGGCGGCGCACGCCTGAGCCTTACCCTGCCCCGCGACCTGGAGCCTGTATGTTGAATTCAGTGATCGTCGTCGATGATGAAGCCAGTATCCGTAGCGCGGTCGAGCAATGGCTGAGCCTGTCTGGCTTCAGCGTGCAACTGTTCGCCCGCGCCGAGGATTGCCTGGCGCAGCTGCCAGAGCACTTTGCGGGCGTGATCATCAGCGATGTGCGCATGCCGGGCATGGATGGCCTGCAACTGCTCGAACGCCTGCAAAAGGACGACCCCGACCTGCCGGTGATTCTGCTGACCGGGCACGGCGACGTACCGATGGCGGTAGATGCCATGCGCAACGGCGCCTACGACTTCCTCGAAAAACCCTTCACCCCGCAGCATCTGCTGGGCAGCCTGCGCCGCGCCCTGGAAAAGCGTCAACTGGTGCTGGAGAACCGCCGGCTGCACGAACAGGCCGACCTCAAGTCGCGCCTCGAAGACATGCTGCTAGGCATGTCCCAAGGCTTGCAGCAACTGCGCCGGCAGGTGCTGGACCTGGCCGGGCTGCCGGTCAATGTGCTGATTCGTGGTGAAACCGGCAGTGGCAAGGAGCGCGTGGCCCGCTGCCTGCACGACTTCGGCCCGCGTGCGGGCAAACCCTTCGTGGCCCTCAACTGCGCGGCGATCCCCGAGTCACTGTTCGAGGCCGAGCTGTTCGGCCATGAGAGCGGTGCCTTTACCGGCGCCCAAGGCAAGCGGATCGGCAAGCTTGAGTATGCCAACGGTGGCACGGTGTTTCTCGACGAGATCGAGAGCATGCCGCTGGCCCAGCAGGCAAAACTGCTGCGGGTGATCCAGGAGCAGAAGCTCGAACGGTTGGGGGCCAACCAGAGCATCAGCGTCGATTTGCGCATCATCGCCGCGACCAAACCGGACCTGCTGGAAGAAGCCCGGGCCGGGCGCTTTCGGGAAGACCTGGCCTATCGCTTGAACGTAGCCGAGCTGCGGCTGGCACCCTTGCGTGAGCGACGTGAGGATATTCCCTTGCTGTTCGAGCACTTTGCCCGTGCTGCAGCTGAAAAACTGGGCAGGACAGCGCCGGCGCTCAGTGGCAGCCAGTTGGCGCAGCTGCTTTCCCACGACTGGCCGGGCAACGTGCGCGAGTTGGCCAACGCGGCCGAGCGGCACGCCCTGGGGCTAGGCTCGCCGAACATTGAAGCAGCGCCGGCCGGCCAGTCGCTGGGCGAGCAGATGGAGGCGTTTGAAGCGCAGTGTTTGCGGGTGGCGTTGCGTCAGTGCAAAGGGGAGATCAAGGGAGTGATGGAAGCATTGCAGCTGCCGCGGCGTACGCTGAACGAAAAGATGCAGCGGCATGGGTTGGTGCGGGAGGACTACCTGCAATAGGCGAATTTCTGCTTACTACCAGAGCGTGATAAGCGGAAATCCGCTGATCACTGATGCCTCGGCTGTACCTGCAATGGGCTGCCTTGCAGCCCTTCGCGGGGCAAGCCCGCTCCCACCAAACCCATTGAACATGAGGGCTCGGTGGGAGCGGGCTTGCCCGCGAAGGGGGGCGCCGCGCCCCCAAATGAATCACCCCGCACCCATTTGGCACACCTTCTGCAATCACTGTGGCAAGCAGCGCTCAGGCGCGCTCCACAAAAACAACGAGAAGGTATCCCTGATGGATAACGCCACCTCCCTGCCAACCGGGGCGGCCATCGCGCCGGCCGCCGAAAAAACCACCGCCAGCCGCCTGAAGTCGATCTTCAGCGGGTCCATCGGCAACATGGTCGAATGGTACGACTGGTACGTCTACGCCGCATTCTCGCTGTACTTCGCCAAAGCCTTCTTCCCCGCTGGCGACACCACCGCACAACTGCTCAATACCGCTGCGATCTTTGCCGTGGGCTTCCTCATGCGCCCGATCGGTGGCTGGCTGATGGGCCTGTATGCCGACCGCAAAGGCCGCAAAGCCGCGCTGATGGCCTCGGTTCTGCTGATGTGCGGGGGCTCGCTGCTCATCGCCCTGACGCCCGGCTACGAAACCATCGGCGTCGCCGCCCCGATCCTGCTGGTCTTCGCACGCCTGCTGCAGGGCCTGTCGGTGGGCGGTGAGTACGGCACCTCGGCCACCTACCTCAGTGAGATGGCCAGCAAGGAGCGCCGTGGTTTCTTCTCCAGTTTCCAGTACGTGACGCTGATCTCTGGCCAGCTCATCGCCCTGGCGGTACTGATCATCCTGCAACAGACGCTCACCACCGAGCAGCTGTATGCCTGGGGCTGGCGTGTTCCCTTCGTGATCGGCGCGCTGTGCGCGGTGGTGGCGCTGTACCTGCGTCGCGGCATGGAAGAGACCGCCTCCTTCACCAAGAAAGAGAAGTCCAAGGAAAGCCTGATGCGCACCCTGATGCGTCATCCCAAGGAGCTGATGACCGTGGTCGGCCTGACCATGGGCGGCACCCTGGCCTTCTATACCTACACCACCTACATGCAGAAGTACCTGGTCAACACCGTGGGCATGAGCATCAGCGACTCGACCACCATCTCGGCCGCCACGCTGTTCCTGTTCATGTGCCTGCAACCGGTGATCGGCGGCCTGTCCGACAAGATCGGCCGGCGCCCGATCCTGATCGCCTTCGGCGTGCTCGGCACGCTGTTCACCGTGCCGATCCTCAGCACCCTGCACACTGTGCAAACCTGGTGGGGCGCGTTCTTCCTGATCATGGCGGCGCTGATCATCGTCAGCGGCTACACCTCGATCAACGCAGTGGTCAAAGCCGAGCTGTTCCCGACCGAGATCCGCGCCCTGGGTGTTGGCCTGCCGTACGCCCTGACCGTGTCGATCTTCGGCGGCACCGCCGAATACGTGGCCCTGTGGTTCAAGAGCAACGGCATGGAAACCGGCTTCTACTGGTACGTCACCGGCTGCATCGCCTGCTCGCTGCTGGTGTATGCGACCATGAAAGACACCAAGCAGCACTCGCGGATCACCACTGACTGATACGGATTCGGTGGTTATTAAAAAGGGGCGCTCCGTTGTACGGGCGCCCCTTTTTTGTCGCGTTCACGGTGAATGAGCCGATTAGCTGCGTTATTCGGCTCACATAATGAGCCGAATAGCAGTATTATTCGGCTCATCCAGTGAGCCGAATAAGCTGCTCATTCGGCTCACGGGCAGGGTGAAACCATCATGAACAGCACGTTGTGGATCTGGCAGCAATCCGACTGGCCCCATTTTCAATGGCAAAGCGACGCTCTCGCACCCTTGCTCCGCAGTTGTGTCGAAACCCAAGGACGCTTGCTGGGCAAGATCGGGGGCGTCGATGAGCTCAGCGAATGCCAGAATGTCCTCGATACGCTGCTGCAGAACATAGTCACCTCATCGGCGATCGAGGGTGAACAGTTGAACGTGGGTTCGGTGCGCTCCTCCCTCGCACGGCGGCTGGGCGTCCAGGAACAAGGCCCGACCAACGCCCGTAGCGAAGGGCTCGCGGAGCTGATGCTGGATGCGACACAGAAGTACGACCAGCCACTGACCTTGCAGCGCCTGTTTACCTGGCATCACTGGTTGTTTCCTACGGCGGAGGAAGGCCTTAGCAAAGCGGTACTAGTGGGCCAGCTGCGTGACGAGACAACCATGCAGGTGATCTCCGGTCGCCTCGACAAGCCAACGGTGCATTTCCAGGCACCGCCCCGTGACGGCCTGAAAGACCAGGTCAGCGTTTTTCTCGACTGGTTTGCCAGTAGCCGTCACGCACCCCATCTGGACCCGCTATTGCGTGCAGGTATCGCGCACTTCTGGTTCGTCACGCTGCACCCTTTCGACGACGGCAATGGCCGCCTGACCCGTGCCATTACCGACTTAGCGTTGGCCCAGGCCGAACAGCAGGCAATCCGTTTCTATGCCATGTCTGCCAGCATCCTCGACGACCGGGCAGGCTATTACCAGATACTGGAGAGCAGCCAGAAAGACGGCCTTGATATCACCCGGTGGCTGATGTGGTTCCTCGAAACCCTGCTACGCAGCCTCGAACAGGCGTTGGTGAATATCGACCGCATACTCACCAAAGCCAGGTTCTGGCATGTGCATCGGGCAGACGGCCTGTTACCCGAGCAGGTCAAGGTGCTCAACCGACTGCTCGACGGGGGCCCACGCGGATTCGAAGAAGGCATCAGTGCCGCGCAGTACCAGGCCGTTGCGAAAGTCTCCAAGGCCACTGCAACCCGCCACCTCACCGACCTGCTCGACAAGGCGTGCCTGGCCCGCCTGCCAGGTGGAGGCCGCAGTACACGTTATCGAGTCAATACTCAGGACATCTCCAGCACCTGACGCGGCTCACGCCGCTGGTAATAGGTCGCCATCAGCACCAGTACCAGCAACACCCCTGCCAGCACTGCCGATGAACCGACCGTGCCGAAATCCAGCCCGCCCTTCTCGTGGGGCTTGGTCAGGAAGTCGCCCAGGGTGGCGCCGAACGGGCGGGTCAAGACGAACGCGACCCAGAACAGCACCACGCCTGGGATGCGTGTCCAGTAACGGGCCACGACCACCAGCGCGATGGCACTGCCGACCAGCAGTGCACCACCGGCGAAGCCGAGCCCCGAATCATCCGCCAGGTAATCGCCCAGGGCGGTCCCCAAGGTGTTGGAGAACAGAATCGCCACCCAGTAGAACAACTCACCCGCGCGGTTCTTGATGCGGGTGACGTCCAATGGGTTTCCACTCAGGCGCCACACCAGGAAGGTCAGCAGCAAGATGCCGATCAAAATCGACGAACCCGCGGCGTAGCCCAAGCCAAGCGTGCGGTCCATGAAGTCGGACATGGTGGTGCCCGCCGTGCTGGTGGAGAGGATCACCAACCAGTAGAGCATCGGGTGGTAGCGCCGTGAGTAGAGCTGGCCAAGCAAGGTCAGCAGAAACACGCTGATCAACATCAGCGAGCTCAACGCGTAGCCAATATTCAGGGTCATCGACAGCAAGTCGCCCGCCGTTTCACCTAACGTGGTTGCGCAGATCTTCATGACCCAGAAGGCCAGGGTGATTTGCGGAAGTTTATTCATTGTTTGCCGCTCCGGTTTTGAGTGCGGCGATGGTGCTGAGCAAAGCCTGAAAAATCGGTTTATGGCGTATGAAAAAAGCGTTCATTACTGCCTACAGACTGATTTTCGTTCTTAACGCCCCATTAATTCGACGTCGTCATCCTGCAATGGCTGGCGAAACGCTGATCCATACCCTGCTAGATGCCCGTCAGTCCATTGGCTGATTCACCGTTCTCGCGGGCACATGCATCGATTAAATAGATATTTAGACGCTATTTTTTGCGCTTTTTTATCAATTTTATCGGCGTAGGATTAAACCCATAGAAGCAAACAACCTCTCGCAACCCCTGGAGCAACGACCATGAAAAACAAACTGATCCTCACCCTGGCCCTCTCGGTTATCGCGACTGGCGCCTTCGCCGAAGACGGCTTCGACCGTACCAACGCCCACACCTTCGCAGCCGTGCAGAGCCAATCGGCCGCGTACGCTGAAGATGGTTTTGACCGCACAGGCGGCCAGCGCTTCGCTGAAGACGGCTACGACCGCACTGGCGCCCAGCGCTTTGCCGAAGATGGCTACGACCGCACCGGCGCGCAACGCTTCGCTGAAGATGGCTTCGACCGTACCGGCGGCCAGCGCTTCGCCGAAGACGGCTTCGACCGCACCAATGCTCACCGCATCAGCTAACCCCTGATGCGCGCACCCAGCCCGGCTTCGGCCGGGCTTGATCATTTCCAGACGGGCACAGGCTTGGCACACTAGCGCCTCGTTCCCCAAGAGGTAGGGCCAGCAAGCCCAGCACCGATGTACTACTACGAACCCGCCAAAGGCCATGGCCTGCCCCACGACCCCTTCAACGCCATCGTCGGCCCCCGCCCTATCGGCTGGATTTCCTCCCACGACCGCGAAGGCCGCCTGAACCTGGCGCCCTACAGTTTCTTCAACGCCTTCAACTACATCCCACCAATCATCGGCTTCTGCAGCGTCGGGCGCAAAGACAGCCTGAACAACATTGAGCAGACCGGCGAGTTTGTCTGGAACCTGGCGACCCGGCCTTTGGCCGAGGCGATGAACCAGAGCTGTGCGGCGGTAGCGGCAGACATCGATGAGTTCGAATTGAGCGGCCTGACGGCAACGCCGTCGCGCATCGTCGAGGTGCCACGCGTGGGCGAAGCCCCGGTGGCGTTCGAGTGCAAGGTCAGCCAGATCGTCCAGCTGAAGCGGGCAGACCAGGAGCTGGTGCCCAGCTGGCTGATCCTCGGCGAAGTGGTGGCGGTGCACATTGCCGAGCACCTGCTGAACAACGGCATCTACGACACCGCTGCCGCCGAACCGATCCTGCGTGGTGGCGGCCCGGCGGACTATTTCGAACTGGGCAACCTGTTCAAGATGGCCAGGCCCCAGGTGGGCAACTGATCACCAGATCAGCTCACCCTCTTCACTAACGCCCTGCAGGCGTGCCAGCTCGGCGCAGGCGGCCTCATCGGCCGCCATGGCGCCCTTGAACACCTGGCCATCCAGTACCTTGTGAAAGCGCGGCGCCCCGCCCATGCCCAGCGCTTTCACCGCGATGGCTGCGTTGTAGCCACCACCTTCCACCGGGACCATCGCCGAAACCGCTTCGAACTGCGGGAATTCTCTACGTGCCATGCTGCGCTCTGGGTAATTGATAAAGGGGCAGCATTCTAACCCGTGCCCCTGCGCAATCAATCGAAGGTATGCAGGTCCAGGCTGCTGACCACCTGGGCCTGCACCAGCTCACCGAACAGTTCCAGGGTCGGCGATGCAAAGTAGCCGCTCATCGCTTGCTGATCGCGCCAGCTGCCGCTGAGCAGCCAGAGGTCAGCGTCGGCCTGCGAGCGCTGGACCGTGAAGCTCAGGCAACCCGGCGTGCGCAACGAGGGTTCGAGCAGGTCGCGCAGGCGCGCGCCGAGCTCCGCCGAACGTCCGTTGCTGGCACGAATGAAAGCCAAGTGAGTGACCGGTTGTCGTTGGGTCATTGCACGATCTCCTTGAACAGGCGGACGAAAAACCAGGCTGCCAAGGTTAAGGGCTGGCCCGCGCGCCGCGTTAGGCCATTACTGCTGGCCGATTGCCTGATCCTGCAGCGTGGCAGGATCAGGCAATCGGCGTGCAGCTTTCGACTAGCGCCCGCCATTGCCCAAACCTATGCTGCGTCAGTCAGTAGAGGAAAGCCATCATGACCACCGCCACGTCCATCGACCCAACCCTGGAAGTGCAACGCCAGGAGCTGGCCGAACTGATCCGCCGCCATGCCGCCGAACCCCACAGCACGATGTCGGCCATCGACGACCTGTACCTGGTCAGCTATCGGGAAAGCGTCCGCTCGGTGCCCACCCTGGCCCAGCCGGCTTTGTGCGTACTGGCCCACGGTAGCAAGAGCCTGTTTCTGGGCGACGAGCAGTATATCTACGACCCGCTGCATTACATGGTGGTGTCGGTGACCTTGCCGCTCAGTGGCGTGAAGCTCGATGCCAGCCCCGAAAACCCAAGCCTGGGCCTGCGGCTGGACCTGGACCCGGCCGAGATCAGCCAGCTGATCGCCGAAAGCGGTCCGATGCTGGTGCCCAGCCTGCCTTCCGGGCGTGGCTTGTACGTGGAGAGGACCGATGCGCAGTTGCTCGATGCCCTGCTGCGGCTGATCCGCCTGCTGGATTCGCCACGGGACATTGCCATGCTGGCGCCGCTGATCCGCCGCGAGATTCTCTACCGCCTGCTGCGTGGGCCGCAGGGTTATCGGCTGTACGAAATCGCCTTGGCCAACAGCCAGACTCATCGGGTCTGCCAGGCCATTACCTGGCTCAACCAGAACTTCCAGCAACCGTTGCGCATCGAGGACCTGGCCCGTGAGGTCAACCTCAGCACCTCGACCTTGCACCATCGGTTCAAGGCCGTGACGTCCATGAGCCCGTTGCAGTACCAGAAGCAATTGCGCCTGCAGGAAGCCCGGCGGCTGATGCTCAACGACGGGCTTGAGGCGGCGGTGGCGGGGTATCGGGTGGGGTATGAAAGCCCTTCGCAGTTCAGCCGCGAGTACAGCCGGCTGTATGGCGCGCCGCCGATACGCGATGTGGCGCGGTTGCGCGCCACAGCGGAGTAATGTGTTGCCGGCAGCTTCAGTTAACCTGCAACTGCCGCCTGCCACTGATTCTGATCAACCTGAATCAACGTCGGCCCCTTGCGCTCCACCGCACGCCCCAGCGCCGCCTGCAACTGCGCGACATCCGCCACATGCTCCGCGTCAGCGCCCAACGCACGGGCCACGCCGATGAAGTCCGGGGTATGGATATCCACCCCGACCGGCTCGATGGCGCGGTTGACCATGTACTTCTTGATTTCCTCGTAGCCTTGGTTGTTCCACAGCAGCACGATCAGCGGTACCTGCGCCTCTACCGCACTGGCCAGCTCCGGCAAGGTGAACTGCATGCCACCATCGCCAATCAGGCAAACCGACGGCGCACGCTCGGCGATCTGCGCGGCGCTGCCCAGCCAGGCGCCCATCGCCGCCGGCAATGCATAGCCCAGGGTGCCGTAGCCGGTCGAGGCATTGAACCAGCGGCGTGGCTGATCCATGTCCAGCGTGAGGTTGCCGGAGTACACCGGCTGGGTCGAATCCCCGACCAGGATGGCATTGGGCAGCGTCTCGAGGATACTGGTCAGCAGGCGAGTCTGGCTCAGGGTCGGCTGATCCCAGCTGCCCGCCAGCGACTGGCGCAGACGCGCGACGCGCGCTTGCCCCCAAGCACTTTCACGCGCTGGCAGCGGCTGATGCTGCAAGGCGGCGACCAGCGCCTCGGCGGCCAGGTCTGCGTCTGCAACCAGCGCCAGCTCCGGCAGATAGTTGCGCACGGTCTGGTCCGGGTCGATGTCGATCCGCAGCAGGCTGCCGGGGATCTCGAAGCCGCCCTTGAAGGTCACGTCATAGTCGGTCTCGGCCAGCTCGGTGCCGATGGCCAACACCACATCCGCCTCCGCCACCAGTGCACGGGTAGCCGGCAGCGACTGGGTAGAGCCGATTTGCAACGGATGGTCAGAGGCCAGCAACCCTTTGGCATTGATGGTCAATGCCACCGGTGCCTGAAGCTGCTCTGCCAAACGTGCCAGCGAAGCGCCAGCGTTCAACGCACCACCACCGGCCAGGATCAACGGGCGCTTCGCCTGCGCCAGGCGCTCGGCCATCAGCGCCACGGCCTGCGGTGCGGCACCGGCACGGCTGCTACGGACCGGGCGGGCCGGCAACAGGTGATCGGCCGGTTCGACCAGTACGTCCAGAGGAATCTCGATATGCACCGGGCGCGGTCGGGCGCCATCGAACACGGCAAAGGCCCGGGCCAGTACCTGGGGCAGGTCGTCGGCGCTCATCAGGGTCTGGGAGAAGGCAGCCACACCCGACACCAGTGCAGACTGGTTGGGCAACTCGTGCAGCTTGCCACGGCCTCCGCCCAGCTGATCGCGCGATTGCACGCTGGAGATCACCAGCATCGGGATCGAATCGGCATAGGCCTGGCCCATGGCGGTGGTGATGTTGGTCATCCCCGGGCCGGTGATGATGAAGCACACACCCGGTTTGCCACGTGTCCGTGAATAGCCATCAGCCATGAAACCGGCACCTTGCTCATGGCGCGGGGTGATATGACGAATGGAGGACGTTGCCAGGCCGCGATAGAGCTCAACGGTATGCACGCCTGGAATGCCGAAGACATGGTCCACACCATAGCCTTCAAGGAGTTTGACCAGTACTTCGCCGCAGGTTGCCATGTGTATTTACCTTGAGTCTCGTTGGAATCTACGCGTATTGGACCCAAGGCAGCGCTATCGCCACAATGCAAAAAAACACATACTAGCCATGTCTTCAAATCATGGCTCAGCGCAATGAAACGGCTCCCGCCCCTGCCCGCCCTGCACACCTTCCTGATCACTGCACAGCACTGTAATTTCACCCGTGCCGGGCAGGAGTTGCACATCACCCAAGGCGCCGTCAGCCGGCAGATCGCCGCACTGGAGGAGCACCTCGGTTACGCCCTGTTCCAGCGCCAGGCGCGCGGCCTGAGCCTGACGCGTGAAGGCCAGGACTGGCTGCCGCGGGTGCAGCAGGTGTTTGCGCTGATCGAACAAGGGGTACGGGAAGTCGGCGGGCATCACGCCACCTTGCAGCTCAAGGCCCCGACCTGCGTGATGCGCTGGCTGCTGCCGCGTTTGATGGAATGGCAGGCGCTGCGCCCCGATGTACCGGTAGAGCTGACCACCACGGTGCAGCATGGCGTGGATTTTCGCCGCGAAGGCTTCGACGCAGCGGTGGTGTACGGCAGCCTGCCGAACCATGGGCTGCAGGTGCGCAAACTGTTCGACGAACAACTGACCCCCGTGTGTGCACCTTCGCTGCTGCAAGGCCCCTTGCCGCTGGTGAAGATCGACGACCTGATGCGGCACATGCTCCTGCACCCCTCGCGTGACGAGCATGACTGGCGGTTATGGCTGCAGGCGGCCGGCGCAACATTCGATGCACAGGGGCCGAAACAGCATTTCGAGACATTGGACATGGCGATGGCCATGGCATCGCAAGGGACTGGCGTGGCCATCGGCGATTGGTCGCTGATCGGCGATGACTTGCACAGCGGTCGGCTGTGCATGCCATTTGCCTTGAAGGTGACCACCGGCAAAGGCTATTACCTGGTCAGCCAGGCCAAGCACCTGCCAGCCGGGCTGGTCGAGTTGATGGACTGGCTGCAGGCGCGAGCCTTGTAGGAGCGGCCTTTCGTGACGCAAGGCCGCTCCTACAGGTCCCCAGCTAGAGGTAACCGACCGTGAACCGCGTCCGCGAATGCGCTGGTTTCTCAAGCTCATCGAGCATGGCAATCGCATAGTCGGCAAAAGTGATCCAGCTCTTGCCCTCGGCACCTATCAGCAGATGATCCTTGCCCAGCGTGTAATGCCCGCTGCGTTCGCCTTCGACAAACTCCGCCGACGGCGACAGGAAGGTCCAGTCCAGGTTCGGCTCCTGGCGCAATACCTCAAGAAAGCGCACCCCGGCACTCGCCTCGGCCTTGTAGGCCTCGGGGAAGTCCGGGCTGTCGATCACCCGATGCCCCGATGGCAGCAGCAGGCTACCGGCCCCGCCCACCACCAACAGGCGCTTGACCCCGGCACGCTTGACCGGCTCGATGATCGCGTGCGCTTCGAGGGTCGAAAAATGCGCAGCGCTCAACACCGCGTCCACACCGGCGACAGCCGCTTGCAGCGCCGCCCTGTCCTTGGCGTCCAGTGCCTTGACCGTTACCCCCTCACGCCCCTGCAGCCGCGACGGGTCACGGGCAATGGCCACGACACTGTGGCCGCGACGCAGGGCCTCTTCCAGCAACTGGCTGCCGGCGCGGCCGGTGGCACCAATGATTGCGATCTTGCTCATGGGAAATACTCCATCAATTGAACGGAATTACCACTTCATCTCGCCCTTGGCGACCTTGGCGCCGAGCTCCAGCGAGCTCTCATCGGCCAAGTCGGGGTAGCGTTTTTTCATCGCGACGACCAATGCAGCAGCATCGTTCGCCTTGGCGGCTTCGGCATCGAACGCCTGTATATAGTCGGCGGTGAAGCGCACGGCTGTGAGCGAACGGCTGCTCTGGCCCAGGTAATGCCCAGGCACCACGGTGCGCGGGGCCAACTGCTCGATCCGCGCGAGCGTGCCTAGCCAGTCGGCATGCGACTTGGCCGACTGGGTATCGGCCATCCACACATGGATATGTTCTGCGACCACCACCCCGCCGACGACCGCCTTGATCGACGGAATCCAGACAAAGCTGCGATCGGGCTGCGGGCCGTCCAGGCCAACCACATCGAGCGCTTGGCCTTCCAGGGTCAGGCGATGGCCTTCAAGCACCTGCGGCACGACCAGCCGAGCCGGCTTGTCCGCGCCCATCTGCGGGCCCCAGTAGGCCAACTTGGCGTCCATGGTCTGGCGGATATGGGCGACGGTGGCGGCCGAGGCGACCACCTTGGCAGCGGGGAAGGCCTGGGTCAGCGTGTCGAGACCGAAGTAATAATCCGGGTCGCCATGGCTGATGTAGATGGTTGTCAGCCGCTTGCCACCGGCGCGCAAGCGCTCGACCACCTGTTCGGCCTGGGCCTTGCCGAACTGGGCATCGACCAGGATGGCATCCTTCGCGCCACTGACAATCACCGAACTGACCGGGAAAATTGCCTCGTGCCCAGGGTTGTAGACGTCCAACTGCAACGGTTCGGCCGCCAGCGCCTGGCCGGTCAGTGCAACACAGGCCAGCAGCAGGCCACGCAAGGGAGTGAATAGTGACATCGCAACGATCCGTCCTTTAGAAGAATGCTCAACAGCTTAGTTGCCCGATCCATGACAAAAAATGCGATGCTCGAACATAGTTTGTTTCTAAAATCGAGCAAATCATGGACCGTCTCAACGCGATGCGCGTTTTTGTCACTGTCGTCGACCTGGGCAGCCAGTCTGCGGCAGCCGATCACCTGCAGCTGTCCCGGCCAGTGGTTTCACGCTACCTGGCGGAGCTTGAGGATTGGGTCGGCGCACGGCTGATGCAGCGCACCACGCGCAAGTTGAGCCTGACCGCCGCCGGCCAGGAAACACTGCCCCGCTGCCGCCAACTGCTGGAACTTGCCGGCGACCTGCAGGTTGCCGTGCGCCAACCGGACGACGCCCCCCGTGGTGCGCTGCGCATCAGCGTCAGTACCTCATTCGGCCAGGCTCAATTGGTGGACGCAGTGGCCGCGTATGTACGGCGCTATCCCGGGGTGAAGGTCGAGCTGCAGATGCTCGATCGCACGGTCAACCTGGTGGACGAGCGCATCGACCTGGCCATCCGCACCAGCAACGACCTGGACCCGAACCTGATCGCCCGGCGCCTGACCGTGTGCCGCTCAGTGGTGTGCGCGGCCCCAGGCTACCTGCGTGAGCATGGCACGCCGCAGCGGGTCGAGGAGCTGAGCGGGCACAACTGCCTGACCCATGCCTACTTCGGCCACCACCTCTGGCACTTCGAGGTGGAAGGCCAGGCGATTGCCGTTCCGGTCGAGGGCAACATCAGTGCCAATGAAGCCATGACGCTGCAAAAGGCGGCGCTGGCTGGCGCGGGCATTGCCATGTTGCCGACCTACCAAGCCGCCGCCGCCCTGCGCACGGGCGAGCTGGTGCGCCTGTTGCCCGAAGCACGGCCACGGGAGCTCAATTTGAATGCGGTGTACACCTCACGCAAGCACATGCCGGCGACCTTGCGCAGCATGCTGGACTTTCTTGCGCAGCGGTTCAGGGACGAACCGGAATGGGATCAGGACCTGGTGTAACCCAGCGCCGGGGGATTGGCCTACGCTTAGAGGTATCACCTGGCGTTGTAACAGGAGGTGAGCACCATGGGCATCAAAACAAGAAGGTTTGCGCTGGTGATGGCGCTGTTTGCCGTCGCCGGGCTATACGGCTCGGCCTGCTGGCGGGTCGAGTTGCTGCGCAACCAACCCAGCTCGGCAGCCAACTGTCAGCACGCGCACTGCGTGCCACAAAGCGCAACCTTGAGCGCCGTCCGTTGAGCTGACGGCGCCCTGCCGGTCACTCCTCGACGCTCATGTACTCCTTGGCCCAGCGGATGTAATCCTCGGGTTGGGTGTAGGTGTGCGAGAGTTCGGTGGCGCTGAGGTTCTCGGACTTGTTCTGCTGGCCGCGCTGCAGGCGCAGGCAGTCGTAGGTAGCCTTGATGGCGGCAAAGTATGCCGCATGGCCATCGACCACGATGCGTACGCCCAGGCGCGCCAGACGCTCGTCATCGCGCAGGTTGGGGTTGGCGTAGGTCACCAGCATCAACGGCACGGTCAGGTGCTCGGCGATCTGTTCAAGCTGCTCGAAGTCCTTCACCCCAACCATGCAGATACCGTCAGCCCCGGCCTTCTGGTAGCTCTGGGTGCGTACGATGATTTCTTCGGTGGTGAGCACACCGGCGTTGGTGCGAGCAATGATCGACAGCGACGAATCGACCCGCGCTTCAAGCGCTGCGCGAATCTTGCCGACGCCTTCATCGACCGGAATCAGATCGGTGGACTTGCGCCCGAACTGGGCCGGCAGCAGCGTATCTTCGAGGGTCAGTGCCGCCACGCCGGCACGCTCCAGCTCGATGACCGTACGCATGACATTCAGCGCGTTGCCATAGCCGTGGTCGGCATCGGCGAGCACCGGCAACTGCGCCACACGGCCAATGCGCGTGGCCTGCTCGACGAACTCGCTCAAGGTGATCAAGGCAAAATCCGGTGCGGCCAGTACCTGCAGCGAAGCCACCGAACCGCCAAGAATGCCGACCTCGAAGCCCAGGTCAGCGGCGATGCGTGCCGACATCGGGTCGAATACCGACGCTGTGTGGTAGCAGGAACCTGAAGCGAGCAGCTCGCGGAAGGCAAAACGCAAATCTTGGTGGGAAGCCCTGGGCATGATCACTCCGCAATAACGTGAAATTGAACGGTTGCTACCGACCCCTGAATCGGGTCTACCTGACCTGTTCCAACCGTCGCCATCTGGGCGGTCATGCTCGACATGCAGGCAGAGGAATAAAAGGTGTGGGATACAGCGGCACGAAAACCCTGCGGCAAATCGCTGCACCAAGCTGGTGCAGGCCACGGATTACAGCCCCTGCGGTAAAGCCACGATATCACGCAGCCATGCCTCACTGGATGAATGCGCCAATGCCGATCTTGCATAGGGGATGCAGATAGTACATAGGAAGCTACCTAAGTCAGGTTACAATTCATCGGCCTCATCGCCATTGCCAAGGTAATTCCGTGACCGCCGCCCTGCCCCCGACCGTCCTGCGCAACGTGCTGACAGCCCTGATGCTGGCCATCTTCCTCGGCGCGCTCGACCAAACCATCGTCGCCGTCTCGCTACCGGCCATTTCCGCACAGTTCAACGATGTCGGCCTGCTCGCCTGGGTGATCTCCGGCTACATGGTGGCGATGACGGTGGCGGTGCCGATCTACGGCAAACTGGGCGACCTGTATGGTCGGCGGCGGATGATCCTGACCGGTATCTCGCTGTTTACCTTGGCGTCGATTGCCTGCGCCCTCGCTCAGGACATGCAGCAGTTGGTGCTGGCGCGCGTGCTGCAAGGGGTTGGCGCGGGTGGCATGGTGTCGGTAAGTCAGGCGATCATTGGCGACTTCGTGCCACCGCGGGAGCGTGGCCGTTACCAGGGCTATTTCAGCAGTATGTACGCCGTGGCCAGCGTTGCCGGGCCGGTGCTTGGCGGCTGGCTGACCGAGTACCTGTCCTGGCGCTGGGTGTTCTGGATCAACCTGCCACTGGGTGTGGTGGCGTTGTGGGCGATTCAGCGCGCGCTCGGCGACATGCCGGTCAAGCGGCGCAACGCCCAGGTGGATTACCTCGGCGCCGTGTTGCTGACGGTTGGCCTGGGCAGCCTGCTGCTGGGCATTACCCTGGTCGGCCAGGGCCAAGCCTGGACCGCGCCGCCGGTGCTGGCGCTGTTTGCCTGCGCCGTGCTCGGCCTGGTGCTGTTCATCGGCCATGAGCGGCGCTGCCAGGAGCCACTGCTGCCCCTCGGCCTGTTCGGCAACCGCGTGGCGGTGCTGTGTTGGGGTGTGATCTTTTTCGCAAGCTTCCAGTCGATTTCCCTGACCATGCTCATGCCCTTGCGCTATCAGGGCATCACCGGTGCCGGTGCCGACAGCGCTGCGCTGCACTTGCTGCCACTGGTCATGGGCCTGCCCATGGGGGCCTATACCGGTGGTCGCATGACCAGCCGCACCGGGCGCTACAAACCGCAGATTCTGGCCGGTGCGCTATTGATGCCCGTGGCCATCTTCGCCATGGCGATGACACCGCCGCAGTCGGCCCTGCTCAGCGCTGTGTTCATGCTGCTGGCCGGCATTGCCTGCGGGCTGCAGTTTCCGACTTCGCTGGTGGGCACGCAGAGTGCGGTGGACAGCAAGGACATCGGCGTGGCCACCAGTACCACCAACCTGTTCCGCTCGCTCGGGGGGGCCATGGGGGTGGCGTGCATGTCCAGCTTGCTGCTAGCGCTGCTGCACCAGGGTGGGTTCGAGCTGCTGGGCAATCCATTGCTGGGGAGCCTGAAAGCTGGCGAGGCAGACCCCGTGACACAGGCAAGGTTGCTGGAGACCTTCAGGCATCTGCTGATGGGCAGTGGCGGGGTCGCACTGCTGGGGCTGGTGGTGGCGCTGGCGTTGCCGGACCGGCAACTTCGCGGGCATTAAAAGCACAGGCCGCTTTTAATGCCCCGTTAATACAATGAGGAAACACTCCCTCACAATCCTTAACAAAGAGTCATTTGCGCAGAGCCGGGCTCAAGCGCAGCATATCCAGCCCGGTGTCGACCCATTTTTCGACATCACGCAGCAGATCGAAACTGTCCGGCAGCAGCAACCAGCGCCCGATCAGGCCATCGACATAGGCAAACATGGCCACCGCCGCGCGCTCGGCATCCAGCTCGGCAGGCAACTGGCCCCGGCGTACTGCATTGGCAAGCGCCAGGGTAATGCCCTTGTGGCAATCCAGCACCGTGCTCTGGCGCTGCTGGCGAATTTCACACATGTCATCGGTGAACTCGCACTTGTGATGCAGGATTTCGTTGATACGCCGGGTTCGGGCATCGAGCACCAGCTCGTTGAACACTTGCAGCAGCAGCTTGCGCATGCAACCCAACGGGTCGAGTTCGTCCTCGCTTTCGCTGGCGCGGGCCAGGTGGTCATGCGCTTCGTGCAGGCTGTCGAGCAGCGCCTGCACCAGTTCCGCCTTGTTATTGAAGTGCCAGTAGATCGCACCTCGGGTCACACCCGCCAGTTCGGCAATGTCAGCCAAGGTGGTTCGCGCAACCCCGCGCTTGTAGAAGGCCTTTTCCGCCGCCTCGATGATCTGGGCGCGGGTTTCCTGGGCTTCTTCTTTGGTTCTACGGACCATGGCAGTACAACCTCATCTGGGCCCGGGCGCGCGGCGCGCTCGGGGAAACCGCCGGGGTCGCCTCTGCAGGGCGTCTCCCGGATGGGCTAATCAAGGGCTGGGGGAGTAATCAACTACTCCCCCAGCGGTATTTACAAACAACCATGAATGTAAGTATATTCCTTAGCAAGCTATTTATCCACCGGATAGCATTTTTCTGATCAGACTCTTCCATTACTCTTGAGCGTCTCCTGCTCCAGCGACCCGAGGATCCTCATGCAATTCAAGCCAGCCGTTACCGCTCTGGTTTCCGCCGTCGCCCTGGCAACTCTGCTCAGTGGCTGCAAGAAAGAAGAAGCAGCGCCCGCGGCGCAGGCTCCTCAGGTCGGCGTCGTGACCCTCCAGCCACAAACCTTCACCCTGACCTCGGAATTGCCGGGGCGTACCACGTCCTATCGCGTCGCCGAAGTGCGCCCGCAGGTCAATGGCATCATTCTCAAGCGCCTGTTCAAGGAAGGCAGCGACGTCAAGGAAGGCCAGCAGCTGTACCAGATCGACCCTGCCGTCTACGAGGCCAACCTGGCCAATGCCCAGGCCAACCTGCAGGCGACCCGCTCGCTCGCCGAGCGCTACAAGCAGCTGATCGATGAACAGGCTGTCTCCAAGCAGGAATACGACGACGCCAATGCCAAACGATTGCAGGCAGAAGCTGCACTGAAAAGTGCCCAGATCGACCTGCGCTACACCAAGGTTCTGGCACCGATCAGCGGCCGCATCGGCCGTTCCACGTTCACCGAGGGCGCGCTGGTGAGCAATGGCCAGACCAACGCCATGGCCACCATCCAGCAACTCGACCCGGTCTACGTCGACGTAACCCAGTCCACCGCCGAGCTGCTCAAGCTGCGCCGTGACCTGGAAAGCGGTCAGTTGCAGAAGGCCGGCGATAACGCCGCCTCGGTGCAACTGATCCTCGAAGACGGCAGCCTGTTCAAACAGCAAGGTCGCCTGGAGTTCTCCGAAGTCGCGGTCGACGAGACCACCGGTTCGGTGACCTTGCGCGCGATCTTCCCGAACCCCGACCACACCCTGCTGCCAGGCATGTTCGTGCATGCCCGCCTGCGCGCCGGGGTCAACGCCAACGCCATCCTGGCCCCACAGCAGGGCGTGACCCGCGACCTCAAGGGCGCACCGACCGCACTGGTGGTCAACCAGGAAAACAAGGTCGAACTGCGCCAGCTCAAGGCCAGCCGTACCCTGGGCAGTGACTGGCTGATCGAGGAAGGCCTGAACGCAGGCGACCGCCTGATCACCGAAGGCCTGCAGTACGTACGCCCAGGTGTCGAGGTCAAGGTCAGCGAAGCCACCAACGTCAATAAGCCGGCCAGCCCTGATCAGGCCAACGCGGCGAAAGTAGACGCCAAAGCGGAGTAAACCATGTCGAAGTTCTTTATCGATCGCCCGATCTTCGCCTGGGTGATCGCCTTGGTGATCATGCTGGTCGGGGCACTGTCGATCCTGAAGTTGCCGATCAACCAGTACCCGAGCATCGCGCCACCGGCCATCGCCATCGCCGTGTCCTACCCGGGCGCCTCGGCGCAGACGGTGCAGGACACCGTGGTGCAGGTCATCGAGCAGCAGCTCAACGGTATCGACAACCTGCGTTATGTGTCTTCGGAGAGTAACTCCGACGGCAGCATGACCATCACCGCCACCTTCGAGCAAGGCACCAACGCCGACACCGCGCAGGTTCAGGTTCAGAACAAGCTGAACCTGGCCACCCCGCTGTTGCCGCAAGAAGTCCAGCAACAAGGTATTCGCGTTACCAAGGCGGTGAAAAACTTCCTGCTGGTGATCGGCCTGGTGTCCGAAGATGGCAGCATGACCAAGGACGACTTGGCCAACTACATCGTCTCGAACATGCAGGACCCGATTTCGCGGACTGCCGGCGTGGGTGACTTCCAGGTGTTCGGTGCCCAGTACGCCATGCGTATCTGGCTCGATCCGGCCAAGCTGAACAAGTTCCAGCTGACGCCCGTCGACGTCAAGACCGCAGTCGCTGCGCAGAACGTGCAGGTGTCGTCCGGCCAGCTCGGCGGCCTGCCGGCCATGCCGGGTACCCAGCTCAACGCCACCATCATCGGCAAGACCCGCCTGCAGACCGCCGAGCAGTTCGAGAAGATCCTGCTCAAGGTCAACAACGACGGCTCGCAGGTTCGCCTGGGCGATGTCGCCGAGGTTGGCCTGGGCGGCGAGAACTACGCCGTCAGCGCCCAGTTCAACGGCAAGCCTGCTTCGGGCCTGGCGGTCAAGCTGGCGACCGGCGCCAACGCCCTGGACACCGCCAAGGCACTGCGCCAGACCATCAGCGACCTCGAACCGTTCTTCCCGCCGGGCGTGAAGGCCGTGTTCCCGTATGACACCACACCCGTGGTCACCGAATCGATCAGCGGGGTAATCCACACCCTGATCGAAGCCGTGGTCCTGGTGTTCCTGGTGATGTACCTGTTCCTGCAGAACTTCCGTGCCACCATCATCACCACCATGACCGTGCCGGTGGTGTTGCTGGGTACCTTCGGCATCCTTGCCGCTGCGGGCTTCAGTATCAACACCCTGACCATGTTCGCCATGGTCCTGGCCATCGGCTTGCTGGTGGACGATGCCATCGTCGTGGTGGAGAACGTCGAACGGGTGATGTCCGAGGAAGGCTTGCCGCCCAAGGAAGCCACCAAGCGCTCCATGGAGCAGATCCAGGGTGCTCTGGTGGGTATTGCCCTGGTGCTGTCGGCGGTACTGCTGCCAATGGCCTTCTTCGGCGGCTCCACGGGTGTGATCTACCGGCAGTTCTCCATCACCATCGTCTCGGCCATGGGCCTGTCGGTGCTGGTGGCGCTGATCTTCACCCCGGCATTGTGCGCAACCATGCTCAAGCCGCTGAAGAAGGGCGAGCACCACACGGCCAAAGGCGGTTTCTTCGGCTGGTTCAACCGCAACTTCGACCGCAGCGTGAACGGCTACGAGCGCAGCGTGGGTACCATCCTGCGCAACAAAGTGCCGTTCCTGCTGGCCTACGCCCTGATCGTGGTGGGCATGATCTGGCTGTTCGCCCGCATCCCGACTGCGTTCTTGCCTGAAGAAGACCAGGGCGTACTGTTCGCCCAGGTGCAGACCCCGGCTGGCTCCAGTGCCGAGCGCACCCAGGTGGTGGTCGACCAGATGCGTGAGTACCTGCTCAAGGAAGAAGCCGACACCGTGGCTTCGGTATTTACCGTGAACGGCTTCAACTTCGCGGGCCGCGGCCAGAGCTCGGGCATGGCGTTCATCATGCTCAAGCCATGGGGGGAGCGTTCGGCAGAGAACAGCGTGTTCAACCTGTCTACGCGCGCCCAGCAGCATTTCTTCAGCTTCCGCGATGCGATGGTGTTCGCCTTCGCCCCGCCGGCTGTACTCGAACTGGGTAACGCCACCGGCTTCGATGTGTTCCTTCAGGACCGCGCCGGGGTTGGCCATGCCAAGCTGATGGAAGCGCGCAACCAGTTCCTGGCCAAGGCCGCACAAAGCAAGATCCTCATGGCAGTGCGCCCGAACGGCCTGAACGATGAGCCGCAGTACCAACTGACCATCGACGACGAACGTGCCAGTGCCCTGGGCGTGACCATCGCCGACATCAACAACACCCTGTCGATTGCCCTGGGTGCCAGCTACGTCAACGACTTCATCGACCGTGGTCGGGTCAAGAAGGTCTACATCCAGGGTGAACCGAACGCCCGGATGAGCCCGGAAGACCTGCAGAAGTGGTACGTGCGCAACGGTAAGGGCGAGATGGTGCCGTTCTCCTCCTTCGCCAAGGGCGAATGGACCTACGGTTCGCCGAAACTGTCGCGTTACAACGGCGTGGAAGCGGTCGAGGTGCTGGGTGCTCCGGCTCCGGGCTACAGTACCGGTGAGGCCATGGCTGAAGTCGAGCGAATCGTCGGCGAGTTGCCTAGCGGCATCGGTTTCTCCTGGACGGGTATGTCCTACGAGGAAAAACTGTCTGGCTCGCAGATGCCAGCGCTGTTCGCCCTCTCGATCCTGTTCGTGTTCCTGTGCCTGGCAGCCCTGTACGAAAGCTGGTCGATCCCGATCGCGGTCGTACTGGTAGTACCGCTGGGTATCATCGGTGCGCTGATCGCCACCAGCCTGCGCGGGTTGTCCAACGACGTGTACTTCCTGGTCGGCCTGTTGACCACCATTGGCCTGGCGGCGAAGAACGCGATTCTGATCGTCGAATTCGCCAAGGAACTGCACGAGCAGGGCCGTAGCCTGTATGACGCCACCATCGAAGCATGCCGCATGCGTCTGCGCCCGATCATCATGACCTCGCTGGCGTTCATCCTCGGCGTGGTACCGTTGACCATCGCCAGCGGCGCGGGCGCCGGCAGCCAGCATGCCATCGGCACCGGTGTGATCGGCGGCATGATCAGTGCGACCGTGTTGGCAATCTTCTGGGTACCGCTATTCTTCGTCGCTGTGTCGTCGGTGTTCGGCAGCAAAAAGCCGGAAACAGACGCCACCCCTGAAACTCCACGTTATGAGGCTGGGCAATGACCAAGTCTTTGTTGTCCCTGGCGGTATCTGCTTTGATTCTTGGCGGCTGCTCGCTTATTCCTGACTACCAGACCCCGGATGCGCCGGTGGCTGCGCAGTGGCCGCAAGGCCCTGCGTACTCGCCGACCGAGTCGGCAGACGTTGCCGCCGCCGAACAGGGCTGGCGCCAGTTCTTCCACGACCCGGCGCTGCAGCAACTGATCCAGACCTCGCTGGTCAACAACCGCGACCTGCGTGTCGCGGCGCTGAACATCGACGCCTACCGCGCGCAGTACCGTATCCAGCGGGCCGACCTGTTCCCGGCGGTTTCGGCCACGGGCAGCGGCAGCCGCCAGCGCGTACCGGCGAACACGTCGCAGACCGGCCAAGCCGAAATCACCAGCCAGTACTCGGCCACCCTCGGCGTCAGTGCCTATGAGCTGGACCTGTTCGGCCGTGTGCGCAGCCTGAGCGAGCAAGCCCTCGAAACCTACCTGTCCAGCGAGCAGGCGCGACGCTCCACGCAGATCGCCCTGGTGGCCAGTGTGGCCAACGCCTACTACACCTGGCAGGCGGATCAGGCGCTGTTCAAGCTGACCGAAGAGACCCTGAAGACCTACCAGGAAAGCTACAACCTGACCCGCCGCAGCAACGAAGTTGGGGTAGCCTCGGCCCTCGACCTCAGCCAGGCACGTACTGCCGTCGAAGGCGCGCGGGTCAAGTACTCGCAGTACCAGCGCCTGGTGGCTCAGGACCTCAACAGCCTGACCGTGCTGCTGGGCACCGGCGTACCGGCCGACCTGCCCAAGCCGCTGGAGCTCAATGCCGACCAGCTTGCCGAAGTACCGGCCGGCCTGCCGTCGGACATCCTCCAGCGCCGCCCGGACATCCAGGAAGCCGAGCACCTGCTCAAGGCCGCCAACGCCAACATCGGCGCAGCCCGTGCAGCGTTCTTCCCGAGCATCAGCCTGACCGCCAACGCCGGGACCTTGAGCCCGGACATGGGCGGCCTGTTCAAGGGAGGGTCGGGTACCTGGCTGTTCCAGCCACAGATCAACCTGCCGATTTTCAACGCCGGCAGCCTGAAGGCCAGCCTGGACTACTCGAAGATCCAGAAGGACATCAACGTCGCCCAGTACGAAAAGACCATCCAGACTGCCTTCCAGGAAGTCTCCGATGGCCTGGCTGCGCGCAAGACCTTCGAAGAGCAGCTGCAGGCGCAACGTGACCTGGTGCAAGCCAACCAGGATTACTACCGCCTGGCAGAGCGTCGCTACCGGATTGGTATCGACAGCAACCTGACCTTCCTCGACGCCCAACGTAACCTGTTCAGCGCCCAACAGGCACTGATCGGTGATCGCCTGTCGCAGCTGACCAGCGAGGTCAACCTGTACAAGGCGCTCGGCGGTGGCTGGTACGAGCAGACCGGGCAGGCCAATCAGCAGGCTTCGGTGCAGACACCGAAAGGCTGAATGATCTGGTAGCAGCATCAAGCCCACCTTCGCGGTGGGCTTTTTGTTTTCGGTTGCCAGTGCCGGCCTCTTCGCGGGGCAAGCCCGCTCCCACAGGCTCCATGCAATTGGGAATTGTGCGGTATCTGTGGGAGCGGGCTTGCCCCGCGAAGAGGCCGGCACTGACAATAGTTAACCAACTGGAACATTCCGTTCGATTATCGCCCCATACCGTCCGCGACGAATTGCCTCGCCCCTTCCCAACCCCGCACCATCCGCTCACGCAACGTTGCCCACGTTCATCAAAAGACCCGCACCTGCAGGCCGCATCCTGCAGCACGACGGCTCGCCCATAAAAACAAGAGATCCACGACAGATGAGCATTTCGCACCCCGCACGCCAGCTGCTGCCAGGCCTGTTGGCCATGTCCTGCACCCTCCCCGTTATCGCCGCCGACGGTGGTTTCATGGAGGACGCCAAGGCCACCCTCAACCTGCGCAACTTCTACATCAACCGCAACTTCGTCGACCCGGCGCACCCGCAGGCCAAGGCCGAGGAATGGACCCAGAGCTTCATCCTCGATGCCCGTTCGGGCTTCACCCAAGGCACCGTCGGTTTCGGCGTGGATGTACTGGGCATGTACTCGGTCAAACTCGATGGCGGTAAAGGCACCACCAACACCCACCTGCTGCCGGTGCACGACGACGGCCGCCCTGCAGATGATTTCGGCCGCCTGGGCGTGGCCCTGAAAGCCAAGGTCTCGCAGACTGAGCTCAAAGTCGGGGAATGGATGCCGGTGCTGCCGATCCTGCGCTCGGATGATGGCCGCTCGCTGCCACAGACCTTCCGCGGTGGCCAGCTCACGTCCAAGGAGATCGACGGCCTGACCCTGTACGCTGGCCAGTTCCGCGCCAACAGCCCGCGCAACGACGCCAGCATGGAAGACATGTCGCTCAATGGCCGCGGTGCATTCACCTCCGACCGCTTCAATTTCGGCGGCGGTGAATACACCTTCAACGACAAACGCACGATGATTGGCCTGTGGAATGCCCAGCTCAAGGACATCTACCGTCAGCAGTACCTGAACGTGGTCCATAGCCAGCCTCTGGGCGACTGGACCCTGGGCGCCAACCTCGGTTACTTCATCGGCAAGGAAGACGGTGCCGAGCGCGCCGGCGAACTGGACAACCGCACCGCCTCGGCGCTGCTTTCGGCACGCTACCAGGGCCATACCTTCTACGTCGGCCTGCAAAAGGTCAGTGGCGATGATGCCTGGATGCGCGTCAACGGCACCAGTGGCGGCACTTTGGCCAACGACAGCTACAACTCAAGCTTCGACAACGCCAAGGAGCGCTCCTGGCAGGTCCGGCATGACTTCAACTTCGCCACCGTCGGGGTACCGGGGCTGACCCTGATGAACCGCTACATCAAGGGTGACAACGTGACTGCAGGTGGCGTTGACGACGGCAAGGAGTGGGCACGGGAAACAGAGCTGGCCTACGTGGTGCAGTCAGGCAGCTTCAAGGACCTTTCGCTGAAATGGCGCAACTCGACCATGCGCCGGGACTTCAGCACCAACGCATTCGATGAGAACCGCTTGATCGTGAGCTACCCGTTGAATCTGCTGTAATTTCGACGGTGTCTTCGCGGGCAACCCGCGAAGACACCTTAAATAACCACATCGAATAACAACCTAAACAAACCTTCGTTGACGACATAAGCTGTAACAGCTTAAATCGAGCCCTGATCCCCGCCCCAGAGCCGCGACATGGACCTCCGTCAACTGCGCTACTTCATCGCCCTCAACGAATACCGCAGTTTTGTCCGCGCCGCCGAAGCCATGGGCATCACCCAACCTGCCTTCAGCCGCGCCATACAGGGCCTGGAGCAAACTTTCGGTTGCCCTTTGGTAGACCGCGCCAGCAAAGCATTACCGCCCACCCCCGAAGGCCTGGTGGTGCTGCAGCACGCACGCCGCCTGGTGCAAGGCGCCGCGCAACTGAGCAACGAAGTGCTGCAGATGACCAAACTCGACGCGGGCGAGCTGCACTTCGGCAGCGGCCCGGCCCTGGCCGTCCGCCTGGTCCCCGAAGCCTTGCGCCACTTCATCGACAGCCACCCGGGTATCCGCACCGCGCTGCTGGTGGACAATGCCGAACGCCTCGGCCAGGCATTGCGCCGTGAGCAGATCGAGTTTTTCGTCGACGACATCCGCCCCTTCGAGGCCGACCCCAACTTCCATACCGAGCCCCTTTCGCCACGGCCCGGCCTGTTCTTCTGCCGCCCCGGCCACCCACTGCTGGCCAAGGACAGCTTGTCGACCAACGACCTGTTCACCTACCCGCTGGCCAGCGCCCTGCTCGCGCCGGGTGTACGCAAGCGCCTGGCCAACCTGAGCGGGCGCAGCGACTTTACCCCGCACCTGCAGACCGAGCACCTGGCGGTGCTGCGCAGCGTGGTGCAGGCCAGCGATGCGATCGGCACCGCCAGCGAAGAAGCCGTTGCCGAAGACCTGGCTGCCGGCCGCCTGGTGCGCCTGCACTGGCGCAACCTGCCGCCAGCGCTGGAGGTACTCAGCGTGCGCTGTGGTGTGGTCAGTCGCAGCGGCTATCGGTTGTCACCGGCGGCGCGGGCAATGATCGAGACCCTGGTAGGGCTGGATGCGCCCCTGCGCAGTGCCGCTATTCGCTGAACGGATGATGATGGTGGGCAGCAGGCTATCCTGAGCACTATAGGTTGCCTGTGCCGGCCTTTTCGCGGGCAAGCCCGCTCCCACCGGAGGGGGCCCAACCTGAGGGCAGCGAGGTTCTTTGGGAGCGGGCTTGCCCGCGAAGAAGCCGGCACAGGCAGCAAAATCCGATCAGGCAAACCAGGGAGGCACAACAATGAAAAACCTCGTCGAGCACCTGAGCCAATACGCCAACTACCACCGCGACCCCCGCAATATCGCCACCCATTTCGTCGGTATTCCACTGATCGTGCTGGCGGTGACCATCCTGCTGTCGCGCCCAGGCTGGGACATTGCAGGCATGTGGCTGTCACCCGCCCTGCTGGCCGCAGCGGCTTCGGTGTGGTTCTACTTGCGCCTGGACCTGCGCTTCGGGCTGGTCATGGGCCTAGTGCTGGGGTTATGCCTGTGGGCTGGCCAGGTACTGGCGGTGCAAAGCACCGGGCTGTGGCTGGGTGCCGGGCTGGGGGCATTCGTGGTGGGCTGGATCATCCAGTTCGTCGGCCACTATTACGAGGGCCGCAAGCCGGCGTTCGTCGACGATATCAGCGGGCTGATCATCGGGCCGTTGTTCGTGGTGGCGGAAGCGGCATTCATGCTGGGGTTGTGCCCAGCGCTGAAACAGGCCGTAGAGGCCAACGCCGGGCCGGTAGCACTGAGGTCGGTGTAGGAGCGGCCTTGCGTCGCGAAAGGGCGCTCCTACAAAACCGCAAGGATCAAGCGCGCGACTCGACCCCCAGCTCATCCCACACCGACTCCGCCAGGTGGAAGGTGGCATTGGCCGCCGGAATACCGCAGTAGATCGCGCTCTGCATCAACACTTCCTTGATCTCGTCGCGGGTCACGCCATTGTTGGCAGCGGCCCGCAGGTGCAGCTTGAGCTCGTCGTTGCGGTTCATGCCGATCAGCATGGCGATGGTGATCAGGCTGCGGGTGTGGCGCGGCAGACCGGGGCGGGTCCAGATATCACCCCAGGCATGGCGAGTGATCATTTCCTGGAACTCGCCATTGAAGTCGTTGAGCTTCTCCAGGCTGCGGTCCACGTGGGCATCGCCCAGCACCGCGCGGCGCACCTGCATACCGGCGTCGTAGCGTTGTTTCTCGTCCATGGCGTTGTCCTCAGTGGGCCAGCAGGAAGTCGAGCACACGGCGGCTGAAGCGCTCGCCAATCTCGACGTTGGACAGGTGCGCAGCCGGGAAGTCGACATACTCTGCGCCGACAATACCGGCCTGCATGAAGCGGCCATGTTCCGGCGTGGTCACCACGTCTGCGGTACCCGCCACGATCAGTGTCGGCACCTGGATGCGGCTCAATTGTTCGCGGTAATCGGCATCGCGCACCGCCGCACAGTTGGCGGCATACCCCTCAGGGCTGGTCTGCGCCAGCATCTGGCAGATCCGCTGGGCTTGCTCAGGCTGGGTTTCGGCGAAGGCCGGGGTGAACCAGCGAGCGATAGAAGCATCGCGCAGGTTGACCATGGCCTGCTGGCCATCCTTGAGCACGGTGTCGATGCGCGGGTTCCAGACCTCGTCGTTACCGATCTTGGCGGCGGTGTTGCACAGGGTCAGGCTCGACAGGCGCTCGCCCGCGTTGATGCCCAGCCACTGGCCGATCAGGCCGCCCATCGACAGGCCAACAAAATGCGCCTTTTGGATGTCCAGGGCGTCGAGCAAGGCCAGCACATCGCGGCCAAGCTGCTCGACATTGTACGGCCCCTCGGTCACCAGCGAAGCGCCGTGGCCACGGGTGTCGTAGCGCAGCACCCGGAAATGCTCGCTCCACAACGGGATCTGCGTGTCCCACATGCCCAGGTCGGTGCCGAGCGAGTTGGACAGGACCAGCACCGGAGCATCCGCCGGGCCATCGATTTGATAGTTCAGTACGCCATCGGCCAGTTGCAAATGTGCCACAGCAGTCTCCTTCAGGCAGTGAAACGTTGATGTTCAGCCACGGCGCGCGCCACCCAGACGCGGGCCTGGCCGAGGTAATGGGCAGGGTCGAGCAGGCGATCGAGTTCTTCCGCCGACAGTTCGGCACTGACCTGCGGCTCGTCACCGAGGACCGCGCGCAGGTGGCGCTGCTCGGCAACGGCGCGCTGGCAGCACTGCTCAAGCAAGTGGTGGGCGCGGTCACGGCCCAGGCGCTGGGCCAGGACGATGCTGACCGCCTCGGCCAGCACCAGGCCCTGGGTCAGGTCGAGGTTGCGGCGCATGCGCTCGGCATCGACCTGCATGCCTTCGGCGATCACCTGGGCCTGGCGCAGGGCGCCAGAGACCAGGCAGCAGATATCCGGCAGGGTTTCCCATTCGGCATGCCACAAACCCAGGCTGCGCTCATGCTCTTGAGGCATGGCGGCAAACAGCGTCGACAACAGGCCAGGCACCCGCGTCGCAGCGCCGATCAGCACGGCGGCGCCCACCGGGTTGCGCTTGTGCGGCATGGTCGAGGAGCCACCCTTGCCCGGCGCGGACGGTTCGAACACCTCCCCCGCTTCGGTCTGCATCAGCAGGCTGATGTCGCGACCGAACTTGCCCAGGCTGCCAGCGATCAGGCCCAGCACCGAGGCAAACTCCACCAAACGATCGCGCTGGGTGTGCCACGGTTGCTCGGGCAAGTGCAGGTTGAGCTGCTCGGCCAACCCCTCGGCCACCGGCATGGCTTTGCTGCCCAATGCCGCCAGGCTGCCGGAAGCACCGCCAAACTGCAGGCACAACAGACGCGGGCGCAGTTCCTGGAGCCGCTGGCGATGGCGGGTCAACGCGCCCAGCACACCGGCCAGTTTCATGCCCAGGGTGACCGGCGTGGCATGTTGTAGCCAGGTGCGCCCTACCAGCGGTGTATCGGCATGCTGCAAGGCCTGGCGCGACAGCGTCTCGGCCAGTTGGCCAAGGTCCGCCTCGATCAGGTCGAGGGCATCGCGCAACTGCAGGACCAACCCGGTATCCATGGCGTCCTGGCTGGTGGCGCCCAGGTGCACGTAGCGCTCGGCCTCAGGGACGCCGCTGGCGATCACCTTGCCCAGTGCTTTGACCAGCGGAATCGCCGAGTTGCCGGCACTGGCGATGGCATCGGCCAGGGCGTGAGCGTCGTAGCGCTCGGCCTTGCAGGCCGCTTCGATGGCCGCCACCGCGCTGTGCGGCACCAGCCCGGCGGCCGCTTCGGCGCGGGCCAGGGCGGCTTCGAAATCGAGCATGCCCTGCAGGCGGCCACGGTCAGAGAAAATCTCGCGCATGGCCGGCGCGGTGAAGTAGGCATCGAACAGCTGGTTGTCCGCACGGTACGTCATTGCAGGTCCTTAATCATCATGGTGCAGGTACGCCGCCTGCTTGGGCAGGCGCAGGCTGAACAAGAAAGCCACCGCCATCATGGCCGTCACGTACCAGTAAAAGGTGTTTTCCATGCCCAGCGTCTTCAGGCCCAAGGCCACATATTCGGCAGACCCGCCGAACATGGCGTTGGCCACCGCATACGCAAGGCCCACCCCCAGTGCGCGCACCTGCGGCGGGAACATCTCCGCTTTTACCAGGCCGCTGATAGAGGTGTAGAAACTGACGATACACAAGGCCAGGCTGATCAGCACGAAGGCCAGGAACGGGCTGGTCACGGTCTTCAGTGCCATCAACAGGGGCACAGTGAACAGCGTACCCAGGGCGCCGAACAGCAGCATGGAGTTACGTCGGCCGATACGGTCGGAGAGCATGCCGAAGAACGGCTGCAGGATCATGAACAGGAACAGCGCGCCCGTCATCACATAGCTGGCGCTCTTGGCGTTCATCCCGGCCGTGTTGACCAGGTACTTCTGCATGTAGGTGGTGAAGGTGTAGAAAATCAGCGAACCGCCGGCGGTGTAACCCAGCACAGTGATAAACGCTGCAGCATGGTTGCGGAACAGCCCGCTGATCGAGCCGGCGTCCTTGTCATTGCGAGTCTCGGCGTTGCTGGTTTCGTGCAGCGAGCGACGCAGCATCAGCGAGATCAGTGCGGCCACCGCGCCGACCACGAACGGAATGCGCCAGCCCCAGGCGCGTAGCTCATCCTCGGTCAGCAACTGCTGCAGGATCACCACCACCAGCACCGCCAACAGCTGGCCGCCGATCAGGGTCACGTACTGGAACGAGGCGAAGAAGCCGCGCTGGCCACGCAGTGCCACTTCACTCATGTAGGTGGCGGTGGTGCCGTACTCGCCGCCCACCGACAGCCCCTGGATCAAGCGGGCGAGCAACAGCAGCGCCGGCGCCCAGGCACCAATGCTGCCGTAAGTTGGCAGGCAGGCGATCATCAAGGACCCGGCGCACATCATTAGCACCGAAATCATCAGGGAATTCTTGCGGCCATGGCGATCGGCCAGGCGGCCAAAGATCCAGCCACCAATGGGGCGCATCAGGAAGCCCGCAGCGAATACACCTGCGGTGTTGAGCAACTGCACGGTGGGGTCGTCGGAGGGGAAGAAGGCCGGGGCGAAGTAGATCGCGCAGAAGGCATAGACGTAGAAGTCGAACCATTCCACCAGGTTGCCTGAAGAGGCACCCACGATTGCGAAGATACGCTTGCTGCGTTCTTCGCCGGTGTAATAGGTTGAGGTCATGAGGTTTTACTCCTGGAGGGTCCTAGGTAATTCTAGACATACCTAGTAACACACTCGTTCCGCTCACAGGCTGGCAATTGGCCTTGAGTCTTACAGGGCCGGCCTCTTCGCGGGCAAGCCCGCGCCCACAGAAGAGGCGTGGTCCCCTGTGGGAGCGGGCTTGCCCGCGAAGAGGCCGGTACAGGTCAAACCCGCTCGATGGCCAACGCCAACCCTTGGCCGACACCCACGCACATGGTCGCCAGGCCTTTACGCCCGCCGCTCTTCTCCAACTGATGCAGCGCCGTCAGCACCAGGCGCGCACCGCTCATGCCCAGCGGGTGGCCCAGGGCAATCGCGCCGCCATTGGGGTTCACGTGCGGGGCATCATCGGCCACACCCAGTTCACGCAGCACGGCCAGGCCTTGGCTGGCGAACGCTTCGTTCAGCTCGATCACGTCGAAGTCGCTCATCGCCACGCCCAGGCGCTCGGTCAGCTTGCGCACCGCCGGCACCGGGCCAATGCCCATTACCCGAGGTGCAACGCCGCCACTGGCCATGCCCAGCACTCGGGCACGTGGGGTCAGGCCGTGTTTCTTCACCGCTTCGGCCGACGCCAGGATCAGTGCCGCAGCACCGTCGTTGACACCCGAAGCGTTGCCAGCTGTGACGGTCTTGTCCGGGCCATTGACCGGCTTGAGCTTGGTCAAGGCTTCAAGGGTGGTTTCCGGGCGCAGGTGCTCATCGCGCTCGACGACGGTCTCGCCCTTTTTGTGGGCAATACGCACCGGCACGATCTCTTCGGCGAAGAAGCCAGCAGCCTGGGCCGCAGCGGCTTTCTGCTGGCTGCGCAGGGCGAAAGCGTCCTGGTCGGCGCGGGACACTTGGTAATCGTCAGCCACGTTATCGGCGGTTTCCGGCATCGAATCGACGCCGTACTGGCTTTTCATCAACGGGTTGATGAAGCGCCAACCAATGGTGGTGTCTTCAAGCTTCATGTTGCGCGAGTAGCCGCTCTCGGCCTTGCCCATCACAAAGGGTGCACGCGACATCGACTCGACGCCACCGGCGATGGCCAGTTCCATTTCGCCACTGGCGATCGCGCGGAACGCCGTGCCGATGGCATCCATGCCCGATGCGCACAGGCGGTTTAGGGTTACGCCTGGAATGGTCTCGGGCAGGCCCGCCAGCAGCAGCGCCATACGGGCCACGTTGCGGTTGTCTTCACCGGCCTGGTTGGCACAACCGAAGAACACTTCGTCGACCTGATCCCACTGCACCGACGGGTTGCGCTCGATCAGCGCCTTCAGCGGCACTGCCGCCAGGTCATCGGCGCGCACGCCGGCCAGGGCGCCGCCGAAGCGGCCGATTGGGGTGCGGATGGCGTCACAGATGAATACGTCGCGCATCAGGCTTCTCCTGCCACCTGGCCATGGGCCGCGGCGGTACGGGCTTCGAGGTCACGCAGGGCGGTCAGTTCGACTTCGGTGGGTGCGGCGCTGGTCTGCACGTCATCGGCAAAGCGAATCGCCCAGCCGGTGGCAGCCACGATCTGCTCGCGGGTCACACCCGGGTGAATCGCGGTGACCACGAATTCATGGGTGCCGGCTTCTGGCTCCATGATGCACAGGTCGGTGATGATGCCAACCGGGCCTTCACCTGGCAGGCCAAGGCGTTTGCGCGAATCGCCACCCTCGCCGTGACCGACCGAGGTGATGAAGTCCAGCTTGTCGACGAAGGCACGCGGAGACTGCTTGAGGATGATCAGCACCTGCTTGGCGGAGCCGGCGATCTCTGGCGCGCCACCGGCACCCGGCAGGCGGGTCTTCGGCGCGTGGTAGTCACCGACCACTGTGGTGTTGATGTTGCCGAAGCGGTCAACCTGCGCAGCGCCGAGGAAGCCCACGTCGATGCGGCCACCCTGCAGCCAGTAGCGGAAGATCTCGCCGGTCGGGACCACGGTGTCTGCGGTTTCGGCCAGTTCGCCATCGCCGATCGACAGTGGCAGCACGCTTGGCTTGGCGCCGATCGGGCCAGATTCGTAGATCAGTACCACGTCTGGCGACGAGGTCAGGCGCGCCAGGTTGGCGGCCTTGGACGGCAGGCCGATACCGACGAAGCACACAGCACCGTTGCGCAGGCGGCGGGCGGCGGCCACGGTCATCATTTCAGAGGTGGAGTAGCTCATTGTGCAGCCTCCGCAGCGCTGGCCAGCTTGGCCTTGAATTCGTTGAAATCGGCGGTACCACGGATGTAGGTATCGATCCAGGCACTGAACGTCTCGCGGTTGCGCGCGATCGGGTCCCAGGCCTGGTAGAAGCGGTTGTCACGCTCGTAGTAGCCATGGGCGTAGGACGGGTGTGCGCCACCGGGTACCAGGCAAACGGCGCTCAGCGCCCAGGTCGGCAGGACGCACGCGTTCATCGGCGCCTGCAGGTCGTCGACGATCTCCTCGACCGTGACGATGCAGCGCTTGGCCGCCAGGGCTGCTTCCTTCTGCACGCCCAGAATGCCCCACAGCAGCACGTTGCCCTTGCGGTCGGCCTTCTGTGCGTGGATCACGGTTACATCCGGGCGTACCGACGGTACGGCGGCCAGCACTTCGCCGGTGAACGGGCAGGCCACGCTCTTGATCAGCGGGTTGACCTTCGGCAGGTCGGAGCCTGCGTAGGCACGCAGTACCGCGAAAGGCAGGCCGGAGGCACCGGCGACGTAGGCGTTGGCCAGGTCGGCATGGCTGTGTTCTTCGATTTCGATCGCATGCGGCCACTGCTTCTCGACCGCGTCACGCAGGCGGTGCAGCGAGCCGACACCTGGGTTGCCGCCCCAGGAGAAGATCAGCTTGCTGGCGCAGCCGGCGCCGATCAGCTGGTCGTAGATCAGGTCTGGCGTCATGCGCACCAGGGTCAGGTCGCGCTTGCCCTGACGGATGATCTCGTGGCCGGCAGCGGTCGGGATCAGGTGAGTGAAACCTTCGAGGGCGACGGTATCGCCGTCCTGTACGAACTGCTTCACGGCTTCGTGAAGCGAGAGAATTGCAGCCATTTGGAGACTCCTGGTCAGGGTGCATCGGTGAGTTCAGATTAAGGAGACTGGCAGGTAGCTTACAATCCGATAATCGAACTTTTGTGCGATTATCGAACAATTTGTTGTCCTGCTAACCATCCAATTCCAGCGTTTCAGGTCGCGTCCGCGTGGCTGACCAACCCCTTCACGATCACACCCACCGTCGCCAATGCAGCCGGTACCAGCAATGCCGTCAGCACCTGTTCGAAATTCCAGCCCAGGCCCAACAGCGTCGCACCGCTCCAGGCGCCCAGAATCGCGCCAAAGCGACCGATGCCCAGCATCCACGAAACGCCTGTGGCACGGCCCTGGGTCGGGTAGAAGCGTGCTGCCAGCGACGGCATGGCCGACTGCGCACCGTTGACACACATACCCGCAACCAGCACCAGGGTCGCAAGCACGGTGATGTTGCCCAGGCTCTGCCCGACGGCGTAGGCAAACACCCCGGCCAACAGATAGAAAATGCCGATGACCTTGTGCGGGTTGAAGCGGTCCATGGCCCACCCCACTCCCACTGCACTCAGCACGCCACCGAACTGGAACAGCGCGCCAATGAAGGCTGCCTCTTCCATGCTGGCACCACTGTCACGCATCAGGGTCGGCAGCCAGCTGGTCAGCAGATAGACAATCACCAAGCCCATGAAGTAGGTCAGCCACAGCAGCATCGTGCCCAGGCCGTAGGTGCCGGAGAAGATCACCGCAAACACGTTGCGCGCAGCCACCGCCTTCTGCTCGGGCACGCTGAAACTGGCCGCCTGGGCCACCACCTGCGGCGCAATCGGCGCCAAGGCCTTGCGCACCTTGTCGGTGCCGCGATTACGCACCACCAGGAACCGCGCCGACTCCGGCAGCCAGACCATCAGCACTACCACCAGCAGCAGCGGCAGCACGCCACCGATCACCAGCAGGCTATGCCAGCCGTAGGCCGGGATCATCTTCGCGGAGATGAAGCCACCCCCCGCCATGCCCAGGTTGAAACCACAGAACATGCTGGTTACCAGCAGCGACTTGAGGCGCTCGGGGGTGTATTCGGACAGCAGCGTGGTCGCATTGGGCATACCCGCACCCAGCCCAAGCCCGGTCAGAAAACGCAGGATCAGCAGTTGGTCGACATTGGTCGCGTAGGCCGAGGCCAGGCTGAAGCCGCCGAATACCAGCACCGCGCCCACCAGCACGCCCTTGCGCCCGAAACGGTCGGCCAGCGGCCCGGAGCCCAACGCGCCAAACACCATGCCGATCAACGCGGCACTCATGACCGGGCCGAGGCTGGCGCGGTCGATGCCCCACTCCTGGGACAGGGCCGGGGCGATGAAGCCCATGGCAGCGGTGTCCAGGCCATCGAGGAAGACAATCAGAAAACACAGCAACACGACCCGCCATTGATAGCGGGACAGCGGCTGGTCATTGATGAACGACTGAACGTCGAGGCAATTGCCGACGTTGGATTGTGGTTGGTTCATTGTTGTTATCCAGAATTAGGGCACAGCCATGCCACCGCACTCAGGGCGCGAGTACAGGGTTCGATAATGGGGTGATGGCGGCCTGCGTCAGCCTGGATACAACACTACTGCGTGCGGGTGCGGCCGCGGCAGCGATGGGACAGTAGTCATGGTATGTGCCTCTTATGTTTTTCTTGTTCGGTCGGCAAGCCGACCGTTGCGAGAGACATTAATCAGCAGACGGGGGGGACGCAATTCGCTGGGAGCGACATTGTGCGTTTATCGAACAGGAAACAGCTGAAGTGTTCGATTGTGGGACATGGAGGGGGCGATAGACCCCCTGCACAGTTCAACCAAACAACTGATGGCAAAGATCCCGACTGGCCGCCAACAGGATCGGCAAGAACCGCTGCTCAAGTTCGCTACGTGTCACACGCCCAACATGAGTGCTGACATTCAACGCGGCAAGCACCTGCCCCGACGCGTCATAAATAGGCACGGCAATAGAACGCAGCCCTTGCTCCAGCTCCTGGTCCACCACGCACCAGCCCTGGGCACGCACTTGCTGGATGCAGGCAAACAACGATTCGGCATCATGCAAGGTCCTGCTGGTGCGCGCCTTCAGGTCTGCCCGGTCCAGGTACTCGCGCAGGCTGGTGTCATCCATCGCCGCCAGCAGGATTCGCCCCATGGACGTGCAATACGCCGGCAAACGCCCGCCAACCGACAGGTCCACCGAGATCAGCCGCTCCACTGTCGCCGATCGGGCTATATAAAGGATGTCGTCGCCTTCGAGGGTGGCCATGTTGGCCGCCTCGTGCAACTGGTCACTGATGCGGTCCAGGTACGGCTGTGCGGAAATCGCCAAAGGCGTCGACGAAAGGTAGGCATGCCCCAGGGTGAGCACCTTGGGCAACAGCGAATACGTGCGCCCGTCAGTTGTCGCATAGCCCAGCTTGATCAACGTGTGCAGGCAGCGGCGCACCGCCGCGCGCGGGATCTCGGTGCGGTGGCTGATCTGGGCGATGGTCAGGTGGCGCTTGCGCTCCTGAAACGCCTGGATCACCGCCAGCCCCCGCGCGAGCGAGGTCATGAAATCCGGGTCGCCGGTAAACGCCTGAATACGCTTGGCCGGCGATGCCACGATCGGCGGCGCCAGTGCCGGTGCGGCAGGGCGTACCGCCTCTGGGTTGGCAGATTCGTTGGCCGGTGTTTCGTCGCTCATCGCTCACCTCAAAAAAATCGCTGGTTCGTGCGATTATCGAACGAACGGCCGATAATCGCAATTGACCGCTGACACTTTTGCTTATACCTTTCTCCTGCCACTTGTGGCTTCTTTGGAGAGACTGGTCAGGTACCCACCGTAGAAGTCCCAGGCAACGGCCTCGCCTTGTGCGAGGCCGTTTTTACATCCCCTCCTCGCTACTGTGTCGCGACGAACTTTTGCCCGTCACGCCTTTCAAAGTTATACGCACGACGTGACGCGTTGCCGAATGAAACCGACAACTTCTACTGGCGCTGTCAGGCTGGGGTAAATAACCCTGTTCGAACAATTGTCGGTTGCTATAATCGATTGGGTTGAACGCCCCGATGCTGGGGTAATGGAATACACCGCTGTATCCAGCACTTACGCTCAACCCACGCCTGTACAGGCGCTGTATGGCATCCCCACTGCTTTCCAGGTGGCATCGCTGTGCGCGCTGGGGCACGCTGTACAGCAAACAACAACAGTCCTTAATTCAACTTACTCAGGTACTACTGTGACGAAAGATGAACTGCGCGTAGAACTCGAGCGCCAGGCTGAACGTTACAAGGATGTTTACGGTGGTGAAGTCACCACTTACGCAGCTCAACCGGACCCGGAACGCAAACCTTGGCGCAAGCGCGCCAGCGTGCGTGACCAGGCGTTCAACGAGGAGCTGGAAAAAATGGAAAAGGAACTGCGCAGCGACAAACCCTGAGCGCCAGGTTCCGCCTTCCGCGTCGTCGCCCGGCACGCCCGGGCGCGGTCGATCTTTACCCATCGGTCGAAGATGAAATGGAATTACACAAATTTCATACGGCCGTTTGAATTGATACATCCCCTCATACTTTGCAGAAATTTGACGATTTTCCGCATATTTTTCGCTTTTTAGCCGACATTTATTCACCCAAACGCGTAAGCATGCGCTTGAAGGTCGCAGCGTCAGGCATGCCACCGGTCTGTCGCGGGTGCATCGATTGCCAATATTTTCTGGCATAATCCCGCCCCCCTAAGACCGCCAGACAACCTTCATGATCGATTTATTCAGCGGACTGGATGCCTGGGTGTTGGTGAGCCTGCTGCTCGCCTTGACCTTCGTACTCGCCTTCGAGTTCATCAATGGCTTTCATGACACCGCTAACGCGGTAGCTACCGTCATCTATACCAAAGCCATGCCGCCGCACCTCGCCGTGTTTTTCTCCGGCGTGTTCAACTTCCTCGGCGTTCTGCTCGGTGGTGTCGGGGTGGCCTATGCCATCGTTCACCTGCTGCCGGTAGAGTTGCTGATCAATGTGAACACCGGGCACGGCCTGGCCATGGTCTTCTCGCTGCTGGCTGCAGCCATCACCTGGAACCTGGGCACCTGGTACTTCGGTATCCCGGCCTCCAGCTCGCACACGCTGATCGGCTCGATCCTCGGTGTTGGCCTGGCCAATGCCCTGATCAACGACATCCCGCTCGGCGATGGCGTCAACTGGCAGAAGGCGATCGACATCGCCATGTCGCTGGTGGTCTCGCCAATGGCAGGCTTCGCCGTCGCGGCCCTGGTGCTGATCGGCCTTAAATGGTGGCGGCCTCTGTCGAAGATGCACAAGACGCCCGAACAGCGCCGCAAGCTCGACGACAAGAAGCACCCACCCTTCTGGAACCGCCTGGTACTGGTGATTTCGGCCATGGGCGTGAGCTTCGTTCACGGCTCCAACGATGGTCAAAAAGGCATCGGCCTGATCATGCTGGTGCTGATCGGTATCGTGCCGGCCAAGTTCGTTCTCGACCTGAACAGCACCACCTATCAGATCGAGCGTACCCGCGACGCCACCCTGCACATGAGCCAGTTCTACCAGCGCAACGAAGCCACCCTGGGTGAGTTCCTGGCGCTGGGCAAGGCCAAGTCGAGCGACCTGCCAGAGCAGTTCAGTTGCAACCCGCAGCAGACCGAGCCGACCATCACCGCACTGCAGGCCTCGCTCAAGGGCGTGACCGACTACCACACCCTGGATGCCGACAAGCGCGTGGAAGTACGCCGCTACCTGCTCTGCCTGGATGACACGGCGAAAAAGGTCGGCAAGCTGCCAGGCCTGGACGCCCGTGAAAAGGCGGACCTTGAGAAGCTGCGCAAAGACCTCACCGCCACCACCGAATATGCACCGTTTTGGGTGATCGTGGCCGTTGCCCTGGCCCTGGGCCTGGGTACCATGGTTGGCTGGAAGCGCGTGGTACTGACGGTTGGCGAGAAGATCGGCAAGCAGGGCATGACGTATGCCCAAGGCATGTCGGCGCAGATCACCGCAGCCTGCGCCATCGGCATGGCCAACGTGTTCAGCCTGCCGGTATCGACCACCCATGTGTTGTCATCCGGTGTTGCCGGTACCATGGTCGCCAACAAGAGCGGCCTGCAAGGCGGCACCGTAAAGACCATCCTGCTGGCCTGGATACTGACCCTGCCCGCCTCGATGGGCTTGGCAGCTGGCCTGTTCTGGCTGGCGTCCAAGGCGATTGGCTGAGCGATACCGCTGTAGAAAAAGGCGCCTTTGCAGGCGCCTTTTTCATAGGCCTCGATACTGCTAACGCTTCTTGCCGCCCAACAACGACCCCATCAACCCCCGCACCAACTGCCGCCCCAACTGATTGGCAGCCTGGCGCACCGCAGACTTGATCGCCTGCCCCGCCGCACTCTGCAAAAAATCTCCGGCCTTGTCGGCAAAACTCTCTTCACCGGCCTTTGGCACCGGCGTCGGCTCGACAGGCTCACCCTTGCGCTGGGTGAGCATTTCATAGGCCGACTCACGGTCCACCGGTTTGTCGTAGCGCCCGGCCAGCGGCGACAAGGCTATCAACGCGCTACGTTCAGCCACGCTCAAGGGGCCGATGCGCGATTGCGGTGGGGCGATCAGCACCCGCTGCACCATGGCGGGCGTGCCCTTTTCCTCCAGCGTGCCGACCAAGGCTTCACCGATACCCAGCTCGGTCAGCACCGCCAGGCTGTCGAATGCGGGGTTGGGGCGAAAGCCATCGGCCACGGCCCTGAGCGACTTTTGCTCTTTTGCGGTGAACGCACGCAACCCATGCTGGATGCGCAGGCCCAACTGGGCCAGCACGGCATCTGGCAGGTCACCCGGCGACTGCGTGACGAAGTAGACCCCCACGCCCTTGGAGCGAATCAGCCTTACCACCTGCTCCAGGCGGTCCTGCAATGCCTTGGGCGTGCCGTTGAACAGCAAATGCGCTTCATCGAAGAACAGCGCCAATACCGGCTTGTCGGCATCGCCACGTTCCGGCAACTGTTCGAACAATTCGGCCAACAGCCACAGCAGGAAGGTCGCATACACCTTCGGCGCCTCGTGCACCAGCCGGCTGGCATCGAGCAAATGGATACGCCCACGGCCGTCACTGCCGGGGCGCAGCAAGTCTTCTAACTGCAACGCCGGCTCACCGAACAGCGCTTCGGCGCCTTGCTGCTCAAGGGTCGCCAGGCGACGCAGCAAGGCCTGGGTGGAGGCGCTGGTCATCAGCGCGCTGTCTTCACCCAGCATTTGCGGGTTGTCCTTCAGGTGCGCCAGCAGCGCCTTGAGGTCTTTGAGGTCAAGCAGCAGCAGGCCTTCACGGTCGGCCACCTTGAACGCTGCATACAAGGCTGCCTGCTGGCTGTCGGTCAGCTCCAACAGGTTACCCAGCAGCAGCGGCCCCATTTCGCTGAGGGTCGTGCGCAAGGGGTGGCCGGACTGCCCGGCGATGTCCCACAGGCTCACCGGGTAAGCCTGGGGCGTATGCCCCAACCAGGGCATGCCGGCAATGCGCTCGGCCACCTTGCCCTGCGGCGCGCCTGCCGCCCCCAGGCCGCAGAGGTCGCCTTTGACGTCGGCCGCGAATACCGCCACGCCGGCATCACTGAATACTTCGGCAAGGTGCTGCAAGGTGACGGTTTTACCAGTGCCCGTGGCGCCGGCTACCAGCCCGTGGCGGTTGGCGAGGCGCATGGCTTGATTCACAGGCAAGCCATCAAGGCCCGCCCCTACAACAATTTGCGAAGGATCCGACATCTTCTTTCATCCTCTTCTCAAGCTTTGCCGCGTATCGGCCGATACCTCGGGGTGATATTCGCCTAGAACACAGTAACAACCCAACTAGGACTTCCCGGGATGTTGCACTGTCTTGCAGATGTATTCGTGCGAACGCCCGATAAAACCTTAGCGGAACCGATTACACCATGAGCAAAAGCCTTCGTTTCAGCCACAAGATTCTCTTGGCGGCATCACTGATCGTGATACTCGCCTTCAGCCTGTTCACCCTCTATAACGATTATCTCCAGCGTAATGCGATCAGAGAGGATCTGGAGAATTATCTGGCTGAAATGGGCGAATCCACTTCGACCAATATTCGCAACCTGTTCGAAGGGCGTATCAAGCTGGTGCAGAACCTGGCACAGAACATTGCCCAGTCACCCAGCGACGCCGAAACCCTGATGGGGCAAAATGCGCTGCTCACAAGCTTCCTCACGGTGTACCTGGGCAAGGTCGACGGTGGCTTCAGCGTGCGCCCGGACGCCGCGATGCCCGACGGCTACGACCCACGCACCCGCCCCTGGTACAAGGACGGCATGAACGCCTCCGGCGCGACGCTGACCGAACCGTACATCGACATGACCACCAACAAGATGGTCATCGGCATCCTCAGCAAAGTGTCCAACAGTGTGGGCGTAGTCGGTGGCGACCTGGCCCTCGACGGCCTGGTTGAGATCATCAACTCGCTGAACTTCGGTGGCATGGGCTACGCGTTCCTGGTCAACGACCAAGGCAAGATCCTTGTCCACCCGGACAAGGATCTGGTGATGAAATCGCTGTCGGACCTGTTCCCGCAGCACACGCCGACACTTTCCGGTGAGCTGACTGAAGTCCAGGCTCAGGGCCAGACCCGCCTGCTGACCTTCACCCCGATCAAAGGCCTGCCGTCGGCCAACTGGTACATCGGCCTGTCGGTGGACAAGGACAAAGCCTTCTCCATGCTCAGCACCTTCCGCACCTCGGCGGTGATCGCCACGCTGGTTGCGGTGGTCATCATCATCGGCCTGCTCGGCCTGCTGATTCGTGTGCTGATGCAACCGTTGCTGACCATGACCCGCGCCATGGAAGACATCGCCGAAGGTGAAGGCGACCTGACCAAACGCTTGCGCATCCAAAACCAGGACGAATTCGGCATTCTCGGTACCGCCTTCAACCGCTTCGTCGAGCGCATCCACGGCTCGATCCGCGAAGTGTCCTCGGCCACCGAGCAGGTCAACGAAGTGGCCCTGCGAGTGATCAGCGCCTCGAACTCGTCGATGACCAACTCCGACGAGCAATCCAACCGCACCAACAGCGTCGCCGCCGCCATCAACGAGTTGGGCGCCGCTGCTCAGGAAATCGCCGGCAACGCCGCCCAAGCCTCGCAACATGCAAGCTCCGCACGCTTGCTGGCTGAAGAAGGCCAGCAGGTGGTGGAACGCAATATTGCGGCGATGAATCGCCTGTCCGACCTGATCGTCACCTCCAGCGCGCACATCGAGACGCTCAACAGCAAGACCGTCAACATCGGCCAGATTCTCGAAGTTATCACCAGCATCTCCCAGCAGACCAACCTGCTGGCCTTGAACGCGGCGATCGAAGCCGCCCGTGCCGGTGAAGCCGGGCGCGGCTTTGCGGTGGTTGCCGACGAAGTGCGCAACCTGGCGCACCGCACCCAGGAGTCGGCACAACAGGTGCAAACCATGATCGAAGAGCTGCAGGTCGGTGCCCGCGAGTCGGTCGACACCATGGGCCAGAGCCAGCGCCACAGCCAGGACAGCGTGCAGATCGCCAACCAGGCCGGCGAGCGCCTGGACAGCGTGACCGTGCGTATCGGCGAAATCGACGGCATGAACCAGTCGGTGGCCACGGCCACCGAAGAACAGACCGCCGTGGTCGAAGCGATCAACATGGATATCAATGAGATCAACATGCTCAACCAGGAGGGCGTTGAAAACCTGCAAGCCACCCTGCGCGCCTGTTCGGACCTGGAGCAACAGGCTTCGCGCCTGAAACACCTGGTGGGCAGCTTCCGTATCTGACCCCAGACCGCACCGCCTGCTTCGCGGGTGAACCCGCTTGTGTCTTGGAGAGGGAATAGAATCTGAAGTGAGAGCGGTGAATGGCAAGCTGATAGCCCGAGGTGCCCAGAGCACGTGTGGGAGCAAAAGCTGCCATTCACCGTTCCACTTTGGCGAGAGCCCGAACAGTTGGATGAGGGGCGTAATCTCGAATCACAAGCGTGGGCCAAGCCAAAGCGCTCTCACTCCTTGAGTTTAAGAGGGTTTGGCCATGTCTTCCTCTGTCGGCATCGATGTTTCCAGTGCCACACTTGCTGTTCACATCCGCCCTGAGGGGGTGAACTTCAGTGTTTCCAATGACTTGAAGGGATTCCAACTGCTCGTCGAAAAGCTTGGCGGGTATGCAGTTTCAATGGTCTTGCTCGAAGCTACCGGTGGCTACGAGTGCAATGTCCTCAAAGCGCTGCAGGATGCCGATTTTCCGGTTTGCCGGATCAATCCCAGTCGTGCCCGGGACTTTGCCAAGTCGATGGGTAAACGCGCCAAGACCGATCCCATTGACGCAGCTGTTTTGGCTCACCTGGCTGAAGTTATGCCCCCACGGCCTTGCCAGGTGATGACACCCGAGCGGGCCTTGCTGCGCGAACTGCTTATGCAGCGGGATCGCTTCGTCCAACAGCGCGACGATGACAAGCGGCGCCTGAAGCAGGCGCGGGCTCCCAGTGTTTGTTTGCGGTTGGAACAACACATCGCCTATCTGAAGGGTGAAATTCGAGCGCTGGAACAAGAGATCGCACAGCAGGCAGCAGCTTTGCCTGATGACCGGGTTAAACAGCTCACTCAAGTCAAAGGAATTGGTCTGATTACTGCCGGAAAGCTGATGGCCTTGCTGCCAGAGCTGGGCCAGGTGGATAAGAAGGAAATTGCCGCCTTGGTCGGTGTTGCGCCGTTCAACCAGGACAGCGGCAAGCAGTCGGGCAAGCGTTCAATCTGGGGGGGGCGCTCACAAGTCAGGCGGGCGCTCTATATGGCCTGCTGGGTGGTGATACGGCACAACAAGGACTTCTGCGAGCGCTACAAAGCACTGCGAGCCCAGGGGAAGTGCGCGAAAGTATCGGTGGTGGCGTGTATGCGAGTATTGATAGTGAGGCTAAATGCGATGCTCAAGACCGGAACGCCCTGGAAGGAGCAAATAGCTCATTCGTAGGAGCAAGCCTTGCTGGCGATGCCCGGCACAGCCGGGCCTGGGGCGCTACGCGCCCCATCGCCGGCAAGGCCAGCTTCCACAAGAAGACAGTTGCTCCCACACGATCGTTGTGGGAGCTGTACCTGCGAAGCAACCAACACAGCTCCCCCCCACCCAACCCGATCGAACAAACTATCCTTCTGGTAGGTCAACCTTTAGGCGCGTCATCGCCGGCCCCTTACAGCCGGCTGACAGACCCGAAGACGATCCCGGAGGGATGCTGATCGTGCACATCGCCGACATCACCATGTTCTACGCCCCGGCAAGCGGTGGCGTACGTACCTATCTTGATGCCAAACACCGCCGCCTCGATGCCATCCACGGCGTGCGCCACAGCCTGCTGATCCCCGGCGCCAGCGCGCAACACACCGATGGCATCTACCAGGTGCCCGCGCCTCCCCTGCCCTTCGGCAACGGCTACCGCTTCCCGGTACGCCTGGCGCCCTGGTGCAATGTGCTGCGCAGCCTCAAACCCGACCTGATCGAAGTCGGCGACCCCTACCTGACCGCCTGGGCTGCCCTGGAGGCACGCCGCCAGCTCGACGTACCGGTCATCGGCTTCTACCACTCCGACCTGCCGCTATTGGTCAGCAACCGCATGGGCAACTGGTTCACGCCCAATGTCGAGGCCTATGTCAGCAAGCTGTACGGCAACTTCGACCGGGTCCTGGCGCCCAGCCAGGTAATGGCCGACAAACTGCGCCGCCTGGGCGTGCGCGATGTGCATGTGCAGCGCCTGGGGGTGGACCTGGCCACCTTCAACCCCGACCACCGCGACCCGCACCTGCGTGCCGAACTCGGGATTGCCGACACCAGCCGCCTGCTGATCTACGCCGGCCGGGGCTCGCGGGAGAAGAACCTGCCGGTGCTGCTCGACTGCATGCAGCACCTGGGCCGCCCCTACCACCTGCTGCTGGTCGGCTCCAACATGCCGGTGAACGTGCCACAGAACGTCAGCGTGATCGACCACTTCTGCCCGCCGCAGGAAGTCGCCAGGCTGATGGCCAGTGCCGACCTGCTGGTGCACGCCGGCGACCAGGAAACCTTTGGCCTGGTCATCCTCGAAGCGATGGCCAGCGCCACGCCGGTAGTGGCTGTGCGCGCCGGCGCCTTTGGCGAGATCGTCAACGAACAGTGCGGGCGCCTGTGCCAGGCCAATGACGGGCCGGCCATGGCGCAGGCCGTGCGCCAGGTGTTCGAAGAAGGCGTGCGCGCGCTCGGCACCCAGGCCCGCCGCCATGTCGAGCAACACTACTCATGGGACAACGTGGTCGCCGGCTTGCTTCAGCATTACCAGGCCGTACTCGGCCACCAACCGCGGGTGCGCGCCCATGGCTGAAAGCACCAGCGCACCCCGCAGCCTGATGCTGGTGCTGCACGATGTCGCGCCCGAGACCTGGCCCGACTACCAACCCTTCGTCCAGGCCATCGATGAAATCGGCGGCGTGCCCATGACCTGGCTGGTGGTGCCAGACTTTCACCACCGCAACCCCCTGCAGCGCTCGCCTACCTTCTGCCGCCTGCTCGAACGGCGCCTGGCGCTGGGCGATGAGCTGGCGCTGCACGGTTTCTACCATGCCGACGACGGCTCGCCACCGCGCAGCCCCGGGGCGTTTTTCATGCGCCGCATCTATACCCACGAAGGCGAATTCTACGGGCTTGATAAGCAGCAGGCGCTGCAACGCCTGGAGCAAGGCCTGGCAGTGTTTGACCGACAAGGTTGGCCGGTTGCCGGCTTCGTCGCCCCGGCCTGGCTGATGAGCCAAGGCACCCGCCAGGCACTGCGCCAGCTTCCGCTGCGCTACACCAGCACCCCGCAGCACCTGTATCGCCTGCCGGACTTTACCGCCATCGAAGCGCCTGGCCTGGTGTGGAGCGCACGCAGCGCCTGGCGCCGAGGCTTATCGCGGTTGCTGTGCGACTGGCAATGCCGGCGCTGGCGTGAAGCGGGCACCGTGCGCCTGGGCCTGCACCCGGTGGACATGCGCCACCGCACCTCCCGCGAGTACTGGCTACAGACCTTGCGCACGCTGCTGGCACAGGGCCGCGTGCCGTTGACCAAGTCCGCCTGGCTGGACCGCCAGGCCAGCGCATGAACCGCCTGGGCTGGCTGGCACTGGCTTTGCTGGGCGCCGTGCTGGTGCCAATCGTGCTGGGCGGTAGTGACCTGCTGCCAAGGCTTCAGCGCTTCGACCCAGGCTTGCTGCTGACGCTGCTGGGCATGATCTTGCTGTGCTGGGTGATAAATGCCATTCGCCTGCGCCTGCTGCTCGGCCAGCAAGGCGCGCAGCTTCGGTACTTGCGCAGCCTCAGCGTGGTCATGGCCACTGAGTTCGCCATCTGCACCACCCCAGGCGGCAGCGGCGGCCCGCTGACCCTCATGGCCCTGCTGGCGCGCGACCGCATTGGCCCAGCGCGCAGTGGCGCAGTATTTGCCATGGACCAACTGAACGACCTGGTGTTTTTCTTCTGCGCGATGCTGGCGATTGCCGGCTATGCGTTGTTCCACAGCCTGGGGCACAGCCAGCAAAGCATGCTGCTGGGCAGCGCACTGCTGCTGTGTTCGGCATTGATCGCGGTACTGGGGTTGCTGCGCTACCGGCGCGGGATGATGCGTTTCAATGGCCGTCTGTTACAGCGCCTGGGCATGCCTGAATGCCGTAAACGCCGCTGGGCGCGCAAGGTACTGCACTTCATCGATGCCCTGGCGCAGACCTGGCGCCTGCCCAAACGCACGCTGGCACTGGTGTTCACCCTGACCTGCCTGCATTGGGGCCTGCGCTACAGCGTGCTGTACCTGGTGCTGAAGGGTTTGGGCGTGGAGCTGTCGTGGATCCCCAGCTTTCTGGTGCAGATGCTCTCGCTCAGCGCCGGGCAGTTCAGCCTGCTGCCAGGTGGCGCGGGCGCTGCCGAGCTGACATCGGCAAGCCTGCTGACGCCCATGGTAGGCAGTTCGACAGCGGCCGCAGCGATCGTGATCTGGCGCGCGGTCACTTACTACTTTTATCTGCTGGCAGGTGGGCCGGTGTTCGTTTGCCTGCTGGCGCGCCCGCTGCTGGAGCGCTGGCGGCGTCAGGCGGGTTGAGCTGTTGCCAGAGGTCGGCAGCGCCGGGGAAGTCGGTGCCGTCGGCGTCGCTCAGGGCCTCTGGGTCATAGCGGGCCAGGCAGCCTTCGCCGAGGGTTGGCGGTGCTGAGGCGGTGGGCTTGTTGCGCGAGTTTGCCATCCAACACTCCCAAGGCTTGGGGCTGCGGCGCAGCCCCGGGTCCGTATCAGTCGAACACCACAGTCTTGTTGCCATGCACCAGCACGCGGTCTTCGAGGTGATAACGCAGGCCGCGGGCCAGCACCATCTTCTCGACATCACGGCCGAAGCGCACCATGTCTTCGATGCTGTCGGCATGGCTGACACGCACCACGTCCTGCTCGATGATCGGGCCGGCGTCCAGCTCTTCGGTCACGTAGTGGCACGTTGCACCGATCAGCTTCACGCCACGCAGGGCCGCTTGATGGTAGGGCTTGGCACCGACGAACGAGGGCAGGAAGCTGTGGTGGATGTTGATCACTTTTTCAGCGTAGTCCTGGCACAGCTGCGGCGGCAGGATTTGCATGTAGCGGGCCAGTACCACCACATCGGCGGCGTGCTCCTGGACCAGGCGCGACACTTCGGCGAAGGCTGGCCCCTTGTCCTTGGGGTCGACCGGCACATGGAAGAACGGAATGCCGTGCCACTCGACCATGCTGCGCAGGTCGTTGTGGTTGGAAACGACGCACGGGATGTCGCAATCCAGCTCGTCGGTGTGCCAGCGGTGCAGCAGGTCGGCCAGGCAGTGGGATTCGCGACTGGCCATCAACACCACGCGCTTCTTCTGCGCCGAGTCGGTCACACGCCAGGTCATGGAGAACTCTTCAGCGATCGGCGCGAACGCCTCGCGGAATGCCTCGATACCGAATGGCAAGGATTCGGCACGGATTTCATGACGCATGAAGAACCAACCACTCTGTTCATCGGAGTGGTGGCTGGCTTCGTTGATCCAGCCATTGTACAAGGCCAGGAAATTACTGACTTTCGCCACGATGCCAACACGGTCGGGGCAGGCGATCACCAGACGATAGGTGCGCATGAATGAGACTCCAGAACTTCGCAAAGGCGCTCATTCTAGCGGCCCGCCAGAAAAAACGCAGTATGGATTGCACCACCCGCGCTGTGTGCACCTGTCGGCACACAACGCGAGCACCGTGCATAGCCATGACAAAATGCAGGGCTTATGTAAATTTTTGTTCACGCGGAGAAATGTTGTCACAGCTTAATTAACAGTTAATTGCCGATTTGTATGTTTACTTGCGAGTATCGCCTGTCTATTATTGGCCCACACATTTCTGAACACGTATTTAAGGAACACTCCATGTCCCTGATTAACGAGTACCGCGCCACCGAAGAAGCCATCAAAGAACTTCAGGCCCGCCTGGCCAACCTGTCCCAGGATGACAAGCTGAAGCAAGAGCTGGAGTTCGAAGGCAAACTGCGCACGCTGATGGGCGAGTACTCCAAGTCGCTGCGTGATGTCATTGCCCTGCTCGACCCAGAGTCTAAACTGAGCAAAGCGCCACGTGGCGCGGTCAAGGCCACCGCCACTAAACGTGCGCGCAAGGTCAAGCAATACAAGAACCCGCACAATGGTGAAGTGATCGAAACCAAAGGCGGCAACCACAAGACCCTGAAAGAATGGAAAGCCAAGTGGGGTGGTGACGTGGTTGAAAGCTGGGCGACCCTGCTGGACTGATTGTCCGCACGCTCACTTTGCTTAACGCAACAAAAACGCCGGCTCAATGCCGGCGTTTTTGTTTTCCCGCTCACGGCACAATTGCAAATTGTGTCTGCAGTTTACGGGCGTGTTCCTGCCAGGCGTCCAGTACCCGACGCCCCGCTTCGTCAGCGCTCTCCCACGCACGTTGCCGCGCCTGCTCGAAATCACCCAGGGTATTCGGCGCGCCCCATTGCGGGTCACTCAGGCGTTGCTGGCAGAAGCCATACCAGCGCTGACGCTCTTCACTGTTCAAGGTTTCAGGGAAGTTACGTGCCCGATAACGGAACAATAGTTCAGGCATCCGCGGGTCATCGAACATCCAGTGCCCATGGCCCAACTGCGCGGGTTCCAGCGTACGAACTTGCTCGCACAATCGGCGATCACGATCCCCCAGAAAACCGTCATACAACTGTTGTTCAGGATCTTCACTCGGCGTGAAGTCATCCTTGCCGTAGATGTGTTCCAGCTTGTCTTGCCATTGCGCCTGTTGATTGGCCAGCTGTTCACCGCGCAATTGTAACAACGTCAAGTCCACGCCCAGGCGTTGTTGGTCGGCCGGGCGCAATACCGAGAGGGGCGCCAGCACCGGGCAACGATTGATCTGCACCAATTTAAGCGGAACGGGTAAATCACCTTCGGCCAGGTCTTCATGGCGGGTATACAAACGCTGGCGAAGTACTTCGGCACTTTCCCGCAATAACGGTAGGGTTTCCTGATGCAGGTCGCAGACAATCAGGGCATTGCGATTGCGCGGGTGCCACGCCAACGGCAGGACCACCCCCAGGTAATTACGTGCCGCCGAAAAACGCCCTGAAATATGTACCAGCGGCTGCAACAAACGGATCTGCTCCATCACTTTATGTTTGCTGCGCAGCTGGAACAGCCACTCATACAACTTTGGCTGTTTCTGCCGAATCAAGCGCGCCAGGGCAATCGTGGCCCGCACGTCGGAAAGTGCTTCGTGGGCATGGCCATGGTCGATGCCATTGGCTTGACTGAGCAGTTCCAGGCGCAGGCTGGTGCGTCCATCCTGCTGCGGCCATTCGATGCCTTCAGGACGCAGGGCATAAGCGGTGCGCACGATGTCGATCAAATCCCAGCGGCTGTTGCCACCCTGCCACTCACGGGCGTAGGGGTCGAAGAAGTTGCGATAAAGGCTGTAACGCGTCACTTCGTCGTCGAAGCGCAGGGTGTTGTAGCCGGCACCACAGGTGCCAGGGCGCGCCAGTTGCTCGTGCACCCGGGTCATGAACTCGGCTTCGCACAGGCCTTGGGTTGCCAGTTGTTGCGGGGTGATACCGGTGACCAGGCAGGCGGCCGGATGCGGCAGAATGTCGTCGGAAGGGCGGCAGTAGAGGCTGATCGGTTCTTCGATCTCGTTGAGGTCGAAGTCGGTGCGCACACCGGCCACCTGCAGCGGCCGGTCGCAGCGCGGGTTGATGCCTGTGGTTTCGTAGTCGTGCCAGAAAATGCTGGAGCTCACGGGGTCGTCCTGTATCGAGGTCGACCCGATTCTAGCGCGATTCTGGCGAGCCAAGGCTCACAGGGGCTCAGGCAGAAGCGTTGGCGGGGCGGAAACTGAAATAGTCGCGCAACGAGCGAACGAATTCGTCGTACTCGCGAGGCACCTGCAGCAACATGAAGCCCGAATCGTAGTGGCCGGGCGTTTGGTCTTCGCGGCACCACAGACAACTGGCGGTGAGGTTGATGAACTGATGCCCACCACCGGCCAGCGGCAAGCGCAACTGCAGCTCGTAGTCGGGCCCGACCAGCACCGGCAGCTGGCTGATCAGCATCAGTCCGTCTTCGGAGGCATTACCCAGCTGGCCGATCGCCTGATCGGTAAAACGGTTGAAGACCTTGAGAACGCAAGGCAACTGATGGCGTTCGATATGCCGCTTGTTGAACATGATCACAAGTGCAGTCCGTACCCGATGCCAGGAATACGAGGTACTGGCGGTTGTTGTAACAGCTGAGTTACAGATTAGCGCAGCGCGCACGGTAAATCCCGAAAAATAAATCACACCTTGGTGTTAACGCCAAGGGGTAGCCTGTACCGGGTTGGCCACGGCGGCCTCGGCCCCACGGTAATGGCCGAGCTTCTCGAGCGTCTGCAGGCGGGCCTGGGCGCGGTAGGCGTATTCGTTACCCGGGTACGCCTGAATCATGTACTCGTAGGTCTGCGCGGCATCCACGAAAAGCTTCTGCCGCTCCAGGCACTGGCCACGCAACAGCGACACCTCAGGGTGGACGAACGGTCGCGTGCGGCTGGTGCGGTCGACCTGCGACAATTCCAGCATCACCCGCTGGCAGTCGCCGCGGTCGTAAGCACGGTAGGCATTGTTCAAGTGGTGGTCCATGGACCAGCGGGTGCAGCCGACGGCGCTGGCCGCCAAGGCTAAAACGATCAGGGCTCGCATGAGGGGTCTCCTTTAATAGGCAGTGTATCGGCCTGCCGGGATATTTCTTCAGCCTCAAGCGGCAAGCGACAGACATGCGCTTGTAGCTTGCCGCTTGTAACTTGCAGCTGCCCTATCTGCCTTGGTCGCAGGTAGTGCAACGGAACAATGACTACAGCGAGATTCAGGAGTAGCCTTTCGCTGCGCTTCACTATAGGAGTCTGTGCATGACCATCCGCCGTACCAAAATCGTCGCCACCCTTGGCCCCGCCAGCAACTCGCCGGAAGTGATCGAACAACTGATCCTTGCCGGCCTGGACGTGGCACGTCTGAACTTCTCCCACGGCACGCCGGACGAGCACAAGGCGCGCGCTCGCCTGATCCGTGACATCGCCGCCAAAAACGGCCGCCATGTCGCACTGCTGGGCGACCTGCAAGGTCCGAAGATCCGCATCGCCAAGTTCAGCAACAAGCGCATCGAACTGAAGATCGGTGACAAGTTCACCTTCTCCACCGCCCACCCGCTGACCGAAGGCAACCAGGACATCGTCGGTATCGACTATCCCGACCTGGTCAAGGACTGCGGCGTCGGTGACGAACTGCTGCTCGACGACGGCCGTGTGGTCATGCGCGTCGAGACCGCCACCGCTGATGCACTGCACTGCGTGGTGATCATCGGTGGCCCGCTGTCGGACCACAAAGGCATCAACCGCAAAGGTGGCGGCCTGACCGCGCCGGCCCTGACCGAAAAAGACAAGGCCGACATCAAGCTGGCTGCGGAAATGGATCTGGACTACCTGGCCGTGTCCTTCCCGCGTGACGCCAGCGACATGGAGTATGCCCGCAAGCTGCGTGACGAGGCCGGCGGCAGCGCCTGGCTGGTGGCCAAGATCGAGCGCGCCGAAGCCGTTGCCGACGACGAAACCCTCGACAAGCTGATCGCCGCCTCCGACGCCGTCATGGTTGCCCGTGGTGACCTGGGCGTGGAAATCGGCGACGCCGAGCTGATCGGCATTCAGAAGAAGATCATCCAGCACGCCCGCCGCAACAACAAAGCGGTGATCGTGGCGACCCAGATGATGGAGTCGATGATCCAGAACCCGATGCCAACCCGCGCCGAAGTGTCCGACGTGGCCAACGCCGTGCTGGACAACACCGACGCGGTAATGCTCTCGGCCGAAAGTGCCGCCGGTTCCTACCCGATCGAAGCCGTCCAGGCCATGGCGCGGATCTGCCAGGGTGCCGAAAAGCACCCGACCAACCAGAAGTCCAGCCACCGCCTGCACACCACCTTCGAGCGTTGCGACGAAAGCATCGCCCTGGCGGCCATGTACACCGCCAACCACTTCCCCGGCGTGAAGGCGATCATCGCCCTCACCGAGAGTGGCTACACCCCGCTGATCATGTCGCGCCTGCGTTCGCACGTGCCGATCTTCGCCCTGTCGCCGCACCGCGCTACCCAGGCTCGCGCCTCGATGTTCCGCGGTGTCTACCCGATCGCCTTCGACCCGGCTTCGCTGCCGGCCGACAAGGTGAGCCAGGCGGCGGTCGACGAGCTGCTCAAGCGTGGTCTGGTGCAACAGGGTGACTGGGTGATCCTGACCAAAGGCGACAGCTACCACACCATCGGTGGCACCAACGGCATGAAGATCCTGCATGTCGGTGATCCGCTGGTCGGCTGATAGCCTGCAAAAGGGCCGCTCTGCGGCCCGTTCGCGGGGCAAGCCCGCTCCCACAGTACCCCGCTGAACTCAAGGCAGTAAGGTCTCTGTGGGAGCGGGCTTGCCCCGCGAAAGGGCCAGCATAGGCGCCCAAAATTCCTCAGGCATGCTCGACAAACACATCGGCAAACACCTGATTCCTCGGCACCCCTGCTATGAACAGCCGCCGTGCAAAGCGCTCCACACTCCCCGGCGAGCCACACACCAGCGCGAGGGTCTGCCGCGATGACGGCCGCAACCCCGCCAGCGCTTCATCCAGCTGATCCGTCAGCACCAGCTCGACGTTCACCCCTTCGATTTGCAGCAACGGCTCGGCCAGGTAATGCCCGGCGTGGTCATGTGCCACATGCATCACCCGGATCTCACCTCGATGCCCCTGCCGCAAAGCCTCCCGCATAAGCCCCCACAGCGGTGCCAGCCCCGTCCCCGCCGCCAACAGCCAGAGCGGACGCTCCTGCCAGTCCGGGTCATAATGCAACGCCCCACCCCTGAGCTCGCCCAGGCGCAGTTCATCGCCAACCTGCAACGCCCGCGCCTTGTCACAAAAGGCCCCTGGCCGCTGGCAATCGATATGAAACTCCAGGCAGTCATCCTCACCCGGCAGGCTCGCCAAGGAGTAAGGCCGCGCTATCGAGCCACTCCACAGCACCACATGCTGACCGGCCTGGTAACGCAACGTGCGCTCAGGCCGCAGGCGCAAGCGCAACACATCGCCAAACCAGTCCAGTTCACACGCCTTCGCGGGGATACCTTCCTGCAGGGGGTCGAACAGCGCCACGCGCAGGTCATCCACCACCCGACACTGGCAGGCCAGGCGCCATCCCTGTGCGTGTTTCTCCAGCGCCAATGCCTCGGGCAAGGCATCCGCCGGCTGCCCGTCCAGGCAATGCACCAGGCAGGCATGGCAACTGCCTGCACGGCAGCTGTAGGGCACATTCAAGCCCGCCTCGTTCAAGGCATCGAGCAGGTTACTGCCGGTGGGCACCGTCCAGCGGCGCTCGCCCACACAGAGTTCAGGCATGGTCATCATTTCTCCGGGTACACATCGCCACTCTAAGGCAAGCCGCCATTGGCAGCAAAAAGGATGCCCACCACCCAGCCGACCATGGTCCAGACCACACGCAGGTGTTTCGCACGGTGAGGCGCGCTATACTGCCGCGCCTTTTTACGTCGGCCTGACCTGCCGACGCCTTGCCAGGCGTTTCGACACACCGGTGTGCAGTGTCGAAGGGCCTTTACGAATGTTCCCGTCTTTAAGAGGAGCGCGCTGCATGACCGTGATCAAGCAAGACGACCTGATTCAGAGCGTCGCCGACGCCCTGCAATTCATTTCGTACTACCACCCCGTCGATTTCATCCAGGCGATGCACGAGGCCTACCTGCGTGAAGAGTCGCCTGCCGCGCGCGACTCCATCGCCCAGATCCTGATCAACTCGCGCATGTGCGCCACCGGCCACCGCCCGATCTGCCAGGACACCGGTATCGTCACCGTGTTCGTGCGCGTCGGCATGGACGTGCGCTGGGACGGCGCCACCCTGAGTGTCGACGACATGATCAACGAAGGTGTGCGTCGCGCCTACAACCTGCCTGAGAACGTCCTGCGCGCCTCGATCCTGGCCGACCCGGCCGGTGCTCGCAAGAACACCAAAGACAACACCCCGGCCGTCATCCACTACTCGATCGTCCCTGGCGACAAGGTCGAAGTCGATGTCGCAGCCAAAGGCGGCGGTTCGGAAAACAAGTCGAAGATGGCCATGCTCAACCCGTCCGACTCGATCGTCGACTGGGTACTGAAGACCGTTCCGACCATGGGTGCTGGCTGGTGCCCACCTGGCATGCTCGGCATCGGCATCGGCGGTACCGCCGAAAAAGCCGCGGTCATGGCCAAGGAAGTGTTGATGGAGTCCATCGACATCCATGAGCTGAAAGCCCGTGGCCCGCAAAACCGTATCGAAGAGATCCGCCTGGAGCTGTTCGAGAAGGTCAACCAGCTGGGCATCGGTGCCCAGGGCCTGGGCGGCCTGACCACCGTGCTCGACGTCAAGATCATGGACTACCCGACCCACGCCGCCTCGCTGCCGGTGTGCATGATCCCGAACTGCGCCGCCACCCGTCACGCGCACTTCGTGCTCGACGGCTCCGGCCCGGCCGAGCTGGAAGCGCCGTCGCTGGACGCCTACCCGGAAATCGTCTGGGAAGCTGGCCCAAGCGCCCGCCGCGTCAACCTCGACGACATCACTCCGGAAGAAGTCGCCAGCTGGAAGCCGGGCGAGACCATCCTGCTCAACGGCAAGATGCTCACCGGCCGCGACGCCGCGCACAAGCGCATGGTCGAGATGCTCAACCGTGGTGAAGAGCTGCCGGTCGATCTGAAGGGCCGCTTCATCTACTACGTCGGCCCGGTTGACCCGGTCGGTGACGAAGTGGTTGGCCCAGCCGGCCCGACCACCGCCACCCGCATGGACAAGTTCACCCGCCAGATCCTCGAACAGACCGGCCTGCTGGGCATGATCGGCAAGTCCGAACGTGGCCCGACCGCCATCGAAGCGATCAAGGACAACAAGGCCGTGTACCTGATGGCCGTCGGCGGCGCCGCTTACCTGGTGGCCCAAGCAATCCGCAAGTCGAAGGTCCTGGCCTTCGCCGAGCTGGGCATGGAAGCGATCTACGAGTTCGATGTGAAAGACATGCCGGTCACCGTCGCGGTGGACAGCAACGGTGAGTCGGTGCACATCACAGGCCCCGCGCTGTGGCAGAGCAAGATTGCCGAAAGCCTGGCTGTTGAAGTGAAGTAATTCACCTCTGGCCTGATCGAAAACGCCCGGCAGATGCCGGGCGTTTTCATTTACAGCATCCGCTCGAACTGTTCTGGCCAATCGCGCCGGATGAACACCTGCCCCTCCTCCCTCACCCGCCGCACCGCCGCAAGGTCCACGTCACACATCAGCCACTGGCTGCCGACCGGGCTGAGTTCGTCACTCAGGGCCACCACCCCATCCCCCGGCATCCCATGATCCGGCGGCACGAACAACCCGGCACGTCCAATGTTCTCATCCAGTGCCGGCGACCACGGCGCCAGCCCCACGGTGGGGCTTTGCAGCACCGCAATCTGGTTCTCCAGCGCCCGCGCCTGGGCGCCAATGCGCACACGGTGGTAACCGGCTTCGGTATCAGTGCAGCTAGGGGCCAGAATCAAGTCGGCGCCCATTTCGGCTAGGCGCCGTGCCAGCATCGGGAATTCGTTGTCGTAGCAGATCAGAATGCCCAGGCGCCCCAGCTGGGTGTCGAACACCTTCAGGCCCTCACCCGGCGCAATGTCCCATTGCTCCCGCTCGAAGCGGGTCATCATCAGCTTGTCCTGATGCCCCAGCACACCCTCGGGGCCAAATAGCCAGGCACGGTTGCGATAGCGGCCATCGCTGTCCTGCACCGGCAGGCTGCCGGGCTGAAGGTAGATGCCCCAGCGCCGGGCAATGCGCTCGCACAGCGCTTTCCAGGGCTCGATCAAGGGCTGGATACCGGCGATGGAGCCCTTCAGGTCACCACGTTGCTCCGCGCGTAACAACCCGCTGAGTACCAGGCCTGCGTACTCTGGCAACAGCAGCAGCTGGGCACCGGCTTGCACGGCTTCGGCGCACAGGCGCTGCAGGTGGTCGACATAAGCATCCCAGGTCTTGTGCAGCTCAATGGCATACTGGCAGGCCGCCAGGCGGATCATATCGGCAGTTCCTTGAGCCAGAACGACATGATCTTTTCAGAAGATTCCTGCTCGTCCAGGTCGCGCCAGGCATAGTGGGTGCGCAACGAAGGGTCGTGCAGGAACCCGCGATTACGCCAGAACCCATGCAAGGGTTTGTAGTGCGCCGGGCGCAGCGGGTGCACGCCCGGCCGTTCCACGGCAGAAAAGGCGCAGTAATCGAATTCGGCGAGCTTGTGCGCATAGGACTCGCGCTCGATGAAAAAGCGCACCCCCAGGCCTTGGCCTCGGTACTGGGGCAACACCACCGACTCACCGAAGTAATACACGCTTGCAGGGTCACGCCCTTGGGCCAGGAAGGGTTGCTGGAACTCGGCGGCAACGTCCACCAGCGGCAGGCCGGTAGCGGCGCCCACCACCTGCCCTGCGTCCAGCGCCAATACCACCAGGCTGCGCCCGGATTGGACGTAAGCCGATAAATAGTCGGCCTCGTACTCCGGCGTACCGTCGTACAGGTAGGGAAACTCGCGGAACACGGTAAGGCGCAGGCGAGCGAGGTCATCGATGTAAGGCGCGATAGCGGCGCCGTGCAACAGGCGAATTTCCATGCTTGGCGGTCGTTTTGTCGATGTGGATGACGCGCTCGGCTAAGCCGGGCTTGAGGGGAAACCCTATCATCCAAGCCAACGCTCCGCCTTTTCCCTACACGACAGGTATTGTTCCATGACCGCTACCGAACTGGTAAATGCATACTACGCAGCCTTCAATGCCGGTGACATGCCGGGCTTTCTGGCGCTGTTGAGCGAGGATGTGATCCACGACATCAACCAGGGCGAGCGGCAGATGGGCAAGGCCAGGTTTGCCGCGTTCATGGACAAGATGAACCGCTGCTACCGCGAGCGCCTGGCCGATATCGTGGTGATGCAGAATGCCGACGGCAGCCGGGCGGCGGCAGAGTTCACGGTGCATGGTGAATACCTCGCCGACGACGAAGGGCTGCCGGCGGCCAATGGGCAGACGTATGTGTTGTCGGCGGGGGCGTTCTTTTATATTCACTGCGGCAAGATTGCCCGGGTGACCAACTACTACAACCTCAATGATTGGGTTGAGCAGGTAGGCTGAGCCACTGGCCTCTTCGCGGGCAAGCCCCCTCCCACAGGCTACCCCACGGTTCTTGAGCCCAGTTGGGTAACCTGTGGGGGCGGGCTTGCCCGCGAAAGGGCCGGTTCAGGAAATGCGAGTCCCCAGCACCTTCAAAAATGCCGCCAGCCAGGCCGGGTGTGCAGGCCACGCAGGGGCGGTCACCAGGTTGCCATCCACGTGCGCCTGGTCCACCGCAATGTCGATGAACGTGCCGCCCGCCAACCGCACCTCCGGAGCACACGCCGGATACGCACTGCATTCGCGCCCTTCCAACACGCCAGCCGCCGCCAGCAACTGAGCCCCATGGCACACGGCTGCAATCGGCTTGCCCGCCTGGTCGAACGCCCTGACCAGCTCCAGCACTTTTTCATCCAGACGCAGGTATTCCGGGGCACGGCCACCTGGGATCAACAAGGCGTCATAGCTTTCGGGGCGTACCCGCACGAAGTCATAGTTCAGGGCAAAGTTATGCCCTGGCTTCTCGCTGTAAGTCTGCTCACCCTCGAAATCATGGATCGCGGTGCGCACGGTCTGCCCCGCGAGCTTCTCGGGGCACACTGCATGCACCGTATGGCCAACCATGCTCAGGGCCTGGAACGGCACCATCGCTTCGTAATCCTCAACGTAGTCGCCTACCAGCATGAGAATTTTCTTCGCCGTCATCACATCCACTCCTTCCATTGCCTGTGAACAGTCACTGCACGATAGTCGCTCTTAGTCACGCCGGTCGAGCAGGTTGACCACCAGCCGGTCGAGCCACCCCCAGACCCGCTGCTTCACCCGCCGCCACAGCGGCCTGGCATGCCAACGCGCGAGGTCGACTTGTTCGCTCAAGGCGAAGTCACGTTCGAAGCTGGCCACCACGGCAGCCGTCAGCGGCGGGTCCAGCGCCTCGATGTTGGCTTCGAGGTTGAAGCGCAGGTTCCAGTGGTCGAAGTTGCACGAACCCACGCTGACCCAGTCGTCCACCACGGCCATTTTCAAGTGCAGGAAACACGGCTGGTACTCGAATATCTTCACCCCGGCGCGCAGCAGGCGCGGGTAATAGCGATGCCCGGCATAGCGCACCGAGGGGTGATCGGTACGCGGCCCGGTCAGCAACAGGCGCACGTCCAGGCCTTTGCTGGCGGCACGGCGCAACGAGCGACGCACACTCCAGGTCGGCAGAAAATACGGCGTGGCCAGCCACACCCGCTGCTTGCCGCTGTTGAGCGCGCGCACCAGTGAATGCAGGATGTCCTGATGCTGGCGGGCGTCGGCATAGGCTACCCGGCCCATGCCCTGCCCCTGCGCCGGCACCTTGGGCAGGCGTGGCAGGCCGAAGCCTTCGGCCGGCCGCCAGGCGGTGCGGCGGTTGTTGGCGTGCCATTGGCGGTCGAACAGCAACTGCCAGTCGGTGACCACCGGCCCTTCCATCTGCACCATCACCTCATGCCACTCGCTGGTATCGGCGCCCGGCGTCCAGAACTCGTCGGTGACGCCCGTGCCTCCCACCGCTGCCCAGCGCTCGTCCACCAGCAGCAGCTTGCGGTGATCGCGGTACAGGTTACGCAAACCACGCTTCCAGCGCAGGCGGTTGTACCAGCGCAGGTACACGCCTGCCTCCAGCAGACGTTGGCGCAGGACGCTGTTGAAGGCCAGCGAGCCATAGTCATCAAACAGGCAACGCACCCGCACACCACGCCGCGCGGCTTGCTCCAGCGCTTCGACCACCGCTTCGGCGCAGGCGCCAGCCTCGACCAGGTACAGCTCAAGGTCGACCTGAAACTGCGCCCCCGTGACCGCCTGAAGCATGCGTGGAAAGAATTCGGGGCCGTCGATCAGCAGTTCGAACTGGTTGCCATCCCGCCAGGGGAAGACCGGCCCCGGCATGTCAGCGGGCGGTGAAAATCAGCACCGCATTGACCGGTACCGAAGGGTTGATGGATTTGAGCCCGGCGAACTTGCGCAGGCTTTCCAGCCCCGGCACCAGGCCAAAATCCTCGGCGCGCAGCACCAGGGGCTCCAGGGTGACCACCTGGAAGCGCCGCTCGTCCAGCCGCGTGGCCAGCAGCAAGGCGTTGTAGCTGTGGGACTGGCCACGCAGCGTCACCGTCAGCGGCAGGCGCAATTCGATTTGCGCGCCGTTGGCCAGGTCGTTGATCGGCCGCAGGTCCAGCTGGGCCTTCACGGTCGCCTCGGCGAAACGCTCGACTTCAAACAGGCCATCACGCATACGCTCATCGCGCAGGGGGATGCCGCTGCTCACCGAGTCCATTTCGATACTCAGGCCAGCCATACCCTTGCGGTCTACCGTGCCATGCAGCACCAGAAAGCGATGAACTTCGGCGGTATCACCGTTTTTACCGGTAATAAACGACAGGCGCGACGACTCGCCATCGAGGTGCCAGTTGGCATGGGCGGGAAGGCACAGCGCCAGCAACAATGCGGGCAAAAGACGGGGCAACTTGAACATGACAGATCTCGTGAAACAAGACCGCAACCTTACCCGCCCGCCATCATGGCAGCAAGCGGCAGCCCGCGCGTGGGCCCTGCCATGCGGCCTGATTACGCCGGCCCAGGCCCTCGGCCGTGACCAGACGCTGCGCGGTGCTTTCTTCCAGCAGGCCAAGGGGCAGCCACTGCTTCACGTAGCCTTTGCAGTACGTGGGGTCAAAGCCCATGACGAAGCGGCACGAACAATACTCCTTGGCCGAGTAGGCCGAAAGGATGCCCGGGAAATCCGCCAAGGCCTGGCGCGCCTGCCAAGCGCTCCAGCCCAGCGACCCGACAAGCAGTACCAGAAGCACTAGCAGCGCCCGTTTCATGCGCCCTCCCCGGCCAGCGCAGCCAGCACCCGCTTGAGCAGTTGGTCATGCTGGTAGGTGCCGTCGCGGTCATCGGCATAGCGGACAATCAGCAGTTTCTGCGTCGGCAGCACGTACAGCGCCTGGCCCCAGTGACCAAGCGCGGCGTAGGTGTCAGCCGGCGCATTTGGCCACGCCTGCGCATGGTTGAGCCACCAGTGGCCGCCAGGGCTGGCCTCGCCGGGTACAGGCTCGGCCTGTGCAAACGGCGTGCGATTGAAAGCCACCCAGGTCGCAGGCAGCAATTGCCGATCACCCCAGCGCCCCTCGCGCTGCATCAGCAGGCCTATGCGCGCCAAGTCCCGGGCAGTGAGGTACAGGTACGAAGAACCAACGTAGGTACCCGCAGCGTCGCGTTCCCACACTGCGCTGTTGATACCCAGCGGCGTGAACAGCGCCTGCCACGGGTAGTCGGCGTACTGCCCCGTATCGAGCATGCCGCGTAACGCCGCAGCCAGCAGGTTGCTGTCGCCGCTGGAGTACACAAAGCGCTGCCCCGGTCTGCGTGCCGCTGGCCGCGCCGCCGTATAGGCCGCCATGTCCGCGCGACCGCGGGTATAAAGCATGGCCACCACGGAGGAGTTTAGCGGTGCGTATTCGTAGTCTTCCTGCCAGTCCAAGCCGCTGGCCCAGTGCAGAAGGTCGGCCAGGCGCACGTCCGGGTGTGCCCGCATGGGTGGATAGACGTGGGCTACCGGGTCCTGCAACCGAAAGCGCCCTTCGCCTTGGGCGATACCCAGCACCGTGGCCAGCACGCTCTTGCTCACCGACCAGGTGAGGTGCGCGGTATGGGCCGTTGTGGGGTTGGTGTAGCGTTCATAGAGAATGCGGCCGTCGCGGATGATCAGCAGGGCATCGGTGCGAAGGCTGCCGTCAGCGGGGAAGGCGTAGGCATCGACAGCTTGCCAGTCGATGACTGTAGGGTCGGTTTGCCAGTCGGGGGCTGGCCAGTCTTCGGCGCAGGCTGAAGCGGCTACCCAGATGAGCGTTGCCAGCAAGGCTTTTAAAAGGCTGTGCACGTGGGCCTCGGGGTGCAGGCATTGGGGCTGCTGCGCAGCCCTTTCGCGACGCAAGGCCGCTCCCACAGCGCCGGTTTGTGGGAGCGGCCTTGCGTCGCGAAAGGGCCGCAAAGCGGCCCCAAACTTCAACAGTTCAACCGAGTCTGCCGGCCTTTCATGACAATCCTGCAGCCGCCCATGCCTTGGCCAGGCGCTTCTCCCGCGCCGCCGCAGCCAACGCCATCACCCCCTGATCACGCTGCCAGATCTGCGCCCAGTGCGTTGGCCCAGCCAGCAACGCCTCATCGATATCACCCCGCAGCGCCTGAAACTGCGCAAACAACCCTGCCAACAACAAATGGCAAGCCACACTGTCCGCACACTGGCGGCTGCCCTCGGCACACCCGGCCAATAGGCTCAGCAAACGCAGGCGCAGCGCCTGTGGCCACGCACATTCCTGGCCCACGCCATACAGCCAGGCCGTCAACGCAGCAAGCACATACAGGTCTTCGAGCGAGCGGAACGGTTTGACGTAAGCGTCCCAGCCATCGCCCGCCAGCAACTCGCAAGCCGCTTGCTCCAGCAGCAAGCGGCCATGGCCGACTTCAGGCATCAGCGGCAAAATCGGCAGCGCCTCCAGCGTCACGCCCGGCTCACCGGGGTACACCACCGCCAGCTTCAGCCGTGGCGCCTCGCCTGCCGCTTCGCTGCGCGCCGCTACCAGCAACCACTCCGCCTCAAGGCCGGCGGTGACGAAATCCTTGCTACCGGTCAGCCGCAACCCGTCGACACGGGTGCGCATGTCTGCCGGCCGCACGCTACGCCGTTCGGTCGCGCACAAGGCGCCGAGGCTGGGCGGTGCGCTGGGCCAGAGTACGCGCAAGGCAGCCTGGTAGCCGATCAGAAACGCCAGGCCCGGGGTGGCCATGGCGCGCCCGCCGAGCACCGCCAGTTCGAAGGGGGCAACCTGGCCAAGGCGCTCGAGCAGCGCGGCGTAGGTTTCGCCCAGGGTGCCGGCCACAGGTTGGCGCAGCGGGTCGTTGAGTCGTTGTAACCAGGCCATCGGACACAGCTCCATGCTGGGGTTTGTCGGAGGGTGTCACGCAAGCATCACCAAAGATTCACAGGGGTGACACCCCGTCTACCTAGGCTGACTTTGCACAACAAAGCCGACCGGCCGCAACCCTTCATGGCTGGCTTATGGAGACTCGTAATGACTCGGATCGCTCACACTGGCGACAACAGCACTGAACGCCGTCTGCAAGCCGAACGCCTGGTCGGCGCCACGGCCCTGCAGGAAGCACAGGCCTTGCGCTACAAAGTGTTCAGCGCAGAATTCAAGGCCAAGCTCAACGGTGCCGAACACGGCCTGGACATGGACGATTACGACCCGCACTGCCGCCACATCGGCGTGCGCGACCTGAGTACCGGCGAACTGGTCGCCACCACGCGGCTGCTCGACCACCAGGCGGCCAGTAGCCTGGGCCGCTTCTACAGCGAAGAAGAGTTCCGCCTGCACGGCCTGCTGCAGTTGCAAGGGCCGATCCTTGAACTGGGCCGGACTTGCGTGGCTGCCGAATACCGCAACGGCGGCACCATCGCCGTGCTCTGGGGCGAGCTTGCCGAAGTGCTCAACGAGGGGCGTTACAGCTACCTGATGGGATGCGCCAGCATTCCCATGCAGGACGGTGGCGTGCAGGCCCATGCGGTCATGCAGCGCCTGCGCGACCGTTACCTGTGCACCGAGCACCTGCGTGCCGAGCCGAAAAAGCCCCTGCCGAACCTGGCCCTGCCACACAACGTCATCGCCCAGATGCCACCGCTGCTCAAGGCATATATGCGCTTGGGCGCGAAGATCTGCGGCGAGCCGTGCTGGGACGAGGATTTCCAGGTCGCCGATGTGTTCATCCTGCTCAAGCGCGACGACCTCTGCCCGCGCTACGCCCGCCACTTCAAGGCGGCAGTCTGATGCCCAAGTTGCGGGTACTCGCCCGCCTTGCACGGCTGATCCTGGTACTGCTATTGGGCATGCTGATGGCCAGCGTGATTGCGTTGGGTGAACGCCTGGGCCTGAAGCCCTCGACCGAGCGCCGTCAACGCTGGGCCTGCCTGTTCATGAAACGCCTGGTCGCCGCCTTGCCCTTCGAGGTTCGGGTGCTTGGCGAGCGGCCAAAGCTGCCGATGCTGTGGGTCAGCAACCATGTTTCCTGGACCGACATACCCCTGCTCGGCATGCTGCTTCCGCTGTCGTTTCTGTCCAAGGCCGAAGTACGCCACTGGCCAGTAGCCGGCTGGCTGGCGGAGAAAGCCGGCACGCTGTTCATCCGTCGCGGCGGTGGCGACAGCCAGCGTCTGCGAGAGCAGATCGGCGAGCAACTGGGCGACGCCCGGCCGCTGTTGATCTTCCCGGAAGGCACCACCACCGATGGCCGCCAGTTGCGTACCTTCCACGGTCGATTGCTGGCAGGAGCCATCGATCAAGGGGTGCCGGTGCAGCCGGTGGCTATCCAATACTTGCGTAATGGCGAAGCTGATCCGATTGCGCCGTTCATTGGCGATGATGACCTGGTGTCGCACCTGATGCGCCTGTTTGCCCAGCCGCGTGGCGAGGTGTGCATTCATCTGCTGCCGCCAATAGCCAGTGCGCAGAAGGAGCGTGCGGTGCTGGCATTGCAGGCGCAGCAGGCCATTCATGTGGCGTTGTTTGGGGTTGATGAGGCAGAGCTGGTGCCGCGGCGCCAAGCGCGGGCTGCCTGATTCGTCTTCGACAGTACCGGCCCTTTCGCGGGGCAAGCCCGCTCCCACAGATACTCCACTGGACTTGATGGCATGGAGTACCTGTGGGAGCGGGCTTGCCCCGCGAAAGGGCCGGCACCAACTACCGAAAACTCAACTGTCAGACACCCGCCCAGCCGCCGCAAACGCCTGCAACTGGGGATAAAACTCACGAAAATCCGCCATCAGCGGCTCATACAACCGCTCCAGCTCCCCCATCACACCGCTCATCCCCTCCGGCCGCGACAGCCGTCGCGCGATGCCGTTGAACACCTGCTCCAAGATCTCAAAATCGCCATACGCCCCCAGCCAGTCATCCGCCGCCATGAACGGCGCGATGCGCGCCAGACGCCCCGGCAACTCAGGCTCGGCCAGCAGCACCCGATAGAAATCGCCGGTGAACTGCAGCAACGGCTGCTCGGCATAGTCCGCCCAATGCCGGGCCAGGCAATGGTCGAAAAACACATCGAGGACGATGCCGGCAAAGCGCCGCCGCTGCGCGGGAAACCGGGCCAGCGCGGCCAGTACCAGGGGATGACGGTCGGTATAGCTGTCGATATGCCGGTGCAGGCGGATCGCCGCTTCCAGCGTTGGGGGAAAGCGCCCTTCCAGCGAGCCCTTGACGAAATCGCCATACAGGCTGCCGAGCAATTGCTGCGGCGCGGGGCCGCCCAGGTGCAAGTGTGCGAGGTAGTTCATGGCGCAAGTTTAGCACTGCCGCCCTTTATATCGTCATGACACGATATAACGATTAGTGCTCAGCTCAGCACCTCTTCATATTTGTATATCGCGAAATACCGATTTACATTTTGCCCTGTCGCGAGCTACCGCTTCACCACGAGCCCTACCCCATGCCCCTCGATCTGGACGAAATAATAAAAGCCCTGGCCCACCCGGTCCGGCGAGAAATCCTCGACTGGCTGAAGGACCCGGCTACGCAGTTTCCTGACCAGCACCACAGCACCGAACACGGTGTCTGTGCCGGGCAGATCGACCAACGCTGCGGCCTGTCGCAGTCGACCGTCTCCGCCCACCTGGCCATCTTGCAGCGCGCCGGCCTGATCAGCAGCCAGAAGATCGGCCAATGGCACTTCTTCAAACGCAATGAGGAGACCATTCAGGCCTTCCTCGCACAGTTGAGCCAAGCGCTCTGAAAAGGAAACCGCATGACTACGCTCTTCGATCCGATCACGCTGGGCGACCTGCAACTGCCCAACCGCATCATCATGGCCCCGCTGACCCGCTGCCGCGCCGATGAAGGCCGGGTGCCCAACGCGCTGATGGCCGAGTACTACGTGCAACGTGCCAGTGCCGGGCTGATCCTCAGCGAAGCGACTTCGGTGACGGCGATGGGGGTCGGCTACCCGGACACCCCTGGCATCTGGAACGATGAACAGGTACGTGGCTGGAACAACGTCACCAAGGCCGTGCACGGCGCCGGCGGGCGCATCTTCCTGCAACTGTGGCACGTTGGCCGCATCTCGCACCCCAGTTACCTGAACGGCGAACTGCCGGTGGCACCCAGCGCGATCCAACCCAAAGGCCATGTCAGCCTGGTGCGCCCGCTCAGCGACTACCCGACCCCGCGTGCGCTGGAAACCGAAGAGATCGTCGATGTCGTCGAGGCCTACCGCAGCGGTGCCGAAAACGCCAAGGCCGCAGGCTTCGATGGCGTGGAGATCCACGGTGCCAATGGCTACCTGCTCGACCAGTTCCTGCAGAGCAGCACCAACCAGCGCACCGACCGCTACGGTGGTTCACTGGAAAACCGCGCACGCTTGCTGCTGGAAGTAACCGACGCCGCCATTGAAGTGTGGGGGGCAAACCGCGTGGGCGTACACCTGGCGCCGCGCGCCGACTCACACGACATGGGCGACGCCGACCGGGCCGAGACCTTCACCTACGTGGCAGGCGAACTGGGCAAGCGCGGTATCGCCTTCATCTGCTCACGTGAAAAGGAAGCTGACGACAGCATCGGCCCGCTGATCAAGCAAGCGTTCGGCGGCCCTTACATTGTCAACGAGCGCTTCACCAAGGTCACTGCCAGTGCCGCGCTGGCCAATGGCCGGGCGGACGCCGTGGCGTTCGGTGTGCCGTTCATCGCCAACCCGGACCTGCCAGCACGCCTGGCGGCGGATGCGCCGTTGAACCAGGCACACCCGGAAACGTTCTATAGCAAGGGGCCGGTGGGGTATATCGACTACCCACGGATGTGATCGTGCAGGAGCAGCCTTGTGCTGCTCCTACCCGCTACACGGGGTATTCAAGGCCGCGCGTTGATCTGCTGCTGCAGGTTCTGGATCTGGCTCTGCAGCGTGTTGATGCTACGGGTCATCTGCCCACGGAACGCATCGAACTCCTGCACCGAAGCACCGCTCGACGACGCCGCAGCCGCCGGGCGATTGTCGATCTGGCTCTTCAACACCAGCATGTCCTGTTCCAGGCTCTGGATCGCCGCACTCGGGTTGCCCTGTTTCTTCAGCGCCGCTATATCGCTGCCCAGGCTCTTGAGTTGCCCATCGAGCTTGCCGCCATCGACCTGCGCTGCTTTCAAGGCTGCCACATCAGTGGTCAAGGTCTTGAACTGGGTATCCAGCGTGTTGAGCTGGGTATCCAGCTTGCTGAACTGGGTATCCAGTTTGCCGCCATCGACCTGGCCCGACTTCAACGCCGCCAGTTCGCCGTTCACCAATTTCAACTGCGCCTGCAATTGGGTCTGTAGCTCGGTCACGGCCTTTTGCTGTTCACGGGTATCGGCCAGCACCTGCTCCAGGCGCTTGCCCAGGTCGCCAGTCTGCCCGGCCACGCCTTTCTGCAACTGGCGTAGCTGCAGTTTCAGCTCCTCGCTACCCGTGGTCACGCTGGACTCGCTGGCCGCCACCTTGCCGCTGATCGCCTGCAGGCGCCCGGCTGCCTCTTCGCTGATGCGGGCAAAGCTTTCCTGGGTTGCGACCAGTTGCTGCTCCATCAGCGAGATCTGCTGGAAGCTCCACCAGCCCAGCCCCGCCAATGCAATGAACGAAGCCCCGAGCAACGCCCACAGCGGCGCCGTGCTGGTACCGCGAGCGGCTTTCTGGCGGCTGCGCACCACGTGCGCCGGCATCAGTTCGTCATCATCAACGGTGCCCGCCCGCAAGGTAGGCACGTCATCGTAGTCATTGTGAGCATGGTTACGCATGGATACATTCAACCGCGGTAGTCGCAAAGAGGCACGAGTATAAACCGCAAGCACGGCGCATTGATGACCATCATCATCTTCAGCCGATCTTCAGGCCTTCGGGCTGGTGCTTCCACCAGGCGCAGAACTCGTCCAGCGCCGTCCACAAGCTCACCTTGGGCTGATAGTCCAGGTATTGCCGGGCGCGGCTGATGTCCAGGGTGAAATCGCGGCTCATCACCTGCATGCCCAGGCGCGACAGGGTCGGCTGTGGCCGGCCCGGCCACAGCATGCAGGCGGCCTCGTTCAACGCGGCCATGCTGTAGGCAAGGCGGTAGGAGCGGTAGCGGGTAACCTGGGGCAGTTGCATCTGGCGCATCACGTAATTGACCACATCCCACAGCGGCAGCGGGTGGCCATTACTGATGTTGTAGGCTTGGCCAAGGGCGCGATCGTCGGCGAACAGGGCGCTGAGCAACGCTTCGTTGAGGTTGTGCACGCTGGTGAAATCGACCTTGTTCAGGCCGTTACCGATGATTGCCACGCGGCCCTTGCGTTGCATCTGCATCAGCCGTGGAAAAATACTGGCATCACCGGCCCCGGTGACGAAGCGCGGGCGCAGCGCCAGCACCTCAAGGCCGAATTCCTGGGCACCGAACACCTTCTGCTCGGCCAGGTGCTTGGTCAGTGCATAGTGATCATGGAAGCGGCGCGGCACCTGGTCTTCACGGATGTCCAGGCGCGAGCGGCCATTGAAGTAGATCGACGGCGACGACAAGTGCACCAGGCGCCGCACATGCTCCTTCAGGCAACCCTCGACCACGTTTTCAGTGACCACCACATTGCCCTGGTGAAAATCCTGGAAACGCCCCCAGTTGCCCACCGCGCCCGCGCAATGGACCACCGCATCGACACCTTGGCACAGGCGCCGGGCCAGCTCGGCATCCCCCAGGTCACCAGGGATGAACTGCGCGCCGCGCTTGACCAGGTGCTCGACACCTTCGGCACGTCGGCCGCTGACCCGTACGTCAAGGCCCTGCTCCAGGGCGAAGCGCGCAAAGCGCCCGCCGATGAAGCCGCTCGCGCCGGTGACCAGAATTCGCATGTAAGACTCCGCCTTGCCAGATTTCAGATGCAACTGACGCCAGCCGTGGCTACAAGGGCACCAGCCATTGCCGTGCCGTGTGCCGCAGGTGATCGGTCAATTGCGCGAGCAATTGCCCGCCATTGCGCCAATGATGCCAGTACAGCGGCACATCGATGGGAGTATCGGCGCATATTTCCACCAATTGCCCGCAGGACAGTTGTTCGCGGGCCTGCAACTCCGGCACCAGCCCCCAGCCCAGCCCGGCTTCAGTCATGCGCAGAAAACCTTCGGACGACGGGCACAGGTGGTGCAAGAAACCGTCCTCGATGCCCAGCGATGCCAGGTAGCGGTGTTGCAGGAAGTCGTCCGGGCCGTACACGATCGCCGGCGTACGCGCCAGGCGCTTGACCTCGAACCCCTGTGGGAAATGCCGCGCCATGAACAACGGGCTGGCCAGCGCCCGATACCGCATCGCCCCCAAGGGCAGGCTGCGCGCGCCGGCCACAGGCCGTTCGCTGCCACACAGGCAGGCTGCCACTTCACCCGCACGCATGCGTTTGAGGCCCACGTCCTGGTCTTCCACCACCAGGTCGGTCAACACCCGCTGTTCGGCGCAGAACGCCCCTACCGCACCCGCCCACCAGGTGGCCAGGCTGTCGGCGTTCAGGGCAATCCGCAAACGCTCCGGCATGCCCTCCTCGTCCAGCGCTGGCACCTGGCGTTGCAGGTCGCGCTCAAGCAGACGCACCTGCTGCACATGGTTGAGCAGCTGGCGCCCGACTTCAGTCGGGCTCGGTGGCGTGGCACGCACCAGCACGGGCTGGCCAACCCGCGCTTCGAGCAACTTGATGCGCTGGGAAATAGCAGATTGCGACAGCCCAAGCACCTGCGCCGCGCGCTCGAAGCCACCTTGTTCGATCACCGCCGCGAGGGCGGCCAGCAGCTTGTAGTCGAACATCGATTTTCCTAATGCCAGATCAGCTTTATTTGTTTTTCTTATACAGCGCGAGTCACCACAATAGCCAGCATCATTTATGGTCCTTTTTCTGGAGTACCCCGCCATGTGGCAAAGCTATCTGAACGGCATGCTGGTGGCCTTCGGCCTGATCATGGCCATTGGCGCACAGAACGCCTTTGTCCTCGCGCAAAGCCTGCGCCGCGAGCATCACCTGCCAGTGGCCGCACTGTGCATCGTCTGTGACGCCCTGCTGGTGGCTGCCGGGGTGTTCGGCCTGGCCACGGTGTTGGCCCATAACCCGACCCTGCTGGCCATCGCCCGCTGGGGCGGCGCGGTGTTTCTGCTCTGGTACGGCGCCAAGGCCTTGCGCAGCGCCTGTTCCAAACAGAGCCTGCAACATCAGCAAGGCCAGGGCATGCGCTCGCGCCGCGCGGTGCTGCTCAGTGCACTGGCGGTGACCTTGCTCAACCCCCATGTGTACCTCGACACCGTGCTCTTGATCGGCTCGCTCGGTGCCCAGCAGACGGTGCCTGGGGCCTACGTGGCGGGGGCGGCCAGTGCGTCGTTGCTGTGGTTCTCGACCTTGGCGATCGGCGCGGCCTGGCTGGCACCGTGGCTGGCACGGCCAGCGACCTGGCGGATGCTCGACCTGATGGTGGCGGTGATGATGTTCGCGGTGGCGGCGCAGCTGATCTTCAACTGACCGGGGGCGCTAACTGGCCATTGGTCGGCAGCGGCCAACCGCTCTGGAACCTCTATTCCCTATCTTTGTTGCGTGGTTATGCGCAAGTCCCGGTGCTATGATCCAGCCCTTGCGTCGCAAAGAGTACAAACTCGCCGACGCTTATCGGGCCGCCCGTGATCGGCCTTGCGCAAACCGCAAATAGACCTGAATCAGGAGATCCACCATGGCTTTTGAATTGCCGCCGCTGCCGTACGCCCACGATGCCCTGCAGCCGCACATCTCCAAGGAAACCCTGGAGTATCACCACGACAAGCACCACAACACCTATGTCGTGAACCTGAACAACCTGGTCCCAGGCACCGAATTCGAAGGCAAAACCCTGGAAGAGATCGTCAAGACCTCTTCGGGTGGCATCTTCAACAACGCCGCTCAAGTCTGGAACCACACCTTCTACTGGAACTGCCTGGCACCTAACGCCGGCGGCCAACCGACCGGTGCTTTGGCTGAAGCCATCAACGCCGCTTTCGGTTCCTTCGACAAGTTCAAGGAAGAGTTCACCAAGACTTCGGTTGGCACCTTCGGCTCTGGCTGGGGCTGGCTGGTCAAGAAAGCTGACGGTTCCCTGGCCCTGGCCAGCACCATCGGCGCCGGCAACCCGCTGACCAACGGCGACACCCCGCTGCTGACCTGCGACGTCTGGGAACACGCCTACTACATCGACTACCGCAACGTACGTCCGAAGTATGTCGAGGCGTTCTGGAACCTGGTCAACTGGGCATTCGTTGCCGAACAGTTCGAAGGCAACACGTTCAAGGCCTGATGCCTATTCAGCCTTGAATGAAAAACCCGGCCTTGGTGCCGGGTTTTTTTATGCCCCTTCAATGGCTCTTGCTCAGCCCGGAATGCGCGCTAACATCAAACCTCTGGAAAGTTGATGCAGCGCACTCAAGTTGCAGGGCCTGGCGACCGATATACTGCCAAGGACAACCCCGCCTCTCGCGCTGTGTCCGTGGCACACCGGCCGATAGTGTATTGGTTTCATTGATGGCAAAATGATGCCGCGCGCATGGATTAAGGAAACCCCATTGAAGCTGGAATTGCGGAACAGCTTGTCGGTCAAGTTGCTCAGGGTCGTGCTGCTGTCGGCGCTCGCGGTGGGCGTCGTGCTCAGTTGTGCGCAAATCGTTTACGACACCTACAAGACCCGCCAGGCTGTCAACAACGATGCCCAGCGCATCCTCGACATGTTCCGCGACCCTTCGACCCAGGCGGTGTACAGCCTTGACCGGGAGATGGGCATGCAGGTCATGGAAGGCCTGTTCCAGGATGAATCGGTGCGCATGGCGTCCATCGGTCACCCCAACGAAACCATGCTGGCCGAAAAATCCCGCCCGCTACAGGACATGTCCATGCGCTGGCTGACCGACCTGATCCTCGGCCAGGAACGCACCTACACCACCCAGCTGGTCGGCCGCGGCCCCTACAGCGAATACTACGGCGACCTGAGCATCACCCTCGACACCTCGTCGTATGGCGAAGACTTCCTGATCAACGCCGTGATCATCTTCATTTCCGGCGTGCTGCGTGCCCTGGCCATGGGCCTGGTGCTGTACCTGGTCTACCACTGGTTGTTGACCAAGCCCCTGTCGAAAATCATCGAGCATCTCACCCAGATCAACCCCGATCGCCCCAGCCAGCACCAGATCCCGCTGCTCAAGGGCCACGAGAAAAACGAACTGGGGCTGTGGGTCAACACCGCCAACCAGTTGCTGGCCTCCATCGAGCGCAATACCCACCTGCGCCACGAAGCCGAGAACAGCCTGCAACGCATGGCTCAGTACGACTTCCTCACCGGCCTGCCGAATCGCCAGCAACTGCAACAGCAACTGGACAAGATCCTCGTCGATGGCGGCCGCCTGCAACATCGCGTCGCGGTGCTGTGCGTGGGCCTGGACGATTTCAAAGGCATCAACGAGCAGTTCAGCTACCAGGTCGGTGACCAGTTGCTGCTGGCCCTGGCCGACCGCCTGCGCGCCCACAGTGGCCGCCTGGGGGCGTTGGCGCGTCTGGGGGGCGACCAGTTCGCCCTGGTCCAGGCCAATATCGAACAGCCCTACGAAGCTGCCGAACTGGCCCAGAGCATCCTCGACGACCTGGAAGTGCCGTTCGACCTCGACCACCATCAGATCCGCCTGCGCGCCACCATCGGTATCACCCTGTTCCCCGAAGACGGCGACAGCACCGAGAAGCTGCTGCAAAAAGCCGAACAGACCATGACCCTGGCCAAGGCCCGCTCGCGCAACCGCTACCAGTTCTACATCGCCAGCGTCGACAGCGAGATGCGTCGCCGCCGCGAGTTGGAAAAAGACCTGCGCGAAGCGCTGCCGCGCAATCAGCTGTACCTGGTGTATCAGCCGCAAATCAGCTACCGCGACCACCGCGTGGTCGGCGTCGAGGCCCTGCTGCGCTGGCAACACCCGGAGCTGGGCATGGTCCCGCCCGACCAGTTCATCCCGCTGGCCGAGCAGAACGGCAACATCATCACCATCGGCGAGTGGGTACTCGACCAGGCCTGCCGACAACTGCGCGAATGGCACGACCTGGGCTTCAGCGACCTGCGCATGGCGGTCAACCTGTCGACCGTGCAACTGCACCACAGCGAACTGCCCCGCGTGGTCAACAACCTGCTGCAGGCCTACCGCCTGCCGCCCCGCAGCCTGGAGCTGGAGGTGACCGAGACTGGCCTGATGGAAGACATCAGCACCGCTGCCCAGCACCTGCTCAGCTTGCGCCGCTCCGGGGCGCTGATCGCCATCGACGACTTCGGCACCGGCTATTCGTCACTCAGTTACCTGAAGTCGTTGCCGCTGGACAAGATCAAGATCGACAAGAGCTTCGTCCAGGACCTGCTCGACGACGATGACGACGCCACCATCGTCCGCGCCATCATCCAACTGGGTAAAAGCCTGGGCATGCAGGTGATCGCCGAGGGCGTGGAGACCGCCGAGCAGGAAACCTACATCATCGCCCAGGGTTGCCACGAGGGTCAGGGCTACCACTACAGCAAGCCGCTTTCGGCACGCGAACTGACCAGTTTCCTCAAGCAGGCACAGCGCAATCAGGTTTCCATGTTCTGACCCTGTCAGCCCTGGTTACAGGCGGTGACGGGCATTTACATGAATTGCGCGCTCGCCCCTTTACAGCAAATGCAAATCTTTCGCATGATGTTGCGGTTTCGCGTGCCACGGCGCACGGTCCAACCACACGACGCAGGGAAACCAACAATGATTCGAATGCCTCTGGCCTCCGCCAGTCTGCTGGCCATCGCCATCGCTCTCGCCGGTTGCGGCGAAAAGGATGACAAGGCCGCTGCTCCGCAAGCTCAGGCACCTGCTGCCGCCACCACCCCCGCCGCGGCGCCTGGGGCTGTCGATGAAGCGGCCGGCAAAGCCGTGGTCAAGCATTACGCCGAACTGGTCTACGCCGTGTACAGCGACTCGCTGAGCACCGCCAAGACCCTGCAGACTGCCGTCGACGCGTTCCTCGCCCAGCCCAACGACGAAACCCTGAAGGCCGCCAAGGAAGCCTGGTTCGCCTCGCGCGTTCCCTACCTGCAGAGCGAAGTCTTCCGCTTCGGCAACACCATCATCGACGACTGGGAAGGCCAAGTGAATGCCTGGCCCCTGGACGAAGGCCTGATCGACTACGTCGACAAGAGCTACGAGCACGCCCTGGGCAACCCGGCCGCCAACGCCAACATCATCGCCAACACCGAGATCCAGGTCGGCGAAGAGAAGGTCGACGTCAAGGACATCACCCCTGAGAAGCTGGCCAGCCTGAACGAGCTGGGCGGTTCCGAGGCCAACGTCGCCACCGGCTACCACGCCATCGAGTTCCTGCTCTGGGGCCAGGACCTGAACGGCACCGGCCCAGGTGCTGGCAACCGCCCTGCTTCCGACTACCTGGAAGGCAACGGCGCCACCGGCGGCCACAACGACCGCCGTCGCGCCTACCTGAAAGCGGTCACCGACCTGCTGGTCAAAGACCTCGAAGAGATGGTCGGCAACTGGGCACCGAATGTTGCCGACAACTACCGCGCCAAGCTGGAAGCCGAGTCGGTCAACGATGGCCTGCGCAAGATGCTGTTCGGCATGGGCAGCCTGTCGCTGGGCGAACTGGCGGGCGAGCGCATGAAAGTCTCGCTGGAAGCCAACTCGCCTGAAGACGAGCATGACTGCTTCAGCGACAACACCCACTACTCGCACTTCTACGACGCCAAGGGCATCCGCAACGTCTACCTGGGCGAATACACCCGCCCGGATGGCACCAAGCTGACCGGCCCGAGCCTGTCGTCGCTGGTGGCCAAGGTTGACCCGGCCACCGACGCCACCCTGAAGGCCGACCTGGAAGCCACCGAAGCGAAGATCCAGGTGATCGTCGACCACGCCCTGAAAGGCGAGCACTACGACCAGCTGATCGCCGCTGACAATACTGCCGGCAACCAGATCGTGCGTGATGCCATCGCCTCGCTGGTCAAGCAGACCGGTGCGATCGAGCAGGCCGCAGGCAAGCTGGGCATTGCCAACCTGAACCCGGATACTGCGGATCACGAGTTCTGATTCGGCTGTAGCGGTTCTGAAAAGGCGGCCTTCGGGTCGCCTTTTTGTTTTGTGCTGTCTGTGCCGGCCTCTTCGCGGGGCAAGCCCGCTCCCACAACCTCCTCGGTTTTGAGAGCAATGCAAACCTGTGGGGGCGGGCTTGCCCCGCGAAGAGGCCAGCACAGGCAAGCTGACACGGATTTCATCCAGCAATTGCAAATTGCTCTTATTCAAACACCCCCACTTTGCTAAGCTTGCACGCCGGTTTTTCGCTCACGCCCAGGATCCTTGATGTCCTCGTCGCTGTTCCGACTCTCTCCCCTGCTGCTGGCCTTTGCCCTCGCCGCCTGTGACGACGCCCCGCGTTTTACTCAGGCCGAGCCCGGCGAAGCGCTGTCGGGTGGCAAGGCGACTGTCCAGCGCAGTGATCGCAATGCCTATTCCCTGCCCTCGGCCAACCTCTCGCCCGAGCGGCGCCTGGACTTCGCCGTCGGCAACAGTTTCTTCCGCAACCCGTGGGTGATCGCCCCGTCCACCACCACCGCGCGTGATGGGCTCGGCCCGCTGTTCAACACCAATGCCTGCCAGAACTGCCACGTACGCGATGGCCGAGGCCATCCACCCGAGCTCGATGACAGCAACGCGGTGTCGATGCTGGTACGCCTGTCGATCCCCGACCAGCCTTACCTGGCCAAGGTGGTCGAGCGCCTGGGCGTGGTCCCCGAGCCGGTGTACGGCACCCAGTTGCAGGACATGGCAATCCCCGGCGTGGCACCGGAGGGCAAGGTGCGCGTGACCTACGCCAACCAAGCCGTCACCTTCAAGGACGGCCATCAGGTCGAGCTGCGCCGCCCAAGCTTGCAGATCACCCAGCTGGGCTACGGCGCAATGCACCCTGATACCCGCTTCTCGGCCCGTGTGGCACCGCCGATGATCGGCCTTGGCCTGCTCGAAGCCATCCCTGAAGCCGACCTCCTGGCCAACGAAGACCCGGACGACCGCAACCACGACGGCATCCGCGGTCGGGCCAACCGGGTCTGGGACGACGCCCAGGGCAAGACCGTGGTTGGCCGTTTCGGCTGGAAAGCCGGGCAACCCAACGTCAACCAGCAGAACGTCCATGCGTTTGCCGGCGACATGGGCCTGACCACCACCTTGCAACCCAAGGATGACTGCACCGCAGCGCAAGTCGACTGCCTGGCCGCGCCCAATGGCGATGGCAACGGGGGCGAAAAGGAAGTCAGCGACAACATTCTGCGCCTGGTGACCTTCTACACCCGCAACCTGGGCGTGCCTGCCCGCCGCGAGGTGGGTTCACCCCAGGTGCTGGCAGGCAAGAACCTGTTCTTCCAGGCCGGCTGCCAGGGCTGTCATACCCCGCAGTTCACCACCGCCACAAACGCGGCCGAACCCGAGCTGGCCGGCCAGGTAATCCGCCCCTACAGCGACCTGCTGTTGCATGACATGGGGCCGGGCCTGGCCGATGAGCGCACCGAATTTGCGGCCAATGGCCAGGACTGGCGCACCCCGCCGCTGTGGGGTATCGGCCTGAGCGAAACGGTCAGTGGCCACAGCCAGTTCCTGCACGACGGCCGCGCCCGCAACCTGCTCGAAGCTGTGCTCTGGCACGGTGGCGAAGCCCAAGCGGCGCGCGATTTCGTGCTCACCTTCAATGCCGAGCAGCGCGCCGCGTTGCTGGCTTTCCTGAACTCACTTTAAACGCGCAAGGAGCCGGGCATGTTCCGACCCAAACTGTTGTTCACCAGCCTCGCCGCACTCGCCCTCGGCGCCTGCTCGCCGCAGGACCCGCAAGCCGTGACCTCCGCCGCCATCGCCAAGCAGGTGATCCTGCCGACCTACAGCCGCTGGGTCGAAGCCGACCGCCAACTGGCCGTCAGCGCCCTGGCCTATTGCGAAGGCAAGGCCAGCCTGGACACCGCCCGCGCCGACTTCCTCATGGCGCAGAAAGCCTGGGCCGAGCTGCAACCGTTGCTGGTCGGCCCGCTGGCCGAAGGCAACCGTGCCTGGCAGGTACAGTTCTGGCCTGACAAGAAGAACCTGGTCGGCCGCCAGGTCGAGCAACTGGTCAACGGCGACAAGCCCGTCGACGCCGCTGCCCTGGGCAAGGCCAGCGTCGTGGTGCGCGGCCTGTCGGCTTACGAGTACATCCTCTTCGACAGCAAGCCGGACGTTGCCACGGCTGAGCAGAAAGCCCGCTACTGCCCACTGCTGGTGGCCATCGCCGAGCACCAGAAGGCCCTGGCCGAAGAGATCCTCAAGGGCTGGAACAGCACCGACGGCATGCTCTCGCAGATGACCAAGTTCCCCAACCAGCGCTACGCCGATTCCCACGAGGCCATCGCCGACCTGCTGCGCGCTCAAGTCACCGCGCTCGATACCCTGAAGAAGAAACTCGGTGCCCCCATGGGCCGCCAGAGCAAGGGCATCGCCCAGCCGCTGCAGGCCGAAGCCTGGCGCAGCCACTCGTCGCTCAAGAGCCTGGAGGCCAGCCTCAAGGCTGCCCAAGCGGTCTGGGTCGGGGTCGACAACCAGGGCCTGCGTGGCCTGCTGGGCAGCGACCAGAAGGCCTTGGCGGACAAGATCGACGACGCCTACGCCAGCGCTGTCAAACTGCTCGCCGACAACCAGAAGACCCTGGGCGAACTGCTGGCCGACGACGCTGGCAAGCAGACCCTCAACCAGATCTACGACAGCCTCAACGTCGTCCATCGCCTGCACGAAGGCGAGCTGGCCAAAGCGTTGAACATCCAGCTGGGCTTCAATGCCAACGACGGTGACTGATCATGCTGCGACGCCAGGCCCTCAAACTCGGTAGCGTACTGCTCAGCGCCCTCACCCTGGGCGGCTGGAGCCTGTTCCGCAACAAAGGCAGCGAACCTCTGCTGCTCTCGGCGCGTGACGACGGCGATGGCAAGCATTACGCCGTCGGGTTCCGCCTGGACGGCACCCAGGTGTTCAGCACCCAGGTTGCCCAGCGTTGCCATGCCATCATCAACCACCCCGAGCTGCCGATCGCCCTGTTCGTCGCCCGCCGCCCAGGTACCGAAAGCTACCTGGTCGACCTGCGCGACGGGCGGCTGCTGCAAACCGTGGTCTCGCAGCCCAACCGCCACTTCTATGGCCATGCGGTCATCCACAAGGGCGGCGAGTGGCTGTACGCCACCGAGAACGACACCACCGAACCTGGGCGTGGCGTGCTGGGTGTCTACCGTTTCGAAGGCGAGCGCCTGGTGCACAGCGGCGAGCTTTCGACCCACGGTATCGGCCCGCACGAAGTGGCCTGGCTGCCGGATGGGGAAACCCTGGTGGTGGCCAACGGTGGCATTCGCACCGAGGCCGAAAGCCGCGTGGAGATGAACCTCGACGCCATGCAACCGAGCCTGGTGCTGATGCAGCGCGACGGCACCTTGCTGAGCAAGGAAACCCTCGCCCAGCAGATGAACAGCGTGCGTCACCTGGCCATCGGCGACGACGGCACCATCGCCGCCTGCCAGCAGTTCATGGGCGACGCCGACGAAACCGCCGAGCTGCTGGCCATCAAGCGCCCAGGCGAGCCGTTCAAGGCCTTCCCGGTGCCAGAGCGGCAGTTGCAGGCCATGGCCCAGTACACCGCCAGCGTTGCCATTCACAGCGACCTGCGGCTGGTGGCGCTGACCGCGCCACGGGCCAACCGGTTGTTCGTCTGGGACCTGGACAGTGGCGCGGTGAAGCTGGATGCGCCGATGCCCGACTGCGCAGGCGTAGGTGCGGTGAAGGATGGCTTTGTCGTAACTTCTGGCCAGGGGCGTTGCCGCTTTTATGACTGCCGCAAGGCCGAGCTGATCGGCCAGCCGATGGACCTGCCCTCCGGGTTCTGGGACAACCACCTGCACCTGGCCTGATTATCACCGGCCTTGTAGGAGCGGCCTTGCGTCGCGAAAGGCCGCTCCTACAGGGACCGCGTATAACTAGCGGTTCAATTCCTTTCCCCACTTACAAAAAACAGTCAATACTTCCCCCATCCACACGTGGGCAGGATCGCCCGTTGTCGTGTCAATACGAATAACAACCACGCATCCAAGGAACCGGACCTATGCTGCGCCGCCGCATGCTCATCATGTTGGCCGTCGTTCTGCTGATCGTGTTGGCACTGGGGGGCTACAAGGCCTTCTCGATATACCAGCAGATCCAGGTGTTCGCTGCCCCCAAACCGCCCATCACCGTGTCGGCGGCACTGGCCGAAGAACGCCAGTGGCAAGCGCGCCTGCCCGCCGTCGGCAGCCTCAAGGCCCTGCAAGGTGTCGAGCTGAGCCTTGAAGTCGAAGGCATCGTCAAAAGCCTGCACTTCGACTCCGGGCAGAAGGTCAAGGCCGGGCAACTGCTGCTGCAACTCAACGACGACCAGGAAACCGCCCTGCTCGGCACCGCCCAGGCCGACCTGGGCCTGGCCAAGGTCGATTTCGGCCGTGGCAGCCAGCTGGTCGGCGACTCGGCCATTTCCCGCGGCGAGTACGATCGCCTCACCGCCCAATACCGGCGCAATCAGGCAGTAGTCGATCAGCTCAAGGCCTCGAAGACCAAGAAAAGCATCAGTGCCCCCTTCAGTGGCACCATCGGTATTCGCCAGGTCGATGTCGGCGATTACCTGGCAGCCGGCACGGTGATCGCCACCCTGCAAGACCTGTCCAGCCTCTACGTCGATTTCAATGTGCCCGAACAGGCCCTGCCCCACCTGAGCCTGGGCCAGCAAGTGCTGGTCCAGGTCGCCGCCTACCCTGGCCAGACCTTCCCCGCCAGCCTCAGCGCCATCAACCCCAAGGTCGAGGAAAGCACCCGCAACCTGCTGGCCCGCGCCACCCTGGCCAACCCTGACGGCAAGCTGCTGCCGGGCATGTTCGCCAACCTGCTGATCCTCTTGCCCGCTCCACAGCCGCGCGTGGTGGTCCCGGAAAGCGCCATTACCTACACCCTCTATGGCAACTCGGTGTATGTCGCCACCGCCAAAAAGGACAAGGATGGCAACCCGGAAAAAACCGACGACGGCCAACCGCAGCTCATCGCCGAACAGCGCACCGTGCAGACCGGCGAGCGCCGCGACGGCGTGGTGGTGGTCAGCAAGGGCCTGAAGGCTGGCGAGCAAGTGGTCACCGCCGGCCAACTCAAGCTCACCCCCGGCGCGGCGATCCGCATCGGCCAGGACAAGGCGCTCACGCCTGATCAAGGCACACCTGATCAAAGCACCCCGCACAACGACTGACAGGAGGCAGGCATGGCGTTCACCGACCCGTTCATCCGTCGCCCGGTCCTGGCCACCGTCGTCAGCCTGCTGATTCTGCTGCTGGGCTTTCAGGCCTGGAGCAAACTGCAGATCCGCCAATACCCGCAGATGGAAAACGCCCTGATCACGGTGACCACCGCGTACCCTGGCGCCAACGCCGAAACCATCCAGGGTTACATCACCCAGCCGTTGCAGCAGAGCCTGGCAAGCGCCGAAGGCATCGACTACATGACCTCGGTGAGCCGCCAGAACTTCTCGATCATCTCCATCTATGCGCGCATCGGCGCCGACAGCGACCGTTTGTTCACCGAATTGCTGGCCAAGGCCAACGAGGTGCGCAACAAGCTGCCGCAAGATTCCGAAGACCCGGTGCTAAGCAAGGAGGCGGCCGATGCCTCGGCGCTGATGTACATCAGCTTCTACAGCAAGGAGATGAGCAACCCGCAAATCACCGACTACCTGTCACGGGTCATCCAGCCCAAGCTTGCCACCCTGCCAGGCATGGCCGAAGCGGAGATTCTCGGCAACCAGGTGTTTGCCATGCGCATCTGGATCGACCCGGTGAAACTGGCCGGCTACGGCCTCTCGGCAACTGACGTGACCAACGCCGTGCGCCGCTACAACTTCCTCTCTGCCGCCGGTGAGGTGAAGGGCGAGTACGTGGTCACCAGCATCAACGCCAGCACCGAGCTCAAGTCCGCCGAGGCGTTCGCCGCCCTGCCGGTCAAGACCAGCGGCGACAGCCGGGTGCTGTTGGGCGATGTGGCACGGGTGGAGATGGGCGCTGAAAACTACGACACGGTCAGCTCGTTCGACGGCATTCCCTCCGTCTACATCGGCATCAAGGCCACACCGGCCGCCAACCCGCTGGAGGTGATCAAGGAAGTCCGGCGCATCATGCCGGAGCTTGAGAGCCAGCTGCCCTCGGCACTGAAGGTGTCGATTGCCTACGACGCCACGCTGTTTATCCAGGCCTCCATCGACGAGGTAATCAAGACCCTCGGCGAAGCGGTGCTGATTGTCATCGTGGTGGTGTTCCTGTTCCTCGGCGCCTTGCGCTCGGTACTGATTCCGGTGGTGACCATCCCGTTGTCGATGATCGGCGTGCTGTTCTTCATGCAGATGATGGGCTACTCGCTGAACTTGCTGACCCTGCTGGCGATGGTGCTGGCCATCGGCCTGGTGGTGGACGACGCCATCGTCGTGGTGGAGAACATCCACCGGCACATGGAGGAAGGCAAGACGCCTTTCGATGCGGCGCTGGAAGGTGCCCGGGAAATCGCCATGCCGGTGGTGTCGATGACCATCACCCTGGCTGCCGTGTACGCCCCTATCGGCTTCCTTACCGGGCTCACAGGTGCGCTGTTCAAGGAGTTCGCGCTGACCCTGGCCGGTGCGGTGATCATCTCTGGCATCGTCGCCCTGACCCTTTCACCGATGATGTGCGCGCTGCTGCTGCGCCAGGAACAGAACCCCACGGGCCTTGCCCATCGCCTCGACGTGCTGTTCGAGGGCCTCAAGGTGCGCTACCAGCGCCTGCTACACGCCACCCTGGAAAGCCGGCCAGTGGTGCTGGTGTTCGCGGTGATCATCCTGTGCCTGATCCCGGTGCTGCTCAAGTTCACCCAGAACGAGCTGGCGCCCAACGAGGACCAAGGGGTGATCTTCATGATGAGCAGCTCGCCGCAAACAGCCAACCTCGACTACCTCAATGCCTACACCGACCAGTTCACCCCCCTGTTCAAAACCTTCCCCGAGTACTACTCGTCGTTTCAGATCAACGGTTTCAACGGTGTGCAGAGCGGCATCGGCGGCTTCTTGCTCAAGCCCTGGAACGCACGCGAGCGTACGCAGATGGAACTGCTCCCGCTGGTGCAGGCCAAGCTCGAAGAAATCGGCGGCCTGCAGATCTTCGGTTTCAACCTGCCGTCGTTGCCCGGCACCGGCGAGGGCCTGCCGTTCCAGTTCGTGATCAATACCGCAGGGGATTATCCGGCGTTGCTGGACGTGGCCCAACGTATCAAGGCACGCGCCCAGGAATCGGGCAAGTTCGCCTTCCTCGACATCGACCTGGCTTTCGACAAACCTGAGGTGGTGGTCGATATCGACCGGGCCAAAGCGGCGCAGATGGGGGTCTCGATGGACGCCCTGGGCGGCACCCTGGCGACCTTGCTGGGCGAGGGGGAAATCAACCGTTTCACCCTGGAGGGCCGCAGCTACAAGGTGATTGCCCAGGTCGAGCGGCCTTACCGCGACAACCCCGGCTGGCTCAACAACTACTACGTGAAGAACGACCAGGGCCAACTGTTGCCGCTGTCCACCCTGATCACCCTCAGCGACCGCGCCCGTCCGCGCCAGCTCAACCAGTTCCAGCAGTTGAACGCGGCGATCATCCAGGGCGTGCCCATGGTCAGCCTTGGCGAGGCCTTGCAGACCGTGCAGGACATCGCCCGTGAAGAGGCCCCGGAAGGCTTCGCCTTCGATTATGCCGGCGTGGCACGCCAGTACGTCCAGGAAGGCAGCGCGCTGTGGGTGACCTTCGGCCTGGCGCTGGCGATCATCTTCCTGGTGCTGGCAGCGCAATTCGAGAGCTTCCGCGACCCACTGGTGATTCTGGTGACGGTGCCGCTGTCGATCTGCGGTGCGCTGTTGCCGCTGTTTCTGGGTATCTCCAGCATGAACATCTATACCCAGGTGGGGCTGGTGACACTGATCGGGCTGATCAGCAAGCACGGCATTCTGATCGTCGAGTTCGCCAACCAGTTGCGCGAAGAGAAAGGCCTGAATGTGCGTGAGGCGATCGAGCAAGCAGCCGCCATTCGCCTGCGGCCGGTGCTGATGACCACGGCGGCGATGGTGTTTGGCATGGTGCCGTTGATCCTGGCGACCGGCGCAGGCGCGGTGAGCCGGTTCGATATCGGTACGGTGATTGCGACCGGGATGTCGATCGGGACGCTGTTTACCTTGTTCGTACTGCCTTGTATCTACACCTTGCTGGCGCACAAGACGGTGGCCAGGGAAACGTCGACTGCCTGAACCAGCCATACAAGAAAGCCAGAGGCCCCGCCATGCAGGGCCTCTGGCTTTTCCACTCAATCAGGGCTCAGCCGAACGGCCGCAACCCCTGACGCATGCCGAACAGGAACAGCAACAGGTCCTGATCCGGCTTGGCCTGTTCTTGCTGCTTTGCCACCCGTGGCAATGCGCACTGGTCCGCCAACTCAGCCTTGCTGAACACCATCGGCTTCGGCTCTTCCCAGGCAGCCACCGCCACGGTGGTCACGGCCAACCCGGCCACCAGGAACAAAGCTCGAGCGATTTCTAGTTTCATTGCCCTAACCCTTTGACAACGCTGCCAAACGCCATCTGGTAAAAGTAGAGCAATGTCTGCCACTCCGCGTCATTGAACGACGAGTGGCGGCGCAACTGACGCAGGTCGTTACCTGCCGCTCGCTGGCAACTGATGCGCCGCCGACACTTCTCCAGGTCCAGCAGGGCGACTTCGACCCGGGCCTGTTCGCCCTCGCCGATGACCTTGATGAAGACATGCTTGCCATACAGGCAACCGTGCTGCCAATGCCCCAAGTGCATGCGCGCCAGGTTATCGGCCAGGTCCTTGAGCATGCGCTCATGCACCACCTGTGGATAACGCTCGCGGGCACCTTCGGCATGCCAGGTGTCGAGTTCGACAAAGCCATCCAGCGCTTCGCTGACCAGCAGCGCCCGCCATTGATGGTCGGCATCGCGCTCGGCACCACAAAAGACGATGCGCGGTACACGCACACCCAATTGCTCGAAGCTGTTGAGCGCATCGAGTTCACGCAATACGGTCGGCCGGCCAAAGGGGTGGAGCAGGCTGCGGTAGATGTGCCCGACCTGGCGCTTGGCATACAACAGCTTGCCGCTGGCGTCATTGAGGCGCTGCACGCCACTCTCGCCGCCACGCCGCTGGTTGGGTTCCTCAACCCATTCACCCTGCTGGCGCCAGTAAAAATCGAACCGCGACTCCCCATTCTGGGCTACAGCCATCAAACACTACCCCTTGCGCAATACATAGACTCGCCACATGGCATAGAACGGCAGGAAGTCCAAGCGTTCCTGAATTCTGAAACCGGCTGCCTTGAATTCTTCTTCGACCGTGTCTGCTGGTAACACGAAACGGTTCTGGTAATTGTCCTGTTCAGACTTGGCGCTACGGCGCTGCTCGAGCTTTTTCCGTCGCCAGGCTTTGAAGTTGCCATCCACCCACAACGACAGGATCACACTATCACGGCTAACTCGTTGAAATTCCGAAAGAATAGTCTTTCTGTGGGCGGCTTCGCCAATGTGGTGAAACAATCGCATGCAGAAAATGCTGTCTACCGAGTTGTCCGGCAAATCGATGTCGAACGCAGACGTCTGCAAGGGACGTACCCGTGCAACCACCTCTGGCGGTTGCGCGGCACAGGCTGTCTCGATCATCGCCTCGGAGTTGTCGGCACCGATGATCACCCGATTGGGTTTTTCCGCCAGCAGCGGCCAGAAGCGACCGGCACCGCAAGGCAGGTCCAGCACCAGGCCGGGCTCACCGGCCAAGGCCAGTGCGCGACGTGCCAGCTGCTCGTCACGTTTATGGGAAAGGCGTCGGGCCAGGCCATCCTGATGCTTGAGAAAATACTCACGCGCGTGGTCTTTGTCGTATTTCTCGGAAAATTCAAGCTTGATGGGGCTACGCATTGGGCATCTCCTGACTCCAGTGCGCTCACCTTAGGTAACCAAGCGTTGGAATCAGGTCATGCCAATGTGAAAAAAGTGTTAGCTCTTTCGATAGGTATTACAAATCATTACTCGACAAGCGCCGAAGGGTCAGCCTTCTCCACACTTTTGCTGAGGTCCACCTGGAAGCGGCAGCCGTGCGGCAAGGTCGATGTCAGGGTGACACGCCACCCCTGATCGTCACAGATACGCTGCACCAGCGACAGCCCCAGGCCCAGCCCTTCGCCGCGCCGTTCGTCACCGCGCACGAACGGTTTGAACATCGCCTCGCGCTGCTCCTCGGGGATGCCCACACCACTGTCCTCAACACTGAACCCATTCGCTTCAAGGCTCAGGCGAATGTAACCGCTGTCGGTGTAGTGCGCGGCATTGCGCAGCAGGTTGCCCATCACCGATTGCAGGAAGGTGGCGTTGTACAGCACCGGGCTTGCACTGACGCGCCCATCGAAATAAAGGGTCAGCCCCTTCTGCTCGATGGTATCGCGCCAGACGCCGGTGAGTTCGTCGGCAACCTCGCGCAAGGTCGCCTGCGAGGCCACCGCACCCTCGTCGCGCTGGGCACGGGCGAGCATCAGGAAGGTCTTGACCAGCTCGCGCATTTCTTCAGTAGCCCGAGCAACACGCTCGACCTGGCTACGCGCACGCGGGTCCAGGGTCTGGTTTTCCATCAGCAGCTCGCACGAGGTGGCCAGCACCATCAACGGGGTGCGCAGTTCGTGGCTGACGTCGCTGGTGAACAACCGCTCACGGGTCAAGGCATCGCGCAGGCGGCCCAGGGTATCGTCGAAGGCTACCGCCAACTGGCCCACTTCGTCCGCCGCGTAATCGGGTGCCAACGGCGGTGCCAGGCCGAGCAACTGGTCGCGATGGCGTACCTGACGCGCCAGGCGGATCACCGGTGCCATCACCCTGCGCGCCACCAGCCAGCCAAGGATGACGGCCAGTACCAGGCTGAGCACAAAGCCCACGACGACAACCGCGAACAGCACGCGCTCGCGCTCTTCGAAATCGCTCTGGTCCTGCAGCAGCACGTAACGGCGACCGTCAACGATCTCGACCATCGCGTGGTACGACAGCTGGTCGCGAAACACTTCATGGAAACCGCTGTTGAGATGGCGCAAGTCTTTGGGCAACTCGAAATCGTCACGCCCACCACTGAAGTAGAACAGCTGGTCAGGGCGCGGCCGATGGCTCCAGTCGCTCACGCTGTCCATGCGCAGCAGGCGTTGCAGATCGCCGCCCAGCACCGTGGAAATCAGCCGCTCTTCAACCAGGTGCACGGTGGCGACAATGCCGAAGGCGAAGGCGCCGGCGACCAGCGCGCTCATCAACGCAAAGGCGATGATGATGCGCTGGGCAAGGCTTTGCTTAAACTCCATCGCGGCCCTCGGCGAGGCGATAGCCGACGCCATGGACGGTATGCAGCAGCGGTTTTTCGAACGGTTTGTCGATCACCTGGCGCAGCTGGTGCACATGGCTGCGCAGGCTGTCGCTGTCAGGGCAGTCGTCGCCCCACAGGGCCTCTTCCAGTACCTCGCGACGCAGTACGTGCGGGCTTTTCTGCATCAGCACGGCAAGCAGCTTGAGGCCGACCGGGTTGAGCTTGAGCAGGCGCCCCTGACGCGTGACCTCCAGGGTATCGAGGTCGTAGCTCAGGTCGGCGACCTGCAAGGTGCGACGGCCACCGCCCTGGGCGCGGCGCAGCACCGCTTCGATACGGGCGGCCAGCTCTGACAGTGCAAAAGGCTTGAGCAGGTAATCGTCGGCCCCGGAGCGGAAGCCTTGCAGGCGGTCGTCCAGTTGATCGCGAGCGGTCAGCATGATCACCGGAGTGTCACGCCGAGCGTCTTCGCGCAGGCGTTTGCACAAGGTATAGCCATCGATGCCGGGCAACATGATGTCGAGCACGATCAGGTCGTAATGCTCGGTGGCGGCCAGGTGCAAGCCCGACAGGCCGTCCTGGGCGCAATCGACGGTGTAGCCTTTCATGCCCAGGTAATCGGCCAGGTTGGCAAGGATATCGCGGTTGTCTTCAACCAATAGAATGCGCATCGGGGTCTCCTTGTGCGGCGCTTCGCTGTGGTGCGCGGCAGGCGCAGCTTAAGGCCAATGCCTGCACTGTGCCACCCCCAGGCGAAATTCGCCGGAGTTGACAGTTTTTTCACTGATCCTTCACGGACACAGGATAGCGGCCACTCGATAATGCCCGATCTTTTTTCCCCTGGAGTCGCCATGCACGCACGTACCCGCCCTCGGCCGATCAATCTCTGGCTGTACCTGGGCATCCCGCTGGTGACGGCAGTGGCCTTGATCCTGTTAGAGCTGACATCGGTCGACATGGACGTGGCCAACCTGTTCTTCGACCCGGCCGCCGGGCAATTCATCGGGCGTCACAGCTACTTGCTGGAGAACGTACTGCATGACGGGGTCAAGCAGGTGGTGATCCTGTTGGGGCTGTTGGCACTGCTGACATTTGCCCTGAGCTTCTTCTGGGCGCGCTTGTTCGGCTGGCGCCGAGAACTGGGCTGCCTGGTGCTGGCGCTGAGTGTGTCCACGGCATTCGTCACACCGCTGAAAAAGGTCACTCAGGTGCAGTGCCCCTGGAGCCTGAGCCAGTTCGGTGGCAAGGAAACCTACAGCAAACTGCTGGAGGCACGCCCTGCCACCGACAAGCCTGGCCTGTGCTGGCCGGGGGGGCATGCCGCGACCGGTTTCTGCCTGTTCGCCTTGTTCTTCGCACTGCGCGACCGGCGCCCGCGGCTGGCCAGGGTGGCGCTGGTGGTGGCGGTGATAGCCGGTTCGGTGCTGTCGGCCGGGCGGATGATGCAGGGCGCGCACTTCTTGTCGCACAACGTGTGGACGGCGGTGTTCTGCTGGTTGATCGGGTTGGGATCGTATTATCTGGTTCTGTATCGGCGAGGGCGGGTTGGAGCGCCGGCCGTTGAGGGCAGTGTTGCCTGAGCGAGGGGCCGCTTTGCGGCCCCAATGATCGGCACCGAAGCACAAAAAAAGCCCCGGTTCTCACGAACCGGGGCTTTTTGATGGTGCAGGGGGTAAGGCTGGCTTACATCATGCCGCCCATGCCACCCATGCCGCCCATGTCTGGCATGCCGCCGCCAGCTGGAGCATCGCTCGGGGCATCAGCAATCATGGCTTCGGTGGTGATCATCAGACCGCCAATCGAAGCAGCAGCTTGCAGGGCCGAACGGGTGACCTTGGCTGGGTCCAGGATGCCCATCTCGATCATGTCGCCGTACTCACCGGTAGCAGCGTTGTAACCGAAGTTGCCCGAACCCTGCTTGACCTTGTCGGCCACAACGCTTGGCTCGTCGCCGGCGTTGGCAGTGATCTGACGCAGCGGCGATTCAACGGCGCGACGCAGCAGCGCGATACCGACGTTCTGGTCTTCGTTGTCGCCTTTGAGGTCAACGATAGCGTTCAGAGCACGCACCAGGGCAACACCACCGCCAGGCACCACGCCTTCTTCAACGGCTGCACGGGTAGCGTGCAGGGCGTCTTCAACGCGGGCTTTTTTCTCTTTCATTTCGACTTCGGTGCCAGCACCGACCTTGATCACGGCAACACCGCCAGCCAGTTTGGCCAGACGCTCTTGCAGCTTCTCACGGTCGTAGTCCGAGGAAGTCTCTTCGATCTGGGCACGGATCTGCTTGACGCGTGCCTGGATGTCGTCTTCAACGCCAGCACCGTCGATGATGGTGGTGTTTTCCTTGGACAGGATGACGCGCTTGGCGTTACCCAGGTGCTCCAGGGTAGCGGTTTCCAGGGACAGGCCGATTTCTTCGGAGATGACCTGGCCGCCGGTCAGGACAGCGATGTCCTGCAGCATGGCCTTGCGGCGGTCGCCGAAGCCTGGTGCCTTGACCGCAGCAACTTTGACGATACCGCGCATGTTGTTGACTACCAGGGTAGCCAGCGCTTCGCCTTCGACGTCTTCTGCAACGATCAGCAGTGGGCGGCCGGACTTGGCAACAGCTTCCAGTACTGGCAGCAGTTCGCGGATGTTGGAGATCTTCTTGTCGACCAGCAGCAGCAGCGGGCCATCCAGCTCGGCAACCATGGTGTCCGGCTTGTTGACGAAGTAAGGCGACAGGTAACCACGGTCGAACTGCATGCCTTCAACGACAGACAGTTCGTTTTCCAGGCCCGAGCCTTCTTCAACGGTGATCACGCCTTCTTTACCGACTTTTTCCATGGCTTCGGCGATGATTTCACCGATGGAAGTGTCGGAGTTGGCAGAGATGGTGCCAACCTGGGCAATGGCTTTCGAGTCCGAGCATGGCTTGGACAGGTTTTTCAGCTCGGCAACGACAGCGGCGGTGGCCTTGTCGATACCGCGCTTGAGGTCCATTGGGTTCATGCCGGCAGCGACGGCTTTCAGGCCTTCGTTGACGATGGCTTGAGCCAGAACGGTAGCGGTGGTGGTGCCGTCACCGGCTGCATCGTTGGCCTTGGAAGCGACTTCCTTGACCAGCTGGGCGCCCATGTTTTCGAAGGCGTCTTTCAGCTCGATTTCTTTGGCAACGGAAACGCCGTCCTTGGTGATGGTCGGTGCGCCGAAGCTCTTGGCCAGGACCACGTTGCGGCCTTTCGGGCCCAGGGTCGCTTTTACCGCGTCAGCCAGAACGTTGACGCCAACCAGCATTTTTTTACGGGCGGAATCGCCGAATTTTACGTCTTTAGCAGCCATGATCGTTTAATCCTTGAAATTCTTTGGAATAACGGGAAATCGGGGAAATCAGCCTTCGATAACGGCGAGAATCTCGTTCTCGGCCATTACCAGCAGGTCTTCGCCGTCGACTTTCACGGTGTTGCTGCCCGAGTAAGGGCCGAAAACCACTTTGTCACCCACTTTCACGGCCAGCGCGCGTACTTCGCCATTTTCCAGGATGCGACCGGTGCCGACGGCGACAACTTCGCCGCGGTTTGGTTTTTCAGCGGCCGAACCCGGCAGGACGATACCGCCAGCGGTTTTCGATTCTTCTTCGCTGCGACGGATGACTACGCGGTCATGCAGAGGACGAAGCTTCATTGTCGATCTCTCCCAAATTGTGGTTTTCATCGGCCGGTATCGACACCGGCGGGTTGATGCGGTCCGGCGTTGCCGGGGGTGGCCCGCGCGGGGCGAACCACCTGAGTTATGTCTGGTGTCGCCACCAGAAACCTTGCGGTGACCCATACATGAGGCCGCCATATGCAATTACAAGGCTTGATACGGAAATTTTTTCATTAGCGGATGAACCTGAGATAGAGCCGGGGCCGCAAAGCGGCCCCGGATTGTTACTTGTCGCGACGTTCGTACTCGCCCTCGATCACATTTGGCCGGTGGCCGGCATCACGAGGTGGCTGCGCCTGAAACGGATCGTCCTGAAACGCCCGCTGGCGCATGGCCTGCTCCTCGGCACGCTGGCGCATCTTGCGCGCGGCCAGGTGACGGGTGAACGGCAACAGGCAGATCAGGCCCAGCACATCGCTGATGAAACCCGGCAACAGCAGCAAGCCGCCACCCACCGCCAGCATCATCCCCTGGAACATGTCCTCAGCGGGCAGTTCGCCGCGCTGCAGGCTTTCACGGGCACGCAGTGCGGTGGCCAGCCCGGCCACCCGCATTACCAGCACACCCAGAGCGGAGCCAGCGATAATCAGCAGCAGCGCCGGGAAAAACCCGATGGCCGCACTGACCTTGACGAAGACAAACAGCTCCAGCACAGGAAAAAGCAGAAACAACAGTAGAAAAGCACGCATCAAAGATTCCTCGACGGAAGAGAACCTTCCAATAAGACCTCAGATGGATGCGCGTGCTCCCAATTTCAACCCTCGACTTCAGCAGCAACCGGCCACTGGTCGGCACGCGCCAGCAATACCAGGGCTTCGCGTACTTGTGTCGGCGTATTGCACGGGCTCGGGAATGGCAGCCAATGCACCGCCTGACCAATGCGCAAGTGCATGCCTTCGCTGTCGATACCGACCATTTGCGCAGGCACAGTGCCTGGCAGGTCGGTCAGTTCGACGTAGTGGGCGATGGCATTGGCGTGATCGCTGTTCATGTGCTCGATCATGCTGGCCTCGGCCTTGCCCGCGAACGGGTTGGCCAAGGTCACATGGTCAAGCCAGTGGATGGCGCCAAAGCCGCCGATGTAGCGGTGGCGCACCGGCTGCAGCACCCAGAAGTCGAAGTCGTGGGCTTTGTGGTAGTCGGCAGCGTCGGGGAAGTACCGGTAGTAGCGCTCGGCCGCAGCTTCGATGGCGGCGTCATCCACCACCTTGTGCGCTTCGGCCATCACCGTGAGGCGGCCGACCGCCTGCACATCCTCTGCTTCGCGTTCACCGACCAGCAGCGAGCACTTAGGGTCTTTTTGCAGGTTGTGGGTGTGTTGGGCGATGCGGCTGATGAGGATCAGAGGGTTGCCCTGCGCATCCAGGCAATACGGCACGACCGAGCCAAACGGGAAACCGGGCATGGACTTGGAATGGGTCGAGAGCACGCCGCGGTATTCCTTGAGCAGCAGTTCCCGGGCGGGGCGGATGGCTTTGGTACTCACGAAAGGCGCTCCTGGCAGCGGACTGAATGGGTGACAAGATAAGCATAATCACCCGCCGCTGCCACCGGTGGCTTCACCCTTGCGCCTACGTTACCAGGTCACGCCAAAGCCTGCGGTATAGCGGGTCTTGTCCAGGTCACTGTCACGTGTGCCGCTGATGATGTCCTTCTCCGCCTTGAGGTTGAGCGAGGCCCATTCAGTGACTTTGTAGCGCAGGCCAACCTCGGCATCCAGCGAGTAGTCGGCCACGTTGCCCAGCGGCTTGGCGAGTTCGCCATTGGTGAACAACTGCACGTTCTTGCCGATCAGGTAGCGGGTGTAGTCCCACTTGACCGCTGCGGAATAGAAGTTGTCCTTGGCGCCATCCTGGTATTCGAAGTCGGTACGGTTGACCAGCGAACCCAGCGAGAACGCGCCCAGTTCGTCGTCCCAGAACTGGTAGCCCGGGCCGGTACCCACAGTACGCTGGCGTGCCAGGTCTTCGATGCGGTCGCGCTTGTACTCCATGCGCCCCTGCCAGAACCATTTCTCGGTGATGAAGCGGTCCAGCGCGTACTCGGCGCTCCAGTTGTCGGTGGTGGTGACGTCGTCCTTGGTCTCGCGGTTGTATTCGCCCTCGGCGTTGTGCCGCCAGCGGCCGTGACGGGCGGTGGTCTTGAAGCTGACGTCGTAGTCGTCGGTGTCATTCTCGGCACGCTTGTAGTCCAGGGCGACATCGACATTGCCTTTCCAGACCAGGTCCTCAACCACAGGCTTGGGCTTCATGATCTGCTCGATGCTGGCCAGGTCGACGGTCTTGGGCGCCTCGCCATTGGCCAGGGTGACCTTGCCGGCTTCGGCGGCCTTCAGCGACTTGGCCCGCTCGCCGCTGTAGGCGTCCTGCTTGACCAGCATTTCCTGGTCGCTTTCCAGGGTTTGGACTTCTTTCCAGTCCAGCGCGATAGACCCGCCATAAGGGGTCTCCAGCAGCAGTTTGCCGCCGTCGAAGACTTTGATCTTGCCACTGAGGCGGTCACCGTTTTTCATCCACACGGTGTCGGCAAACGCGGGCGCGGCGCACAGGGAAGCAGCTAGCAGGCACAACAACGATCTAGAATACATAAGCGGACTATGGGTTCGATTCGACGAAAAAAGCCGGGCATTATCCAGATACCGACAACCAGAGCAAGGAAAGACCGAGCGCATGCCGTTGAGTTCAACTCTCATTTACCCCTTCCGCTGGTCCGGTTTCATCCACAGGGCACGGGGGCACTGATGTCAGAGGCATACGAGCACGCCCAGGAAACCGCAGAAGCCCGACGAACGGCGCTGTATTCGGTGCTCGGGCAAGTGCCCGAAGGCAAGGTGGTCAGCTACGGCCAGCTCGCCGAGCTGGCCGGCCTTGGCCGCGCGGCACGCTGGGTTGGCCGCACCCTCGGCCAGCTTCCCGCAGACACCCGCCTGCCCTGGCACCGCGTACTGGCTGCTGGCGGGCGCCTGAGCCTGGCATTGGGCACCCCGTCAGGCGACGAACAACGGGCGCGGTTGCGCGCAGAAGGCGTTAATGTGACCAATAATCGTGTGGATATGACGCGCCATGGCTGGCGCCCGATGGAGCACAGCGGTTAGAGTGCGCGCTTTGTTTTCGAAAACTTGAGGCAGATGTTGGCCCATGCCCCGTAAAACCTGGCGCGCTGCGCTCGCTGCCTATGCCAGCCCGTCAACCCTGGTACTTCTGCTGCTCGGCTTCGCCGCCGGCCTGCCCTACATGCTGGTGTTCTCGACCCTTTCGGTATGGCTGCGTGAAGCAGGCGTGGCCCGCGAGACCATTGGTTACGCGAGCCTGATCGGCCTGGCCTATGCCTTCAAATGGGTCTGGTCGCCATTGCTCGACCAATGGCGCCTGCCATTGCTTGGCGGCCTGGGCCGCCGCCGTTCGTGGCTGCTGCTGTCGCAGGCGCTGGTGGTGATCGGCCTGGTCGGCATGAGCCTGTGTGACCCACAGCAACACCTGTCATGGCTGATTGCCTTGGCCGTTCTCGTGGCATTTGCCTCGGCGACCCAGGACATCGCCGTCGATGCCTATCGCCTCGAAATTGCCGACGACCAGCGTCAGGCCGCACTCGCCGCCAGCTACATGGCCGGCTACCGGGTGGCGGCGCTGCTTGCCACTGCAGGCGCGCTGTTCTTCGCCGAATGGTTCGGCTCCACCGGTTTCAGCTACCTGCACAAGGCCTGGGCCGGCACGTACATCATGTTTGCCCTGTTGATGCTGCCCGCGCTCTTCACCACCCTGGTCATGCGTGAACCTTCGGTACCGCTGCGTACCCAGCTGTCGGCGGCGCGCTATGGCCTGGTGCACCAGCTGGCGTCGGTGTTCGTGCTGATCGTGCTGTTGGTGTCGGTACCTGCCAGCTTCACCCAGCTGTTCAATACCGACTGGGCCAGCGTGATCTTCGGCGACGCGACGCCACTCGACCTGCTGCTGGAAGACCGCGCCTTCCTGCGCCTGATTCTGTACGTGCTGCTGACCTGGGCCTGCCTGTCGACCATGGGCCGCCGCGGCCTTGCGCCGGTGCTGACCCCGGTCAACGACTTCATTGCCCGCTACCGCTGGCAAGCCCTGCTGCTGCTCGGGCTGATCGCCACCTATCGTATGTCGGACACGGTCATGGGGGTGATGGCCAACGTGTTCTATATCGACATGGGCTTCACCAAGGACCAGATTGCCAGCGTCAGCAAGATCTTCGGCCTGATCATGACCTTGGTCGGCGCCGGGGCCGGTGGCCTGCTGATCGTGCGCTTCGGCATCATGCCGATCCTGTTCATCGGCGGCGCGGCATCGGCGGCCACCAACATCCTGTTCCTGATGCTGGCCGACATGGGCCCGAACCTGGACATGCTGGTGGTCACCATCTCGCTGGACAACTTCAGCTCCGGCATGGCCACCTCGGCGTTCGTCGCCTACCTGTCGAGCCTGACCAACCTGAAGTTCTCTGCCACCCAGTACGCACTGCTCAGCTCGATCATGTTGCTGCTGCCACGGCTGATCGGGGGTTACTCGGGGGTCATGGTGGAGAAGTTCGGTTACCACGACTTCTTCCTGATCACTGCCCTGCTGGGTGTGCCGACGCTGATCCTGATCGCCCTGCAGTGGCGTCAGGAAGCCGGGCGCGGCAAGCCGGTGCCCGAAGAGAACCCAGCGGCCGAGCGGCCCTGAGGGTATTACGGTGCCTGTATTGGCCCTGTCGCCGGCATGCCGGCGACAGGGCCAATGAAAGCTACTGAGCCACAGCCCCTTCGCCAGACCGGCCGCCTACCACAAACCACAGCGGCCACAGCGCCAGCGCACCCGCCACACTGGCTGCCAAAGCGAAGTGCAACAAACTGGCCCCCGCCCCGATCATCGCTAGCAGCGCCCCTCCCAGGCCCAGCAAGGCAATGGTGATCATCCCCAGCATGGCCGAGACCAACCCCTTGCTTTGCTCGCTGGAGAACAGCGTCATGCGGTACAGCACGGCGTTGGCAACGCCCAGCCCCAAGGCATACAGCGACATGCCGGCAACCACGCTGGTCACGCTCGGCCAGAACCAGGTCGCCAGCACCATCAGCGACAGGCCGGCCAGGTAGGGCCAGAGTGCGCCACGTACCAGCGCCGGCAGCGGGTAACGGTCGGCAATGCGGTTGATGATCAGATTGCCGAGGATCAGCCCACCAAACACCGGCAGCTGCCACAGCGCATATTCCATCGTGCTCAGCCCTTCATCATGGATGAGCAGCACCGGCGACAGGCCAATCCAGCCAATCAAGGGCAGACCGACCAGGCCAAGGGCCGCGCTACCGGCGACAAAGCGTCGGTTGGCCAGCAATTGACCGTAGCCGGACAACAGTGGCAGCAAGTGGATCGGCGTAAACGGCAGCTTCGAACCGTCGCGGCGCTCCACGCCCAGGGTTTCTGGCATCAACCGGTACAACAGCACCCAGGCCAGCACCGCGCCGATGGCGAACGCCACGAACAGCCAGCGCCAGTCCAGCCATTGCAGCAGCAAGGTACCCACCAGTGGGCCAAGCAGCGGCGACAGCAGGGCAATGTTGGCCAACAGGGCCATCATGCGCACCGCGTCGGCTTCGCTGAAGGCCTCGTTCAGGGCCGGGTAGCTGACCGTGACCACAAAGCCCAGGCCGATGCCCTGCAACAGGCGCAGCAGGTTGAACATGCCGATGTCGTTCACCCAGAAGGTCGCCAGGCACGCCACGCCGAAGAACACACAACCGCCCAACAGCAGTGGGCGGCGGCCATAGCGATCGGCCAGTGGGCCGATCAGCCACTGCAGGACCACGCCACCGAGCAGGTACAGGTTCAGGGCGTGGGGGATGTATTCGGGGCTGGCGTTCAGGTCGCCTACTACCACGGGCATGGCCGGCATGACGGCGTCGCTGGCCAGGTAGGTGAGCAGCTCGAACAGGGCCAGGGTGAGGCCGAACAGCAGCGCTCGAAGGGGGGTGATGTACAGCAGTGGTTTCATGGCAGGTTTCGGGTAAAGGCAGGTGGGGTCAGGCTATATGCCAGAAATATCAGGGCTTGGCTGTGAACAAGTGTAATGGGGCCGGAAAAAGCTGGGGCCGCTGTGCGCCCCTTCGCGCGCAAGCCCGCCCCCACAAGTACGGTGTTATCCCTGTGGAAGCGGGCTTGCCCGCAAAGGGGCGCACAGCGGCCCCAGTTACAATGCGGTGTTATTGAGTAGCCGTTTCCTGCACCACGCGAATCACCCGCTGCGGGAACGGAATATCGATGCCCTCTGCCTTGAGCCGGTCACGGGCATGCTCATTGAGCATGAACATGACATCCCAATAGTCGGACGTCTTGGTCCAGATGCGCAGCGACACGGTAATCGAGCTGTCGCCCAGCGTCGAAATCACCGCCTGCGGTGCCGGGTCTGCCAGCACGCGCGGGTCCTGCGCAAGCTCCAGCAGCACATTACGCGCCTTCTGCAGGTCGGCTTCGTAATCCACGCCCACGTCGAACACCACCTTACGGGTCGGCTGACGGTTGGTGTTGGTGATGATGCCGTTGGACAGGCTGCCGTTGGGCATGATCACCGTCTTGTTGTCACCGGTGCGCAGCACGGTATGGAAAATCTGGATGCTGTCCACGGTGCCGCTGACACCCTGCGCTTCAATCCAGTCGCCTATGCGGAACGGGCGGAACATCAAAATCAGCACGCCACCGGCGAAGTTCGCCAGGCTGCCCTGCAACGCCAGGCCAATGGCCAGGCCAGCAGCACCGATAGCGGCAACGAAGGAGGTGGTCTCGATGCCGATCATCGACGCCACGCTGACGAGCAGCAGGATCTTCAGGATGATATTGGCCAGGGTGCTGATGAACCCCTGCAACGCCAGGTCGGCATTACGCAGGCCGACCAGCTTGCCCAGGCGTGCGCTGACCTTGTTGATGATCCACCAGCCGATGGCCAGGGTCAGCAACGCCAGGCACACACGGCTGCCGTATTCCATGATCAAAGGGACCCAGGTCTGCGATTGGCGGACCAGCTGATCGACTTCAGCGTTCAAATCCATGTTCATCTCCTGATGCCGAACGGCATGTACACGGTAAAACTGGCCGCAGCATTTGCGCGGCCATGGCCCCCATGGACATCATTGCGCCATCGAGGTTCCTGACAACGCCCGGATCAATCGCGGAAGTTGTTGAACTGCAGCGGCATGTCGAATTCCTTGGCGCGCAGGGCGGCGATCGCCTCTTGCAGGTCGTCGCGCTTCTTGCCGGTGACACGTACCTGTTCACCCTGGATGGCAGCCTGAACCTTGAGCTTGGCATCCTTGATGTGCGCAACGATCTTCTTGGCCAGCTCTTTGTCGATGCCTTCGCGGAACTTGGCTTCCTGTTTCATTTCTTTGCCGGAAGCGTAGGCATCCTTGGCTTCCAGGCATTTGACGTCGATCTTGCGCTTGACCAGGGCACCGCGCAGGATCTCGAGCATCGCTTCAAGCTGGAACTCGGCCTCGGCGGTCAGCAGCACGGTCTGATCCTTGTCCTTGAACTCGAAGCTGCCCTTGCCCTTGAGGTCATAACGGCGATCGAGTTCCTTGACGGCGTTGTCTACAGCGTTCTGCACTTCGTGCTTGTCCAGTTCCGATACCACGTCGAACGAAGGCATGGGTATTCTCCAAAAATAAAAGCGCGCTCGGCCTGAAGATGGAGCACGCTGAGTTAGACGGTTAAAATGCGGGCTCATTATAACGGGTTGCGAAACGCATATGAGCAGCACCTGGCATATTCTCGGCGCGGGTAGCCTGGGCAGCCTCTGGGCTTGCCGCCTGGCGCGCGCTGGCAAGGCGGTACGTCTGATCCTGCGCGACGAGCAGCGGCTGCAGGCCTATCAACGGGTGGGCGGCCTGACGCTGGTCGAACAGGACACGTCCAGGCACTACGCGATCCCTGCCGAAACAGCCGACGCCCACGGCCCGATCCACCGCCTGCTGGTAGCCTGCAAGGCCTATGACGCCGCGCCGGCCATCAAGCGCCTGGCGCCGCGGCTGGCCGAGGGCGCAGAGCTGGTGCTGCTGCAAAATGGCCTTGGCAGCCAGGACGAAGTCGCTGACCAGGTGCCCCATGCCCGTTGCATCTTCGCCTCCAGCACCGAAGGGGCTTTTCGCGAGGATGACTGGCAGGTGCGCTTTGCCGGTCACGGCTTCAATTGGCTGGGTGACCCACTCAAGCCCGGGATCCCGGCATGGTTCGATGACCTGCACGATGCCGGCATCCCGGCCGAATGGACCGTGGATATCCTCACCCGCCTGTGGCGCAAACTGGCGCTCAATTGCGCGATCAACCCGCTGACCGTGCTGCACGACTGTCGCAATGGCGGCCTGCTCGAGCACCTGGCTGAAGTGACCGCCCTGTGCGACGAACTGGGCGAACTGCTGCGTCGCTGTGGCCAACCCCAGGCTGCCGAAGATCTGGACGAAGAAGTACAACGGGTAATCCTCGCCACCGCCGCCAACTACTCTTCCATGTACCAGGATGTGCGCGCTGGCAGGCGTACCGAGGTCCATTACCTGCTCGGCCATGTGTGCCGCGTCGGCGAGCGTCATGGCCTGCCGTTGCCGGAACTGGAACACCTGCACCGGCGCCTGGTCGATAACCTGCAGGCACGTGGCTTGCCCAGTGCCTGACGCTGGCCCTTTCAACCGGATACGGACATTGCCTTGCCCATGACCCTGCGCCAACGCCTGGAAAACCTGCCGGTCGGGCAAAAGCTGCTGGCGGCCCTGCTGGTGCTGCTGGTGACCATCTTGCTGGTGGCCAACCTGACCTTCATCAGCGCCGCCTACTGGATCACCCAGGAAAGCATGGCGCCCCAGGCCCTGCAGACCATCGGCCGGCTGATAGCCAACCCGCAGCTGTCGGCCCGTGCAGGCGACACCCCGGAAACCGCCAACGCCCTGCTCAAGGAGCTGGACAGCTACACGCCACTGCGCGCCGCCGCCGTCTACGGTGGGGACGGCCGCATACTTGCACAACTTCAGCACGGCGAGCCGTTGGCACTGCCCAAGCGCTTTCGCAACATCGACGGCTGGCGCCTGATGGAGTTTCGCAGCACGCAGCTGATACGCATACCGCGCGATGCCAACCCGCCAGCGCACCTGCTGCTGGTGTCCAGCAGCGAGCTGCCGACAGCCTTCTACACCGGCACGCTCAGCGCCAGCCTGGGCATTCTGGTGTTCAGCATCCTGCTGTGGATTGTCGTCGCCCGGCAAATCAAGCGCTTGATCACCCAACCGATCAACCAGCTCGAAGAGCTCAGCCGCCAGGTCACCCGCGAAGAGAGCTACGCCCTGCGTGCCCGGCGCGGCAACGACGACGAGATCGGCAGCCTGGCCGAGGCGTTCAACACCATGCTCTCGCGCATCGAAGCCCGCGAGCAGCAACTCAAGCGCACCCGCGATGAATTCCAGACGGCCTATGACCAGGCCCAGGGCCTGGCCGAAGAAACCCGCCATACCAACCGCAAGCTGGAGCTGGAAGTCCAGGTGCGCAGCAAGATCGAGAAAAAACTCACGGGCTTCCAGAATTACCTCAACAGCATCATCGACTCCATGCCCTCGGCGCTGATCGCCCTCGACGAGCAACTCTATGTCACCCAGTGGAACCACGAAGCCACCATGCTCTCCGGGACGCCGCTGGACGAGGCGCTGAACCAGCCGATCTTCATCGCCTTCGAGCCGCTCAAGCCATTTTTGCCACAGCTCAAGGAAACCGTGGAGAAACACCGGGTGGCGAAGATCGAGCGGGTCACCTGGCCCAAGGACGATGACCTGCGCCACTATGCCCTGACCTTCTATCCACTGATGGGCGGGGGCGGTCGCGGCGTGGTGATCCGCATCGATGACATCACCCAGCGCCTATCCCTGGAAGAGATGATGGTGCAATCGGAAAAGATGCTCTCGGTAGGTGGCCTGGCCGCGGGCATGGCCCACGAGATCAACAACCCGCTGGGGGCCATTTTGCACAATGTGCAGAATATCCGTCGGCGCCTGTCCCCGGAGTTGCCACGCAACCAGGAGCAGGCCGAGGAGCTTGGCATCGACCTGCCCACCGTCAACCGTTACCTGGCCAGCCGCGAAGTGCCACAGCTGCTCGACGGGATTCAGCAGGCCGGTGCACGCGCTGCGAAAATCGTCACCCACATGCTCAGTTTCAGCCGCCGCAGCAATCGCCAGCTGGCGCCTTGCGACTTGCCGGCGCTGATCGACCAGGCCGTGGAAATCGCCAGCAACGATTTCGACCTGGCCATCGGCTTCGACTTCAAGGGCCAGGCGATCGTGCGCCAGTTCGACCCGCACCTCGGGCCGGTGCCGTGCACCGCCAACGAACTGGAGCAGGTGCTGCTCAACCTGCTGAAAAATGCCGCCCAGGCGATCCACCAGCGCCCGCAACCCAGCGAGCCTGGGCGCATTATCCTGCGCACGCGGCTCAACCCGCCTTGGGCCGAAATCCAGGTCGAGGACAACGGCGTGGGCATGCCCGAAGCCGTGCGCAAGCGCACCTTCGAGCCGTTCTTCACCACCAAGGAGATTGGCCAGGGCACCGGCCTTGGCCTTTCGGTCTCGTATTTCATCATCACCAACAACCACAAGGGGCAGATGGAGGTGCAGTCCACGCCCGGCCAGGGCACCTGCTTCACCCTGCGCCTGCCCCTCGGCCAGCCGGCAGCGACGGCACCGAACACCACGGAGGCATGACATGGGCTACCGCCTGTCGAAGATCTACACCCGCACTGGCGACAAAGGCGAAACCGGCCTTGGCGACGGACGCCGGGTGCCCAAGGACCACCCGCGTATCGAAGCCATTGGCGAGGTGGATAGCCTCAACAGTCAACTGGGCCTGCTGTTGGCGGGGCTGACCGAGCAGGGGCTGGCTGAGGTAAACGATGTATTGGCCCCCTGTCAGCACCGCTTGTTCGACCTCGGCGGCGAACTGGCAATGCCCAGTTACCAGGCATTGAACCTGGCCGAAGTGGAGCGCCTGGAAGCGGCAATCGACCTGTGGAACGAGGAGCTGGGGCCGTTGAAGAATTTCATCCTGCCCAGTGGTTCGGCGTTGGTGGCGCAGGCGCATGTGTGCCGTTGCCTGGCGCGCAGTGCGGAGCGACGGTGTCAGCAGCTGAATGCAGTGGAGCCGCTGGAGGGGGTGGGGTTGGCGTATATCAACCGGCTATCGGACCTGCTGTTCGTGGCGGCACGGATCATTGGGCGGCGGCAGGGGGTTGCCGAGGTGTTGTGGCAGCCAGCGCCGAAGCCTGAAGGCTGAGAGTGCCGGGGCTGCTACGCAGCCCATTCGCGGGCCGCTCCCACAGGTACTCCACAGGGTTCGAATACTGTGGGCTTCCTGTGGGAGCAACTGTCTTCTTGTGGAAGCTGGCCTTGCCGGCGATGGGGCGCGTAGCGCCCCAGGCCCGGCTGTGCCGGGCATCGCCAGCAAGGCTTGCTCCTACGAATGAGCTATTTGCTCCTTCCAGGGCGTTCCGGTCTTGAGCATCGCATTTAGCCTCACTATCAATACTCGCATACACGCCACCACCGATACTTTCGCGCACTTCCCCTGGGCTCGCAGTGCTTTGTAGCGCTCGCAGAAGTCCTTGTTGTGCCGTATCACCACCCAGCAGGCCATATAGAGCGCCCGCCTGACTTGTGAGCGCCCCCCCCAGATTGAACGCTTGCCCGACTGCTTGCCGCTGTCCTGGTTGAACGGCGCAACACCGACCAAGGCGGCAATTTCCTTCTTATCCACCTGGCCCAGCTCTGGCAGCAAGGCCATCAGCTTTCCGGCAGTAATCAGACCAATTCCTTTGACTTGAGTGAGCTGTTTAACCCGGTCATCAGGCAAAGCTGCTGCCTGCTGTGCGATCTCTTGTTCCAGCGCTCGAATTTCACCCTTCAGATAGGCGATGTGTTGTTCCAACCGCAAACAAACACTGGGAGCCCGCGCCTGCTTCAGGCGCCGCTTGTCATCGTCGCGCTGTTGGACGAAGCGATCCCGCTGCATAAGCAGTTCGCGCAGCAAGGCCCGCTCGGGTGTCATCACCTGGCAAGGCCGTGGGGGCATAACTTCAGCCAGGTGAGCCAAAACAGCTGCGTCAATGGGATCGGTCTTGGCGCGTTTACCCATCGACTTGGCAAAGTCCCGGGCACGACTGGGATTGATCCGGCAAACCGGAAAATCGGCATCCTGCAGCGCTTTGAGGACATTGCACTCGTAGCCACCGGTAGCTTCGAGCAAGACCATTGAAACTGCATACCCGCCAAGCTTTTCGACGAGCAGTTGGAATCCCTTCAAGTCATTGGAAACACTGAAGTTCACCCCCTCAGGGCGGATGTGAACAGCAAGTGTGGCACTGGAAACATCGATGCCGACAGAGGAAGACATGGCCAAACCCTCTTAAACTCAAGGAGTGAGAGCGCTTTGGCTTGGCCCACGCTTGTGATTCGAGATTACGCCCCTCATCCAACTGTTCGGGCTCTCGCCAAAGTGGAACGGTGAATGGCAGCTTTTGCTCCCACACGTGCTCTGGGCACCTCGGGCTATCAGCTTGCCATTCACCGCTCTCACTTCAGATTCTATTCCCTCTCCAAGACACAAGCGGGCTTGCCCGCGAATGGGCCGCACAGCGGCCCCTCTCACAAGCGGCTCAGGCCTCAGGCCAGAACGCCCGAATCCCCGCCACACCCTGCGCCCCAACTTCCCAGGCCCGCTCACGATCATCCGGCCCTACCCCACCCAGCAAGAACACCGGCCGGCTGAAGCCCGCAACCAAGCGCTGGGCCTCGTCCCACCCCAAAGGCACCGCCTCAGGATGCGTCTGGGTCGCCTGCACCGGCGACAGGGTGACGAAATCGACCCCCATCTGCTCAGCCAATGCCAGCTCTTCTGCGCTGTGGCAAGACGCCGCCAACCAGCGGTGCTCAGGGAATGGCCGCCCCTTGGCCGCATACTTGCGCAATTGCGCGGCCGTCAGGTGCCAACCTGCCGAGGGGAAATCGCCCAGCCACTCCAGCGGCCCTTTGAGCATCAACTGCGCCTTGCCACCGCACAAACCGACCGCATCCACCGCCACATCGCGGTACTTCGGGTCGTACATGTCCGGCGCACGCAGCTGGATCAGACGGGTACCGTTTGCCACTGCCTTTTGGATGCCCTTGAGCATCTGGGGCACTTCCAGGCCGTCCGGGGTGATCAGGTAGTGGTCCGGCAGGCGTGCGGCGGCCACGATTGGCTTGTTGGCCTCGGGGAAGTCGTACTGCGTCAGCTCGCGCGGTGTCACCCAGGCCAGAGGCTGGCCCTCGGCGCCATGGGGCTCGCCGGTGAACGCTTCGACGACGCGAACGTTCAACAGCACTTGTTTGTCGGGGTAATCGTGGCTGACCTTGATCAGCGCCCGTGAACGGGTCACGTCGATGCCCAGTTCCTCGCGAAGCTCACGGGCCAGCGCCGCTTCGACGCTCTCGCCCGCTTCCACCTTGCCCCCCGGAAACTCCCAAAGGCCGCCCTGGTGCTGGGTATCTGCCCGCCGCGCAATCAGAATGCGGCCTTCGGCGCTGCGGATCACCGCGGCCGCTACATGAATGCGTTTCACCCTTCGCGCTCCGCCAGGCCAGCCTGCTGCCAGGCCTTGAAAGCCGGCCACTGGTAAATAGTCTCGATGTACGCAGCCGCCTCTGCCGGCACTGCCACACGGTAGGTGCGCAGGCGCACGGCCACTGGGGCGAAGTAAGCATCGGCCAGGGTCGGCTTGCCGAACAGGAACGGGCCACTGTCCTTGGCAACCAGACGGCATTCGGACCACAGCGCGACGATACGGTCGATGTCGACCTGCACGTCCAGCGGTACCGTCTCCAGGGCCTGGTCACGGGACAGGTCGAACGGCATCGCCCCGCGCAAGGCGAAGAACCCACTGTGCATCTGCGCGCAGGCCGAACGGGCCTGTGCACGGGCAGCCACGTCGGCAGGCCACAGCTGGGCTTCGGGATGGCGCTCGTTGAGGTATTCGGCGATGGCCAGGGAGTCGGCGATCACGCCATGCTCTGTCTTGAGCAGCGGCACCTTGCCAGTGGCCGAGTAGGCGAGCAGACGCTGACGGGTGTCAGGCTGGTTGAGTTTGATCAGGGTTTGTTCATAGGGGACGCCGGCCAGCTCGATGGCCAGGGCGCCGCGTAGCGACCAGGAGGAATACAGCTTGTCGCCGATGATCAGGTGGTAGCTCATGGTTCGGCTCCATTTGTCGAGGGTTTGAGGCTGCTTCGCAGCCCTTCGCGACGCAAAGCCGCTCCTACAGGTACAGCGCAGACCGGTGTAGGAGCGGCCTTGTGTCGCGAAGGGCCGCAAAGCGGCCCCAATTGAATCACGTGCGGTATTCGGCGTTGATCTTCACGTACTCGTGGGACAGGTCGGTGGTCCAGATGGTTTCGCTGCACGCACCGCGGCCCAGCTCGATGCGGATGGTGATCTCTTCCTGGGCCATGACTGCAGAGCCTTGCGCCTCGGTATAGCTCGGGCTGCGGCCGCCTTGGCTGGCGATGCAGACGCTGTCCAGGTACACGTCGATCAGGCTGACATCCAGCTCCGGCACGCCAGCACGGCCAACGGCGGCCAGGATGCGGCCCCAGTTAGGGTCGGAAGCGAACAGGGCAGTCTTGATCAGCGGCGAGTGGGCCACGGCGTAACCGACGTCCAGGCATTCCTGGTGGTTACCACCACCGTTGACCTGCACCGTGACGAACTTGGTGGCGCCTTCGCCGTCGCGGACAATGGCCTGCGCCACGTCCATGCACACTTCGAACACAGCCTTTTTCAGGGCTTCGAACAGCGCACCGCTGGCTTCGGTGACTTCCGGCAGGTTGGCCTTGCCGGTAGCGATCAGCATGCAGCAATCGTTGGTCGAGGTGTCGCCGTCGATGGTGATGCGGTTGAACGACTTGTTGGCGCCGTCGAGCATCAGGTCCTTGAGCACCGCTGGGGCAACCTTGGCGTCGGTGGCAATGTAACCGAGCATGGTGGCCATGTTCGGGCGGATCATGCCAGCGCCTTTGCTGATGCCGGTAACGGTCACGGTCACGCCATCGTGCTGGAACTGGCGGCTGGCACCCTTGGGCAGGGTGTCGGTGGTCATGATGCCAGTGGCGGCTTCAGCCCAGTTGTTTTCCGACAGGTCGTCCAGGGCGGCCTGCAGAGCGCCTTCGATCTTCTCGACCGGCAGCGGCTCGCCGATCACGCCGGTGGAGAACGGCAGCACCGACTCAGCCGGTACGCCAGTCAGCTCGGCGAGCTTGGCGCAGGTGCGTTCGGCAGCGGCCAGGCCGGGTGCGCCGGTACCGGCGTTGGCGTTGCCGGTGTTGGTCAGCAAATAACGCACAGTGCCCTGAACACGCTGTTTGGAGAGGATCACCGGGGCCGCGCAGAAGGCGTTGAGGGTGAATACGCCAGCGACGCTGGAGCCTTCGGCACAGCGCATGACCACCACATCCTTGCGCCCAGGGCGCTTGATGCCGGCAGAAGCGATACCGAGTTCAAAACCCGGAACCGGGTGCAGGGTGGGCAAAGGACCAAGACCAACAGCCATTAGAGCGCTCCTAGAAAAACGGTGAAATGATGATGGAAGAGCGGGGCCGCTTCGCGCCCCATTCGCGGCACAAGGCCGCTCCCACAAGGGCCTCGCAACCTTCTGATTCAGGCGCGATCCCTGTGGGAGCGGCCTTGTGCCGCGAATGGGCCGCACAGCGGCCCCGGTGATGTCACGTTACTGCGAGTGGATCAGATCAATCGATCTGCCCGTGGCAATGCTTGTACTTCTTGCCCGAACCGCACGGGCATGGCTCGTTGCGGCCCAGCTTCTGGTCGTTGCGCACCGGTGCTGCGGCCACGGCCACGTCGGCACCCTCCTCGCTCAGTTGCTCGCTTTCAAGGCCTGGAGCGGCGGCATGCTGGAACTGCATGCGGCTGGCCAGCTCCTCGGCTTCGCGGCGCAGACGGGCTTCCTCTTCGATCGGGTCTTCGCGGCGCACCTGGACGTGCGACAGCACGCGGATGGTGTCGCGTTTGATCGATTCGAGCAGTTCCTGGAACAGCGTGAACGACTCGCGCTTGTACTCCTGCTTCGGGTTCTTCTGCGCATAGCCACGCAGGTGAATGCCGTGGCGCAGGTGGTCCATGGTCGACAGGTGGTCTTTCCACAGGTCGTCCAGTACTCGCAGCAGAATCTGCTTCTCGAAGGTACGCAGGGCGTCGATGCCGGCCTGGTCTTCCTTCTCGTTGTAGGCGTCGGTGATTTCCTTGATCAGCTTCGCGCGCAGGGTTTCCTCGTAGAGGTGGTCGTCCTCGTCGAGCCACTGCTGGATCGGCAGCTTCATGGCGAAGTCGCTGGACAGCGAAGCCTCCAGGCCGGCCACGTCCCACTGCTCGGGCAGCGACTGCGGCGGGATGTGCTGGCTGATGGTGGCATCGAGCACTTCCTGGCGGAACTCGGCAATGGTATCGCCGATGTTCTCGGCCGCCAGCAGGCTGTTGCGCATGTGGTAGATCACCTTGCGCTGCTCGTTGGCCACGTCGTCGTATTCGAGCAACTGCTTGCGGATGTCGAAGTTGCGGCCTTCGACCTTGCGCTGGGCTTTCTCGATGGCGTTGGTGACCATGCGATGCTCGATCGCCTCGCCAGACTGCATGCCCAGCGCCTTCATGAAGTTCTTCACCCGATCAGAGGCGAAGATGCGCATCAGGCTGTCTTCGAGCGACAGGTAGAAGCGGCTGGAACCCGGGTCACCCTGACGGCCGGAACGACCGCGCAGCTGGTTGTCGATACGGCGCGATTCGTGACGCTCGGAGGCAATCACGTGCAGGCCACCCGACTCGATTACCTGCTGGTGACGCTTCTGCCAGTCGGCCTTGATCTGGGCGATCTGTTCGGCGGTCGGGCTGTCGAGAGCGGCCACTTCGGCTTCCCAGTTACCACCCAGCAGGATGTCGGTACCCCGGCCAGCCATGTTGGTGGCAATGGTCAATGCACCCGGAGCGCCCGCCTGGGCGATGATCTCGGCTTCTTTCTCGTGGTACTTGGCGTTCAGTACCTTGTGCTCGATGCCTTCCTTCAGCAGCAGGTTCGACATGTGCTCGGACGTTTCGATGGTGGCAGTACCCACCAGCACCGGGCGACCCTGGGTCATGCTTTCCTTGATGTCGGCGATGATCGCGGCGTATTTCTCGTCGGCGGTCAGGTACACCAGGTCGTTGAAGTCCTTACGCGCCAACGGTTTGTTCGGCGGAATCACCATCACGTTGAGGCCGTAGATCGACTGGAACTCGAACGCTTCGGTGTCGGCGGTACCGGTCATGCCGGACAGCTTGGTGTAGAGACGGAAGTAGTTCTGGAAGGTGGTCGAGGCCAGGGTCTGGCTTTCGGCCTGAATGTTCAGGTTTTCTTTCGCTTCGATGGCCTGGTGCAGGCCTTCGGACAGGCGACGACCGGGCATGGTACGGCCGGTGTGCTCGTCGATCAGCAGGACCTGGCCGTCCTGGACGATGTACTCGACGTTGCGGTGGAACAGCTTGTGCGCGCGCAGGCCAGCGTAGACGTGGGTCAGCAGGCCCAGGTTATGCGCCGAGTAGAGGCTCTCGCCCTCGGCCAGCAGGCCGGCCTGGGTGAGCATCTCTTCGATGAATTGGTGACCGGCTTCGTTGAGCTCGACCTGGCGGCTCTTCTCGTCGATGGTGAAGTGGCCTTCCTGGGTGACCTGGCCTTCGACTTCTTCGATGTGCTGGGTCAGGCGCGGGATCAGGCGGTTGATCTCGATGTACAGCTTGGAGCTGTCCTCGGCCTGGCCGGAGATGATCAGCGGAGTACGGGCTTCGTCGATGAGGATCGAGTCGACTTCGTCGATTACCGAGAAGTTGAGTTCACGCTGGAACTTCTCTTCCTGGCTGAACGCCATGTTGTCGCGCAGGTAGTCGAAACCGAATTCGTTGTTGGTGCCGTAGGTGATGTCGGAGGCGTAGGCAGCGCGCTTTTCTTCCGGCGGCTGGAAGGCCGAGACGATGCCCACGGACAGACCGAGGAACTCGTACAACGGGCGCATCCAGTTGGCGTCACGGCGGGCCAGGTAGTCGTTGACGGTCACCACGTGCACGCCTTTGCCGGACAATGCGTTGAGGTAGACGGCCAGGGTACCGACCAAGGTCTTGCCTTCACCGGTGCGCATTTCTGCGATCATGCCCTCGTGCAGGGTCATGCCGCCGATCAGCTGCACGTCGAAGTGGCGCATACCCATCACGCGCTTGCCGGCCTCACGGGCCACGGCGAAGGCTTCAGGCAGCAGTTGGTCCAGTGTCTCGCCTTTGGCCAGGCGCTCCTTGAACTCTGCGGTCTTGCCCCGCAGTTGCTCATCGGAGAGGGCCACCATCTTCTCTTCGAAGGCATTGACGATAGTCACCGTCTTGAGCATGCGTTTGACTTCACGCTCATTCTTGCTTCCAAAAAGTTTCTTTAACAAAGGCGCAAACATATCGGCAGGATCTTCCACACGTAGGGATGGAGGGCGGCCCCATGAGTCGCCCGTGCAGCCCTTAGGCCGCATGCGAACGAGCATTCTACCCGGAAACGATGGTGAGGAAAGTGGCTGATTTCCACGATGCTGATACAGCGTTTTGGCAGGGGCATTTCTTAGATAGGGTCATTTTCGCTGAGTTCAAGGCTCAGGAAGATGAAACGTATCGAGAATGAGTCTTATCTTGTGTTGTCTGTACCGGCCTCTTCGCGGGCAAGCCCGCTCCCACCGGCATTACGCTCGCCTCAAGACAGCAGCAACCCTGTGGGCGCGGGCTTGCCCGCGAAGAAGCCGGTACAGGCAACAGAGGTGTTAAACTGCCGCTCTTGTAACCTCCTGCGTACCCCCATGGCCTACAAACCCTCCCCCGCTCAGCAACCGTCCGCACTGCTGCGCCAGGTGCGCCCGCTGCGCCTGCTGCTGAACCAGGCCGAACGCCTGGAGCACCTGCAGCGCCTGCTGGAAAGCCAGCTGCAGCCGGCTGCCCGCGAGCACTGCCACGTGGCATCGTGGCGTGATGGCATATTGTTGCTGGTGGTTACCGACGGTCATTGGGCCACCCGTTTGCGCTATCAGCAAAAACGCCTGATGCGGGAGTTACAGGCCATGGAAGCATTCGGCAACCTGCGGCGCATCCTCTACAAGGTGCAACCACCCCTGGTGCCGGCCAAGCGTGGCGGGCATGCCGCCGAGCTGTCGAGCAATGCCGCCGAAAGCCTTCGCGATACCGCCGAAGGGATTGCCGACCCCAAATTGCGCGCTGCCCTGGAGCGGCTCGCCAGCCATGCCCGGGGTAAAAGCTGAAATAAAAAAGGCCACCCGAAGGTGGCCTTAATGAACTAGAGAGTGTTCGAACTTACACGGCCGCAACAGGGCGCATGTACGAGATCGGTGCCGTGCTGGCATCTTCGAAAGTGACCACTTCCCAGGCATCGGTTTCAGCAATGAGCTTGCGCAACAGCTGGTTGTTCAGCGAATGGCCGGACTTGTAGCCCTTGAACTCGCCGATCAGGCTGTTGCCCAGCAGGTAGAGGTCACCGATGGCGTCGAGGATCTTGTGCTTGACGAATTCGTCTTCATAGCGAAGGCCGTCTTCGTTCAGCACCTTATCTTCATCCACCACGATGGCGTTTTCTACACTGCCGCCCAACGCAAGGTTATGCTTGCGCAGGTACTCGATGTCCCGCATGAAACCGAAGGTGCGGGCACGGCTTACTTCTTTCACGAACGACGTGCTGGAGAAATCCACACTGGCGCTCTGGGTCCGGCCGCTGACGACCGGATGATCGAAGTCGATCTCGAAGCTCACCTTGAACCCCTCGAAAGGCAGGAAGGTAGCGCGCTTGTCGCCCTCTTCCACAGTTACCTCACGCAGAATACGGATGAACTTCTTGGCTGCGTCCTGCTCTTCCAGGCCGGCAGACTGAATCAGGAATACAAAGGGTCCGGCGCTGCCATCCATGATCGGCACTTCCGAGGCGGAGAGCTCGACGTAGGCGTTATCGATGCCCAGGCCCGCCATAGCGGAGAGCAGGTGCTCGACCGTATCGACCTTGACGTCACCGTTGACCAGCGTCGTCGACATGGTTGTCTCGCCGACGTTGGCCGCACGCGCTGCGATTTCGACCACAGGGTCGAGATCGGCGCGGCGGAAGACGATGCCGGTGTCAACAGGTGCAGGCTTGAGGGTCAGGTATACCTTCTCCCCGGAGTGCAGACCGACACCTGTGGCACGGATGGTATTCTTCAGGGTGCGTTGTTTAATCATGGCATTGGCCGCTTCAGCGCAAATTGCGAACAGGTATCAACAAAGGCTGGGGATGATAACAGACCCGACCTTTGCTGAATACCAATCACCTTTATACCCCTGATAAATTCCATTAATCAGCCTGGCGACGCAGGAAAGCCGGGATATCGAGGTAGTCCAGATCGTCCTGAGGGTTGAGTTTAGCGGCTGCTGCGGCACCTGCATGGGCCTGGTTGCGCATGACAGTCGGGCGCTCCAGGTCACGGTAGTTGACCGCTGGCTGCTCTTGGCGAACCGGCGCAGGGTTGGACGCTTCGTATGCCTGCTGAGCGGTCTGCAGGGTGTTGTCCACCACTTTGACCGGCTTCTCGATGCGTGCGCCCAGGCCAGTGGCGACCACGGTCACGTGCAGCTCATCGCGCATGTCCGGATCGATCACGGTGCCGACCTTGACCATCGCGTGGTCGGAGGCAAAGGCTTCGATGATGCTACCCACATCGGAGTACTCACCCAGCGACAGGTCAGGACCTGCGGTGATGTTCACCAGGATGCCGCGGGCGCCCTGCAGGTTGACGTCTTCGAGCAACGGGTTGCGGATCGCCGCCTCGGTCGCTTCACGCGCACGGTTCGGACCGCTGGCGCAGCCAGTGCCCATCATGGCCATGCCCATCTCGCCCATCACGGTGCGCACGTCGGCGAAGTCGACGTTGATCATGCCAGGGCGCTTGATGATGTCGGAGATACCGCGCACGGCACCGGCCAGCACGTCGTCAGCCTTGGCAAAGGCGGACAGCAGGCTGGCATCCTTGCCCAGGATGGTCAGCAGCTTCTCGTTGGGGATGGTGATCAGCGAGTCGACGCTCTCGGCCAGCATGCGGATGCCTTCATCGGCGATCTGCATACGTTTGCGGCCTTCGAACGGGAACGGACGGGTCACCACGGCAACGGTGAGGATGCCCATTTCCTTCGCCACTTCGGCGATGATCGGGGCCGCACCAGTACCGGTACCGCCACCCATGCCGGTGGTGATGAACACCATGTTGGTGCCCTGCAGCACCTCGGCGATGCGCTCACGGTCTTCCAGCGCGGCCTGACGGCCGACTTCCGGATTAGCGCCTGCACCCAGGCCTTTGGTCACGCCAGTGCCCAATTGCAGGATGGTGCGCGCGCCAATGCTTTTCAGCGCTTGAGCATCAGTGTTGGCGCAGATGAATTCCACGCCTTCGATGCTGCTCTTGACCATGTGATTGACGGCATTGCCGCCACCACCGCCAACGCCGATCACCTTGATGACCGGACTTTGCGGGACGTTGTCTACGAGCTCGAACATTTTCCCTCTCCTTACAGTTCTCTAGTTGTCGCGCCTACCACTACTGCTTTGAAACTTAGAAATTGCCCTGGACCCACCGCTTGAAGCGCTCAAGCACTGGGGCCTTCGGTTCATCGCCATAGCTGTTGTTGCTGCTGTTGCTGTTACCGGTCAGGACCATGTCCTCGGACTGCTTCAGCAGGCCGTAGGTGAGCAGGCCCACGCCGGTGGAATAGATCGGGTTGCGCACCACGTCGCTCAGCCCCCGAACGCTGTGCGGTACGCCCAGGCGTACCGGCATGTGGAAGATTTCCTCGGCCAGTTCTACGGCGCCTTCCATCTTCGCGGTACCGCCGGTCAGCACGATGCCGGCCGGCACCAGGTCCTCGTAACCACTGCGGCGCAGTTCGGCCTGGATCAGGGTGAAGAGCTCGTCGTAACGCGGCTCCACCACTTCGGCCAGGGCCTGGCGCGACAGCTCACGCGGCGGGCGATCGCCCACACTTGGCACCTTGATGGTTTCGCCGGCGCCCGCCAGCTTGGCCAGGGCGCAGGCGTAGCGGATCTTGATTTCTTCGGCGTATTGGGTCGGTGTACGCAGGGCCATGGCGATGTCGTTGGTGACCTGGTCGCCGGCAATCGGGATGACCGCGGTGTGACGAATCGCACCTTCGGTGAAGATCGCGATGTCAGTGGTACCGCCACCGATGTCCACCAGGCACACGCCGAGCTCTTTTTCATCGTCGGTCAGCACCGAGTAGGCCGAAGCCAGCTGCTCGAGGATGATGTCGTCGATTTCCAGGCCGCAGCGGCGTACGCACTTCTCGATGTTCTGCGCAGCGTTGACCGCGCAGGTGACCACGTGAACCTTGGCTTCCAGGCGCACACCGGACATGCCCAGTGGCTCGCGCACGCCTTCCTGGTTGTCGATCACGTAGTCCTGCGGCAGGGTGTGCAGCACGCGCTGGTCAGCCGGAATGGCCACGGCCTGGGCGGCGTCGAGCACGCGTTCGAGGTCGGCAAGGCTGACCTCACGGTCGCGGATGGCGACGATGCCGTGGGAGTTCAGGCTGCGGATGTGGTTGCCGGCCACGCCGACGAACGCCGAGTGGATACGGCAGCCGGCCATCAGCTGCGCTTCTTCCACCGCGCGCTGGATCGACTGCACGGTCGATTCGATGTTCACCACCACGCCTTTTTTCAGGCCGCGGGACGGATGGGTACCGATCCCGACGATCTCCAGTGTGCCGTCTTCGCCCACTTCACCCACCAGCGCCACCACCTTGGAGGTGCCAATGTCCAGCCCGACGATCATTTTGCCGCTATGCGCGTTTGCCATGGTCCTGCCTCTCTCTAATTCTTCGCAACGGCGGGTTGGGCCGTCGTCGGTGCAATCGGTTCCCGCCAACCAACGGCAAGTCCGTTGGAATAACGCAGATCAATGCGGGCGATAGTGGTGATCTGGTCTTTGAGTGTCTTGTCGTAAATGGCAATGAAACGGCGCATCTTCTCCACCAGATGGTCGCGCCCCAGTAGCAGTTCGATGCCTGGCCCGGTGCTGCCCGCACCGGTGGTCAGGAACCAACTGCCTCGCTCGCGCAGCTCCAGGCGAGCGATGGAAAAGCCCATGGGGCGCAGCATCTGGCTCAATACCTGATACTGCTGCATGACTTGTTGCTGGGCACGCTGCGGCCCGAATAGCTGCGGCAGGTGCTCATAGTTGGCCAGCTCGCGCGGGGTAAAGGCCTGGCCCTGGTTATTGAGCAAGGCTTCGTCACCCCAGCGTGCCACTGGCAGCTGTTCTTCCAGGCGGATCACCACCTCGTCCGGCCACACGCGGCGGACCTCGGCATGGGCGATCCACGGCATCTGCTCAAGCTCCGCTCGCATCGCCGGCAGGTCGACGCTGAAGAAGCTCGCCGCCATGAACGGGGCGATTCGCTGCTGCACCGCCTGTTGGCTGATGTAGCTGAGGTCGCCCTGCACGGCGATCCGGGTGATCGGCCGGTCAGCGTAAGGCATCAGGCGAATGGCGCCTTCATAGGCACCGAAGCCTGCCGCGACCAGCAGCACCGGCCAGAGCAGGCGCTTGAGTCCACTGAAGTTGGCCTTGGGCAGGCGCGCCGACATGGGCTCTTTGGCCACCATTCGGCTGGCACCACGCGGCACCGGCTTGTTGCGGCCGGTGGCGGGTTGCTGATGACGTAACATCGCGCCTTGCATGGCTGTTAACCTCGCGTCTCGACGCTGGCAGCCAGGATTGCCAGCACCAGTTGCTGGAAGTCCAGGCCGGCCGCGCGGGCCGCCATGGGCACCAGGCTATGATCAGTCATGCCCGGTGCGGTGTTGACTTCGAGCAGCCAGAACCGGCCCTGCTCGTCCTGCATCACATCCAACCGCCCCCAGCCCTCGATGCCGATGGCATCGCAGGCGCGCGCGGTCAGGTCGATCAGTTCCTGTTCCTTGACGCTGTCCAGGCCGCACGGGATGCGGTACTGGGTATCGTTGGCGATGTACTTGGCGTCGTAGTCGTAGAACACGTGCGGCGTACCCAGGGCGATTGGCGGCAGCACCTGGCCACGCAGCACCGCGATGGTGAACTCCGGGCCGTGGATCCACTGCTCGACCAGAACCTGGGAATCGTATTGGCCGGCGTCCTTCCAGGCGGCGATCAATTCCTGCTCGCTGTTCACCTTGGCCATGCCGATGCTAGAGCCTTCATGGGCAGGTTTGACGATAAGCGGGAAACCCAGTTCCGTACTGGCCACCACACAATCGTTTTCGCTGGCCAAAACCGCGTGACGCGGGGTCGGAATGCCCAGGCTCTGCCACACCTGCTTGGTGCGCAACTTGTCCATGGCCAGGGCCGAAGCGAGGATGCCACTGCCGGTGTAAGGGATGCCCAGGCACTCGAGCAGGCCTTGCATGCTGCCGTCTTCACCACCACGGCCGTGAAGGATGATGAACGCGCGGTCGATCTTCTCGCTTTGCAGGCGGTCGAGCAGGTCGTCGCCCACATCGATGGCGACCACATCGACACCGGCAGTGGTCAGCGCATCGATCACCGCAGCGCCGGACTTGAGCGACACCTCACGCTCGGCGCTCTTGCCACCGTACAGCACAGCAACGCGGCCAAACGCCTTGACGTCCAGGGTAGAGTGCAGCTTTTCGTAGGCGCTGGTCATTTCGACTTCTCCTGCTTGGCGCCAGCGAACAGCGGGCTTTTCATCAATTGCGGGGCCAGGCCACCGACATCACCGGCACCCTGGCAAAGCAGGATGTCGCCGGCGCGCAGCAACGGCTGGACCAACGGCGCAAGCTCGGCGCCACGCTCGATGTAGATCGGGTCCAGCTTGCCGCGCTGACGAATGCTGTGGCACAGCTGGCGGCTGTCCGCCCCGGGGATCGGCTCTTCGCCGGCCGGGTAGACCTCCATCAACAGCAGCACGTTGGCGTCGCCCAGCACTTGTACGAAATCGTCGTACAGGTCGCGGGTGCGGCTATAACGGTGCGGCTGGTAGACAATCACCAGGCGACGGCTTGGCCAGCCGCCACGCACGGCCTTGATCACCGCAGCGACTTCGGTCGGGTGGTGGCCGTAGTCATCGACCAGCATTACGCTGCCGCCGTCCACCGGCAGCTCGCCGTACACCTGGAAGCGTCGGCCGACGCCCTGGAAGCCGGACAGCCCCTGGACGATGGCCTCGTCGCTGATACCTTCGTCAGTGGCGATGGCAATGGTTGCCAGGGCGTTGAGCACGTTGTGGTTGCCGGGCATGTTCACCGACACCTCCAGCGGCTCGCAGTCGCGGCGTAACACGGTGAAATGCGTCTGCATGCCCTGCTGGCGCACGTTGATGGCGCGGATGTCAGCCTCTTCGCTGAAGCCGTAGGTCACCGTCGGGCGTTTGACCTGCGGCAGGATCTCGCGCACCACCGGGTCGTCCAGGCACATCACCGCCAAGCCGTAGAACGGCAGGTTGTGCAGGAACTCGACGAAGGTTTTCTTCAGTTTGTTGAAGTCGCCTTCGTAGGTCGCCATGTGGTCGGCGTCGATGTTGGTGACCACGGCGACCATCGGCTGCAGGTGCAGGAAGCTGGCGTCGCTCTCGTCCGCTTCGGCGATCAGGTAGCGGCTGGTGCCCAGCTGGGCATTGGTGCCGGCGGCTGTCAGGCGGCCACCGATGACGAACGTCGGGTCCAGACCGCCCGCGGCGAACACCGAGGCCAGCAGGCTGGTGGTGGTGGTCTTGCCGTGGGTACCGGCCACCGCCACGCCGTGGCGGTAGCGCATCAGCTCGGCAAGCATCTCGGCACGCGGCACTACCGGAATACGCCGCTCCAGGGCGGTGGCGACTTCCGGGTTGGCCGGGTTGATCGCGCTGGACACCACCAGCACATCGGCGGTGGCGGCGTTTTCGGCGCGGTGGCCGACGAAGATCTCGGCGCCAAACGACTCCAGGCGCTCGGTTACCGGCGACGCCTTGAGGTCGGAGCCGGAGACTTCATAGCCCAGGTTCAGCAGCACTTCGGCGATGCCGCACATACCGACGCCGCCGATACCGACGAAGTGAATACGACGGATACGGCCCATCTTCGGCTGGGGAATGGCTTTCTGGCTCTCAACCATGGGCCACCTCCAGGCAGATATCGACCACGGTGCTGGTTGCGGCAGGTTTGGCCAGGCGCCGTGCGGTGCCAGCCATGGTGTTGAGTTTCTCGGGTTGCATCAGCACCTCGTTCAGGCGTTCAGCGAGCTGCGCTGCGCCAGTTGTCGCTTGCGGCATGAGGAAGGCGGCGCCTTCCCGAGCCAGATATTGGGCGTTGTGGGTCTGGTGGTCATCGATTGCATAGGGCAAAGGCACCAGCATCGAAGGCAGGCCTGCCGCCGCGAGTTCGCTGACGGTCAGGGCACCGGCCCGGCACACCACCAGGTCGGCCCAGCCATAGGCATGGGCCATGTCCTTGATGAACGGCTCTACCTGAGCCTCGACACCCGCCTCGTGATAACGCTCGGCGGTGATCGGCGCATGATGCTTGCCGGCCTGGTGGAACACCTCGGGCCGCAGGTTCGCAGGCACCTCGGACAGGGCCTTAGGCAACAATTTGTTCAATGGTTCCGCACCGAGGCTGCCACCCATGACCAACAGGCGCGCACGGCGCTCGGCCAAGGGCGCACGTTGTGCATCCATGAACAACTCTGCGCGCACCGGATTGCCGGTGGTACGCAACTTGTCATTGGCCTCGAACGTGCCTGGGAAAGCTTCGCAGACTCGCGCCGACAGCGGCACCAGCAGGCGATTGGCGGTACCGGCGCGGGCGTTCTGCTCGTGGATCACCAGCGGCACGCCACACAGCCGCGCGGCCACGCCGCCTGGGCCTGTGAGGTAGCCACCAAAGCCCACCACGCACACCGGCTTGAGCTGGCGAATGATGCGCCGCGCCTGCACCACCGCCTTGATCAGGGTGAATGGCGCCTTGAGCAACGACAGCTTGCCCTTGCCGCGCAGGCCACTGACCTGGATCAGGTGCAGCGGCAAGCCGGCCTGCGGCACCAATTCGTTCTCGATGCCACGCGGCGTGCCCAGCCAGTGCACGCTGTAACCACGCGCCTGGAACTCACGGGCGCAGGCCAGGGCCGGGAACACGTGGCCCCCGGTGCCGCCTGCCATGATCAGTACGTTTTTGCCGTCAGCGGCCATGACTGGTCTCCTCGGCAAAATCGCTTTCGTTGAATTCGTGTTCCTCACTGCCCAGGTGCGTGCGGCTCTCCCACTCGATCCGCAGCAGCAACCCCACACAGGCACAGCAGATCACCAGCGAGCTGCCCCCGTAACTGAGGAACGGCAAGGTCAGGCCCTTGGTCGGCAGCAGGCCGACGTTCACCCCGATGTTGATCAGGAACTGGCCGATCCACAGGAAGGCCAGGCCGAACGCCATGTAGGCGGCAAAGAACTGCTTGGCCTTCTCGGCCCACAGGCCGATGTACAGCGCGCGCACGGTGACGAAGACGAACAGGGCAATGGTGACCAGCGAGCCGACCACACCGAGCTCTTCGGCCAGCACCGAGAACACGAAGTCGGTGTGCGCCTCAGGCAGGTAGAACTGCTTCTGCACGCTGTTGCCCAGGCCAACGCCCAGCCACTCGCCGCGGCCAAAGGCAATCAGTGCCTGGGTCAGCTGGTAGCCCGAACCGAACTGGTCGGACCACGGGTCGGTAAAGGTGATCAATCGCGCCATCCGATACGGCTGGGCCTGCACCAGCACAAACACCGCGACCACTGCCAGCACCACCATCAGGCTGAAGCGGAACAACCCCACCCCACCGAGGAACAGCATGGCCGCCGCAGCGCCCATCATTACCACGGTGGCACCGAAGTCTGGCTCCATTAGCAGCAGACCGGCCATTGGCAGCAGCACGATGAACGGCTTGAAGAAGCCCATCCAGCTCTCGCGCACCTCGGTCTGCCGACGCACCAGATAGCCGGCCAGGTAGATGACCACGAAGACCTTGGCAATTTCCGAAGGCTGGACGTTGAAGAAGCTGAAGCCGATCCAACGCATGGAACCGTTCACTTCCCGGCCGATACCGGGCACCAGCACCAGCACCAGCAAACCGAAGGCGCCGAGCAGCATCATGAAGCCCATGCGCTGCCAGGTGGCGATCGGCACCAGCATGGTGGCACCGCAGGCGACCAGGCCGATGAACACATACACCAGGTGGCGGAACATGTGGTAAAGCGGGTTGCCCGACTGCACCGCGGCCACTTCCGAGGACGCCGAGGTGATCATCACCAGGCCCAGGCCCAACAGTGCCAGGCAACCGGCAAGCATGGCGAAATCGAGGTCGATGCCACGGCCGCTGATCAGCGGCGACGGGTATGGCTTGAAGATACCGAAGATCATGCCAGCCCTCCCGCCGCCTGGGCGAACAGGCGCCCGCGTTCTTCGAAGTTCTTGAACATGTCGAGGCTGGCGCAGGCCGGCGACAACAGCACTGCATCGCCCGGCTGCGCCAGGGCGGCGCACTGCTGGACGGCTTCATCCAGGGTCTTGACCCGAACCTGCGGTACACCTTCACCCAACGTCTCGGCCAGGCGCTCGGCATCACGGCCGAGCAGCACCACGGCACGACAGAAGCGCGCCACCGGCTCACGCAGCGCAGCGAAATCGGCACCTTTGCCGTCGCCGCCCGCTATCAGTACCAGCTTGCCGGTGATATCCGCGCCCAGGCCTTCGATGGCCGCCAGTGCGGCACCCACGTTGGTGGCCTTGGAATCGTCGTACCAGTTGACGCCGTTGCGCTCGCGAACCCACTGGCAACGATGGGCCAGGCCACCGAACTCACGCAGGGCGTCGAGCATCGGCGCGAACGGCAACCCGGCGGCATGGCCGAGGGCCAGGGCTGCGAGGGCGTTGCTCTGGTTGTGCGAGCCACGAATCTTCAGCTCGCGAACCGGCATCAGGTTCTGGAATTCGAAGGCCAGGTACTTCTCGCCATCGACCTCACGCAGGCCAAAGGCCTTGAAGTCAGGCGCGTTCAGGCCGAAGCTCCAGCACGGCCGGCCTTCCACCGGCAATGGCCGGCTCAGGGCGTCCTGGCGGTTTACCACCACCTGATGGGCGCCACGGAAGATGCGGTGCTTGGCCAGGTGATAGGCCGGCAGCCCGCTGTAGCGGTCCATGTGGTCTTCGCTGATGTTCAGCACGGTGGCGACTTCGGCGTTGAGCTGGTCAGTGGTTTCCAGTTGGAAGCTGGACAGCTCCAGCACATACAGCTCGACATCATCGCCGAGCAGGTCCAGAGCCGGCGTACCGAGGTTGCCGCCCACGGCCACACGCTTGCCCGCCTTGGCGGCCATTTCACCCACCAGGGTGGTCACCGTGCTTTTGGCGTTGGAGCCACTGATGGCGATGATCGGCGCCTTGACATGGCGGGCGAACAGCTCGATGTCGCCCGACAGGGCCACACCACGCGCTGCGGCCTGCTGCAGCGCCGGGGTGGACAAGGCCAGGCCCGGGCTTACGTACAGTTCGTTGGCGCGGCAAAGGAAATCCACGTCCAGCTCGCCACAGCGCACTTCCACCTGCGGGTAATCACGGCGCAGGGTGTCCAGTTCCGGCGGTTGCTCGCGGGTGTCGGCGACCGCAAAGGCAATGCCCCGGCTCGCCAGGAAGCGAACCAGGGACATGCCGCTCTTGCCGAGGCCGACAACGATGCGGAATTGGTCGGAAGCGATCAGTGACACGCTCATCTACCTCAGTTTCAGGGTTGCAAGGCCGACCAGCACCAGAATCACGGTGATGATCCAGAAACGAACGATCACCCGTGGCTCAGGCCAGCCCTTGAGTTCAAAGTGGTGGTGAATCGGCGCCATGCGGAACACGCGCTTGCCAGTCAACTTGAAGGAGGCGACCTGGATCACCACCGACAGGGTTTCCACCACGAAGATGCCGCCCATGATGAACAGGACGATTTCCTGCCGGACGATCACCGCGATGGTGCCCAGCGCGGCGCCCAGCGCCAGCGCACCGACGTCACCCATGAAGACTTGTGCCGGATAGGTGTTGAACCACAGGAAGCCCAGGCCGGCACCGATCAGCGCGCCGCAGAAGACGATGAGCTCACCCGAGCCCGGCACGTAGGGGATCAGCAGGTATTCTGCAAATTTCACGTTGCCCGACAGGTAGCAGAAGATGCCCAGAGCGCCGCCCACCATCACGGTCGGCATGATCGCCAAGCCATCGAGGCCATCGGTGAGGTTGACCGCGTTACTGGAGCCGACGATGACGAAGTAGGTCAGAACGACGAAGCCAACGCCCAGCGGAATGGTGACATCCTTGATGAACGGCAGGATCAGTGTGGTTTCGACGCTGGTCGGGGCGGTCTTGTAAAGGAACACTGCCGCCGCCAGGCCAAACACCGACTGCCAGAAGTACTTCCAGCGGCTTGGCAAGCCACGGGAGTTCTTTTCGATCACCTTGCGGTAGTCGTCGACCCAGCCGATGGCGCCAAACGCCAGGGTGACGATCAGCACGACCCACACGTAGCGGTTGGACAGGTCGGCCCACAGCAAGGTGCTGACGGCAATGGCCGACAGGATCAGCGCGCCGCCCATGGTCGGGGTGCCGGATTTGGACAGGTGCGATTGCGGGCCGTCATTACGGACAGCCTGACCGATCTGGCGGATCTGCAGGGTACGGATCATCCACGGGCCCAGCCACAGCGCCAGCGACAACGCGGTCAGTACACCGAGGATCCCGCGCAGGGACAGGTACTGGAAGACCGCGAAGCCTTTATGGAACTGTTGCAGATACTCAGCCAACAGCAGCAGCATTAATGTTTCTCCCCGCTTGAACCACACAAAGCCGCCACGACGTTTTCCATCGCAGCGCTACGCGAGCCCTTGATCAAAATAGTGGTGTCGCTGGCATTTTCGACGCGAACCGCATCGATCAGCTCAGCTTGAGTAGCGAAATGACGGCCATTGGCGCCGAACGCCGCGACCGCGTGTGTCATGTTGGTACCCACTGCGTACAGGGCATGGACCTTGCCACGCGCGTAGTCACCCACCTGACGGTGGCCTTCTTCCGCCCATTGACCCAGTTCGCCGATATCCCCGAGCACCAGGACGGTGCGGCCGGAAAAGCCGGCGAGTATATCAATGGCCGCGCACATCGAGGTGGGATTTGCGTTGTAACTGTCATCGATGACCCGCACACCGTTCGGCGCAAGTTGCGCCACGGTACGGCCCTTGACCGGTTGCACGGCATTCAGGCCGGCGGCAATGCCACTCAGGCTCAGACCGACGGCATGCGCAGCGGCGGCAGCGGCCAGGGCGTTGCTGACGTTGTGGGTACCCAGCACATTCAACTGCACCGGGACCGAGCCATCCGGGCCATGCAAGGTGAACGACGGGCAACCACGGGCATCGCGACCGATTTCGCTGGCGTGGAAATCTGCCTGCGTGTTGCTTAAGGCGAACGTGATGACAGGGTGCTCGCCAGCGCGCTTCTGCCAGATGCCAAAGGCCTTGTCGTCCAGGTTGAGGATGGCCGTGCCGCCCTCGCCCAGGCCCTCAAGGATTTCGCCTTTGGCCTCGACGATTTTTTCCGGGCCGCCAAACTCCCCCACATGGGCAGTACCGGCGTTATTGATGATCACCACCTGAGGCCGGGTCAGGCCGACGGTGTAGCGGATTTCGCCAAGGCGCGAAGCGCCGAGCTCGATCACCGCCGCGCTGTGCTCCGGGGCGATTTCCAGCAGGGTCAGCGGGGCACCGAGGTCATTGTTCAGGTTGCCACGGGTGGCATGCACCAGGCCACGGGTACGCAGGATGCTGGCCAGCATTTCCTTGACCGTGGTCTTGCCGCTGGAGCCGGTGATGGCCACGACCGGCTTGTCGAAAGCGGCGCGATTCAAAGCACCCAACTGACCCAGCGCGACACGGCAATCCTCGACCAACAGCTGTGGCAGGTCGACATCAGCCACTTCACGCTCGACCAACGCCGCCACAGCGCCTTTGGCCTGCACGTCAGCCAGGTAATCGTGACCATCGAAACGCGGGCCTGTCAGGGCGACGAACAGTTGCCCGGCTGCGACGCTGCGGCTGTCGATGCTGACGCCGCTGAAGCTGGCGTCGGCGCTGACCAGGCGAGCACTCAGTGCTGTGGTCAGCTGGCTGAGTGTCATGGGCTTAAGCATGTGGAGCCCCCCAGGCTGCAAGTGCCTTCTCGGCTTCGACCAGATCGGAGAAATCGTGGCGCTCGCCGCGAATCTCCTGGTAATCCTCGTGGCCCTTGCCGGCCAGGACGATGACGTCATCTGCGCCGGCGGTGGCAATCAGGTGGGCAATGGCCGCGCCGCGGCCTGCGACGAATTCGACGCTGTCTGGCTTGGCAAAACCCGGGCGGATATCGTCGAAGATCCGCAGCGGGTCTTCGCTGCGCGGGTTGTCATCGGTGACCAGCACGCGGTCGGCCAGGCGTTCGGCGACCTCGGCCATCAGCGGGCGCTTGCCACGATCACGGTCGCCGCCACAGCCGAACAAGCACAGCAGCTTGCCGTGCGCGTGCGGGCGCAGGGCCTCGAGCACTTTTTCCAGGGCATCCGGGGTGTGGGCGTAATCGACCACCACCAGCGGCTTGCTGCCACCGCCAAGGCGCTGCATGCGGCCAACCGGCCCTTGCAGCTGCGGGGTGACCTTGAGGATTTCGTCCAGCGAATAATCCAGGGCGAGCAGCGTTGCAACGGCCGCGAGCATGTTGCTCAGGTTGAAGCGGCCAAGCAGCTGGCTGCGCAAGGTACGCTCACCTTGGGCGGTGACGAGGATGGCGCGCACGCCATCGTCATCGAACCTGGCTTCACGGCAAAACAGCGAGGCCTCCGGGTTTTCCAGGCTATAGCTGAGCAGCCGGGTCTGGAGATGATCGGCACTCGGACGACGGGCATACGCCATCGCCAGGCGGCGCCCAAAATCATCATCCAGGTTGACCACCTGGCAACGCAGGCTGCGCCAGGCGAACAGCTTGGCCTTGGCGGCCTCATAGGCCTCCATGCTGCCGTGGTAGTCCAGATGATCACGGGACAGGTTGGTCATCACCGCGATGTCGAACTCCAGCGCAGCGACACGGCCCTGCTCCAGGGCATGCGAGGAAACCTCCATCGCCACGGCCTTGGCGCCGCCCTTTTTCAGGTCGTAGAGTGTCGACTGCACTGCGATCGGGTCCGGCGTCGTCAGGCGGCCGCTCTGCAGCTCACCGTAGAAGCCGGTACCCAGTGTGCCGATCAGGCCGCAACGCTGGCCAAGCACGTCAAGCGCCTGCGCCACCAGTTGAGTGACGCTGGTCTTGCCGTTGGTGCCGGTAACCCCGACCAGGTTCAACTGACGGCTCGGCTCGCCATAGAAGCGACCGGCGATATCCGACAGCTGGGCGATCAGGCCTTTGACCGGAATCAGCGGCATGTCGGTAATCGGCAGTACGGTTGCGCCCTGCTCTTCGTAGGCAACCGCGGCAGCGCCACGGGCCAGGGCATCGGCGATATGGTCGCGACCATCGACCTTGGCACCCGGCACCGCCAGGAACAGGTCACCCGGACGCACGGCTCGGCTGTCCAGGGTCAGCTCACGGATCAGCGGATCGCGGCTGGCTTGGGCGAAAAGCTTGCTCAATGGCATTGTCATTATCCACGCCCTCCCTTGGCGGCTGCTGTAGTGACTTGTGGTTGTGCGGCGGCTGGCGGCGGCAGGTTGTCTGGCGGCACGTTCATCAAACGCAGGGTGCCGGACATGACCTTGCTGAACACAGGCGCCGAAACCAGGCCGCCGAAGTAGCCGCCCTTGCTCGGTTCGTCGATGACCACGACGATGGCGTAGCGCGGATCGCTCATCGGGCCGAAGCCTGCGAACAGCGAGCGGTAGGCGTTCTCGGTGTAGCCCTTGGAACCCACGGTCGCCTTACGCGCCGTACCCGATTTGCCACCCACGTGATAGAACGGCACCTGGGCACGGAATACCCCGCGCGGCGCCTCGATGACTTGCTGCAGCATGCCCTGGACGGTTTCGGCGGTTTCTTTCGGAATCGCCTGAACGGCCTCCGGTGCTTTATCCACCTTGAGGATCGACAGCGGCACCATCTTGCCGTCGTTGGCCAACGCCGCGTAGGCATGCACCAGCTGCAGAGCAGTCACCGACACGCCATAGCCGTAAGACAGGGTCGCGGTCTCGGCCTTGCGCCACTCACGGTGGTTAGGCAGGTTGCCCACCCGCTCGCCTGGGAAGCCCAGGCCGGTGTATTGCCCCAGGCCGACCTGAGACATGACCCGGTAGATGGCCTCGCCGCCGATGTCGAAGGCGATCTTGCTCATGCCGACGTTGGAGGAGTTGATCAGGATGCCGGTCAGGTCGAGGATCGGGCCCTCGCTGCGGGAAACGTCCCTGATGGTGTATCGACCAATCTGCAGGGTACCGGGGTAAACCTCGACCTTGTCGGTGATTTTCCAACGCCCGCTCTGCAGCGCCGCACTCATGGTAATCGGTTTCACGGTCGAACCGGGCTCGAACACGTCGATGATCGCCCGGTTGCGCATCGCGGCGGGGAACATGCTGCGGCGGTTGTTCGGGTTGTAGGTCGGCTGGTTGACCATGGCCAGGACTTCACCGGTCTTGACGTCCATGATCACCAGGCTGCCGGCCTTGGCTTCCTGTTCCGCGATGGCGTTGCGCAGCTCACGGGTGGCCAGGTATTGCAGGCGCAAGTCTATCGACAACGCCAAGGTCTTGCCGGCCTTGGCGTTTTTGGTTACCTGAATGTCCTTGATCAGCCGGCCACGCCGGTCCTTGATCACCTGTCGCTTGCCGGGCACACCGGCCAGCCATTCGTCGTAGGCAAGCTCTACCCCTTCACGCCCGTGGTCATCGAGGTCGGTGAAACCGACCATGTGCGCAGTAACATCACCGGCGGGATAGAAGCGGCGGAACTCTTCCAGGCCATAGACACCCGGCACTTTCAGGTCGAGCACCTGCTGGCCCTGCTCCGGGGTCAACCCACGGACCAGGTAGATGAACTCCTTGTTGGCCTGCTGAGTCAGGCGCTCAGTCAGTTGCTGGGCGTTTTGCCCGAGCGCTGCGGCCAATTGCGGCCAGCGGTCCTTGGCGACCTGCATCTCCTTGGGGTTGGCCCACAGGGTGGTGACCGGCGTACTGACAGCAAGGGGTTCGCCATTGCGGTCGGTGATCAGACCACGGTGCGCAGGAATGGGAATATGCCGCAGGCTGCGGGCATCACCCTGACCTTTGAGGAAGTCGCGATCGACCACCTGCAAGTCGATGATGCGCCAGCAGATGGCACCCACCATCAGTGCGAGCAAGCCGATGACTACCCGGAAGCGCCAGGGGTAGAGTGCGCCTTCGAGCTTCATCATGGCGCCACCATCCGCACTTCGTCAGCCGCAGGGATGCGCATCTTCAATTGCTCGGCGGCCAGGCTCTCGATACGGCTGTGCGCAGTCCAGGTGCTCTGTTCCAGGATCAAACGCCCCCATTCGGCCTGAGCCTTGTCGCGCTCGCTCAACTCGCCATACAGGGTATTGAGCAACTGACGGTTCCAGTGGGCGCTGTAGGACACGGCGATGGCCGAAACCAGAACGCCGACGAACAGCAGAAGCATCAGGAAGCTTCCGCCTGGCAATGGCTTGGCAAACAGCCTGCTCACCGCAGCTTCTCCGCCACCCGCATGACGGCGCTGCGCGACCGCGGGTTGGCTTTGAGCTCGGCTTCGGAAGCAAACTGCGCCTTGCCGATGAGTTTGATCTTGGGTTCGAAGACCTTGTGCTGTACTGGCAGGTTGCGCGGCAGGTTGTCTGCCTCGCCCTTGACCAGCTTGCGCATGAACAGCTTGACGATGCGGTCTTCGAGCGAGTGGAAGCTGATGACTACCAGGCGGCCACCTACTTCCAGCGAATCGAGGGCCGCCTCAAGACCGGTTTCGAGGTCGCCCAGCTCATTGTTGACGTGGATACGCAGGCCCTGGAAGGCACGAGTGGCTGGGTTCTTGCCCTTTTCCCACGCCGGGTTGGCTACCTTGAGCACTTCGGCAAGGTCGCCAGTACGGGTGAACGGCTGCTTTTCACGGCGCTCCACTACCGCACGCGCCATGCGCCCGGAGAAACGCTCCTCGCCGTATTCCTTGAAGACGCGGGCGATTTCCTCGACCGGCGCACTGGCGATGAATTCGGCAGCACTGACCCCAACGCCTGGGTTCATGCGCATGTCCAGCGGGCCGTCATTGAGGAAGCTGAAGCCACGCTCCGGGTCATCGAGCTGCGGCGAAGACACGCCCAGGTCGAGCAGCACACCGCTGACCTTGCCGGCCATGCCGCGCTCAGCCACTTCCGAGCCCAGCTCGGCAAAGCTGCGCTGCACAATGACAAAGCGGCCGTCTTCGGCCGCCAGCGCTTGCCCTGTGGCAATCGCCTGTGGATCTTTGTCGAAGCCCAGCAGCCGCCCTTGCGGCCCGAGCTTGCTGAGAATCAGCCGACTGTGTCCGCCCCGGCCGAACGTGCCGTCCAGATAGCAACCGTCGGGGCGCAGGGCCAATGCCTCGACAGCTTCGTCGAGCAGGACGGTAATGTGGTTGAAGCCGCTATCTATGGTCACAGGATCAGGTCACGCAATTCGTCGGGCATGGCGCCCGGTTGTTGAATAGCTGCAAGGTCGGCTGCCGAAACCGCGTTCCAGGCATCTTCATCCCACAGCTGGAATTTGTTCAGTTGCCCCACCAGCATCGCCTTCTTGTCGAGCTTGGCGTACTCACGCAGACGGGGCGGAACCAGGAAACGCCCACTGCCATCGAGCTCCAGGTCCACCGCATTGCCGATCAGCAAACGCTGCAGGCGACGGTTTTCCTCACGCAATGACGGCAAGGCACGCAACTTGGCTTCTATCTGTTCCCACTCATCGAGGGGGTAGACACACAAGCAGGGGTCTACAGCATCAATGGTCACGATCAGCTGACCATTGCAACGCGAATCGAGCTCGTCGCGGTACCGGCTCGGCATGGCGAGACGGCCTTTGGCATCGAGGCTGACGGCGTTGGCTCCGCGGAACACGGCTGCGATTCCCCACAATGGTAGCTTTTTTGTGCCAGAAAACCCACTTCATCCCACTTTCTGCCACTTGCGCACACTATAGGAATCCGCCCGCCGCACCGTCAAGGCACGTTCATAAGGAAAAGCCTTACAGGACCGAGATTTAGCGCGATAAAGGAATGCGGAAGGATTTCAGAGCGAAAAAAAACACGAGAAAAATCAAACCCACGCAAGCGAATGGAGTTCGAAGTTAAAGTGATTTATTAAGAGTAAGATTTTTTCGGTATTACCAGAGTACGCCTGCTATCGATTCAAGCAGGGAGGGAGAGGTGGAGAGTCGATCTGTAAGCCGGGTTTTGTCGAGGACAGTCATTCCTCTACGACGGCCATCACTGGACGCCTCTAGCAACCTACCCGGTTCCGACGCGGGCCACGCCTAATGGAACCCTATTTGGTCTTGCTCCGAGTGGGGTTTACCTAGCCACGAACTGTTGCCAGTCGTGCGGTGCGCTCTTACCGCACCTTTTCACCCTTACCGGCACCGAAGTGCTTAGGCGGTTATTTTCTGTGGCACTTTCCGTAGGCTCGCGCCTCCCAGGCGTTACCTGGCACTCTGCCCTATGGAGCCCGGACTTTCCTCCCCCTGCTGTTTCGCAACAAAAGCTGCGGAACAAAAACAGGCAGCGACTGTCCGATCGACTCTCCGCCGCCAAGATTAACGGCACACGCGCTCAAGAACAAGTGATAGCGCAAACTATATCAATTTGCCACTACTCTGCTTTCTGTTTTTCCAGGGCAAGTTGATACAACAGGTTCTTGCGTACACCGGTAATTTCCGCCGCAAGTGCCGCCGCACGCTTGAGCGGCAACTCGGCCAACAGCAAGTCCAGTACCCGCTGTGTCTCGGCACTGATCGCCTGCTCGCCCTCAGGCGCGCTCCAGCCACCGACCAGTACCACGCATTCACCGCGCTGCTGATTGCTGTCGGCCGCGACAAACGCCCGCAATTCGGCCAAGGGCAGGCCCTTGAGGGTCTCGAAAGTCTTGGTCAGCTCGCGCGCCAGCAGCGCCGGGCGCTCTGCACCGAACACGGCCTCCATGTCCTCCAGGCACTCGAGGATACGGTGAGGGGCCTCATAGAAAATCAAGGTCCGCGGTTCTTCCTTTACCTGCTCCAGCCGCGCCCGGCGCCCCGCCGTCTTGGCTGGCAGGAAGCCTTCGAAGATGAAACGGTCGGAGGGCAGGCCCGCCGCCGAGAGCGCGGCGATCAGCGCGCACGCACCCGGCACCGGCACAACATTCACACCCGCCGCACGCGCCTGGCGCACCAGGTGGTAGCCGGGGTCGGAAATCAACGGTGTGCCAGCGTCAGAAACCAGCGCCACGTTGTCGCCGGCCAGCAACTTGGTCAGGAAACGCCCGCCCTCGTCACGCTCATTGTGCTCGTGACAGGCCGCCAGCGGCGTGTCGATACCGAAATGCTGCAACAGACGGATCGAGTGGCGCGTGTCCTCGGCCGCGATCAGGGCGACATCCGCCAGCACCTTCAGCGCCCTGGCGCTCATGTCGTCGAGGTTGCCGATGGGCGTTGCGACCACATACAGCGTACCCACGGTGGATTTCGAAGCCCCTGCCACATCAGTCACTGCGCACACCTGTCTTTCGGATCAAAGGCGCCATTGTAGCCCGACCGCCCGCAACAGGGCGCAAAGAACTTCGCAAGCGTTCACCCAGCAGCCGCCTATAGTGAAGGATCAGCATCAGCAAGATCGCGCCCCGGCCAGTGCTTGGGTACAATTGCCGGCCAACTTGATCGAGTAACAGGACCTTTACATGATCGCTTGCCTGCGGCTGCTCTCAGCCCTCTGCCTCGCTACCCTGCTGGCAGCCTGCGCCAGCTCGCCCTCATCCAGCCTGGGCGAGCTGCCACGCACCCCGGACGCCAGCATCGAGCAACTGCTCGAAAAGGCCGCCTCCAGCAAGTCCGCGGAAGACGCCGCCCTTTTGCGCCTGAGCGCCGCGGACCTGGCGTACAAGCAGAAGGACTACCCGCGCGCCGCACGCATTCTCGAGCAGGTCCCTCTAGACACGCTCAAGCCCGCCCAGCAAGTGTTCGCCAGCACCCTTGGCGCCGAGCTGGCCATGAGCCGCAATCAGCCCAAGGCCGCCCTGACCGCCCTGTCGCACCCCAGCCTGCAGCGCATTGCCGAGCTGCCAGCAGAACAACAGGTGCGCACCTATAGCGTGCACGCCGTTGCCCTCGAAGCCGACGGCCAGGCCCTGGCCGCTGCGCAGCAGCGTGTCCTGCTCGCCCCGCTGCTCAGCGGCCAGGCCGCAAGCGCCAACAACGACTCGATCTGGGCGCTGGTCGCCGCGCTGCCAGCAGAACAACTGCAACAGCCGGCAAGTGACCCCGTCCTGGCCGGCTGGGCCAGCCTGGCCCTGGCCGTGAAAACCGCCGGCACCCTTGAGCAACAGCAAGCTGCCATCGATGCCTGGCGTAAACAGCACCCTGATCACCCAGCCGCCCAGCAACTGCCGGTAGCGCTGGTCAAGCTCAAGGAGCTGGCCAGCCAGCCATTGACCAAGATTGCCCTGCTGCTTCCCCAAGAAGGCCCTTTGGCGGGTGTCGCTCGCGCGCTGCGCGATGGCTTCATGGCCGCTCACTTCCAGGCTCAGCAGTCTGGCCAGCCGGCGCCGGCCGTGCAGGTATTCGACAGCTCGCGCATCACCTCGCTTGACGAGTTCTATCGCCAAGCCCAGGCGGCTGGCGTGCAACTGGTGGTCGGCCCACTGGAAAAACCACTCGTGAAGAAGCTCGCCGCCAATGCGCAGCTGCCGATCACCACGCTCGCGCTGAACTACGCGGACGTCGGCCAGATAGCCCCGCCGCAGCTCTTCCAGTTCGGCCTCGCCGCCGAGGACGAAGCCCGCGAAGTCTCACGTCGCGCCCGCGCCGACGGCATGGTGCGCGCCGTTGCACTGGTACCGAGCGGTGAATGGGGTGACCGTGTGCTCGCCGCCTTCCGCAAAGATTGGGAAAGCAACGGCGGCACCCTGCTGGCCGCCGAGCGCATCGCCCAACCCGTCGCCCTGGCCCAGCAGATTGCCGAGCTGTTCCAACTGCGCCAAAGCGAAGGCCGCGCCAAAAGCCTGCAAAGCACGGTGGGTGGCAACATCGCCGCACAGCCGTCGCGCCGCCAGGACATCGATTTCATCTTCCTCGCCTCGACGCCGCAACAGGCCCAGCAGATCAAGCCGACCCTGAACTTCCAGTACGCTGGCGACGTGCCGGTCTACGCCACCTCGAACCTGTACAGCGCCAGCGGTGACGTCAACCAGTACAACGACATGAACGGCATCCGCTTCTGTGAAACGCCGTGGCTGCTCGACTCCAGCAACAGCCTGCGCCAGCAAGTGGTCCAGCAATGGCCGCAAGCTGCCGGCAGCCTGGGCCGTCTGTACGCCATGGGCGTCGATGCCTACAGCCTGGCACCGCGCCTGGGCCAGCTGAAAGCCCTGCCTGACAACCGCGTACTGGGCCTTTCCGGCAGCCTGAGCATGAACGCCAACCAGCGTATCGAACGCCAGCTGCCATGGGCCGAGTTCTCTGGCGGCCAGGTCAAGCGCCTGCCAGACACCGCCCGTTGATGCCAGACGCATCGCCCACCCACGCCGGGCAGACAGCCGAAAACCAAGCCCTTGAGTACCTTCAAGGGCAAGGCCTGCAGCTGCTGACGCGCAACTGGCGATGCAAAGGCGGTGAGCTTGATCTGGTCATGCTCGACGCCGATACAGTAGTATTCGTCGAAGTCCGCTACCGGTTGCACGCGAGCTTCGGTGGCGCCCTCGGCAGTATCGACGGGCGCAAGCAGAAACGGCTGGTGCTGGCTGCCAGCCTTTTCCTGCAGAAGGAACCGCGCTGGGCCGCACACCCCTGCCGCTTCGACGTTGTCGCCCTGCAGGGCAGCCACCATGCAGGAAGACCGCTTCAATGGCTGAAAAACGCCTTCGAATGCTGAACCCACTTCATATTTTTTGCTCTATGTTTCGCGGGCTGGTCGTTGATGCGCGCAGCAAAGGCCACCGCCCCACTTAAGGTCACCAGATGGACATGCAATCCCGAATTCGCCGGCTGTTCCAGGCCAGCATCGATACCAAGCAACAGGCAATGGACATCCTGGCACCGCACATCGAGCAGGCCAGCCTGGTCATGGTCAATGCGCTTCTCAACGAGGGCAAGATGCTCGCTTGCGGCAATGGCGGCTCGGCCGGCGATGCCCAGCACTTCTCCTCGGAGCTGCTCAACCGCTTCGAGCGCGAGCGCCCGAGCCTGCCGGCCATCGCATTGACGACCGACAGCTCGACGCTGACCTCGATCGCCAATGACTACAGCTACAACGAAGTCTTTTCCAAGCAGATCCGCGCCCTGGGCCAGCCCGGCGATGTACTGCTGGCGATTTCCACCAGCGGCAACTCGGCCAACGTGATTCAAGCGATCCAGGCCGCACATGATCGCGAAATGATTGTCGTAGCATTGACCGGACGTGACGGCGGCGGCATGGCTTCGCTGCTGCTGCCCGAGGACGTGGAGATCCGCGTGCCCTCGACGGTCACTGCACGTATCCAGGAAGTCCACCTGCTGGCGATCCACTGCCTGTGCGATCTGATCGACAGCCAACTGTTCGGGAGTGAAGAATGACCCCTATGCGCCTCGGCCTGATGGCCCTGACCCTGTGCCTGAGCGTCACCGGCTGCAGCTCGGTGCTGACCTCGACCCGCAACTCGCCGATCGAGGATGATCGCGGCACGCGCACCATCGGCAGCAAGATCGATGACTCGCTGATCGAAACCAAGGCCGCAGTGAATATTTCCAAAGCCAGCCCAGACCTCGACAAAGGCTCGCACATCGTTGTCAGCAGCTACAACGGTATCGTCCTGCTCGCAGGCCAAACGCCACGCGCCGACCTCAAGAGCCTCGCCGAGCAAACGGCCGGCCAGGTGCAACGCGTGAAGAAGGTGCATAACGAACTGCAGGTGATGCAGCCCTCTTCCATCCTCGCGCGCAACAACGACGCCTGGCTGACCACCAAAATCAAGACCCAGATGCTGACCGACAACTCAGTGCCAAGCTCGCGCATCAAGGTGATTACCGAAAACGGTATCGTCTACCTGCTCGGCCTGGTGACCCAGCAGGAGGCCAATGCGGCCACTGGCGTGGTCCAGAGCGTGTCGGGCGTGCAGAAGATCGTCAAGCTGTTCGAATACATCGACTGATTGACTGACTGCCTGATCCGGCCCCTTCGCGGGCAACACCGCGAAGGGGCCGCACCGGCAACCAAGATGCACCAATCCTTCCAGATATCCAGGAAACACTGCATGAAAAAGCTTTTGCTGCCTGCCCTGCTGATCGGCACCTTCGCCACCCTGGCCGGCTGCTCCACCCCAAGCCTGATCACCCTGAACGACGGCCGCGAAATCCAAGCCGTCGACGCACCGAAGTTCGAAAAGGACTCCGGTTTCTATGAGTTCCAACAGCTCGACGGCAAACGCACCCGCATCAACAAAGACCAGGTGCGCACCATCAGCGACCTGTAATCACAGGCGCGCGTGTCTAGTCCTGAAATAGGTTTACACCTGTTCAGGTAGGCCGACAGGCCTCAAAACGCCCGATGCACTGCATCGGGCGTTTTATTTTTCAGGGCCATATGGGGCCGTTCTGTGTTGTAGATCTGCACTGCCTCGTCAACCATCTGCCTCGCCTGCTCAAGATCTTCAGGGCTGCTCAACAGCAGCTCCATCTTGAGGATTCCGTTGATTCGCTCGGCCAGCGCGTTCTGGTAGCAGTCATACCCATCAGTCATGGAGCACTGAACATCGTGCCGTTGGTGCAGTGACTGGTACAGCGCCGAGCAATATTGGATGCCTCGATCCGAATGGTGGACTAATGGCTGGCGACGACGTCGCTTTCGTAATGCCTGCTTGAAGGCTTGCGCCACTGACTCGGCATGCAGGCTTTCATGGACGTGGTGGCCAACAATTTTCCTGGAGTACGCATCCGTTACCAGGCTCAGGTATAGCGGGCCGTTACGTGCGGGCAGGTAAGTAATATCGGCAACCCAGACGTGCTCCGGTCTTGTCGGAACGACTTGGCTTGGGCCCGGCTTGAGTAAGTTGGGATGGCGGTAGAAGCGATGAAAGCTTTGTGTTGTCTTGTGGTAGGCCCGCTTAGGCAGCACTAGCAGACGGCGCTCTCCCAAGACCTGGAACAGCCTATCTCGGCCGACTTGGAATCGTTTGTCCGGTTGGCAATGCAGCAGATAGTGCAGCTTGCGTGTACCCAGACGAGGCTGGCGCATCCGGACTTGCTGAACAAACTCAACCACCCGATCTGCCTGGCGCTCTTTGCCATCAGCAGCTCGGTTGCGCTTGTAGTAAGCCTGTCGACTGATGCCTAGAAACTGACAAGCCCTGGCAATGCTCAGTCCTGCGACTTGACCTTGCGAGAGGACTTGCCGGATCGCTTTTTTACGACCGAGACACCATAGTCATTTTTCAGAACATCAACGACCGTTTCAAAAAACTGGGCCTTCTGGCTCATCAGCTCAAGCTGTAGCTCAAGCTCTTTGATCCGCTGCTCTGGAGTAAGCGTTTTGGGGTCAGACATCGCGCAGCTCCTCTCGTCGCGGATCGAGGCCCCCTGGCTCCAATCCTGCCGACCGTGCTTACGCAACCATACCAGAACCGTCGACCGACCCTGGATGCCATACCGCACCTGGGCCTGCTTGTAGGTCAGTTCGCCTTTTTCAATCTGATCAACCACCGCCAATTTAAAAGACAGTGAGTAATCCCGCTGTGTGCGCTTTACACCTTGCTCCATCTGACTCTCCGGAAATTCGGGATGGGAGGTGTAAACCTTATTCAGGACGGGACAGCGGTAAATAAAAAGGCGATCCGGTTGGATCGCCTTTTTTGTTACTTGACCACCTTGAGACTTGGCCGACCCGTCGGACGCGGCGGCTGGCCACCCCCTTCTGGCGGGCCATCATCATCCGGCTCGACATCGTCGTCTTCTAGGTCCTCGCCTTCCAACAGCGACGGCTCCAGCTCGAAGACCATGCCCTGGCCGTTTTCGCGGGCGTAGATACCGAGGATCGCACCAATCGGCACATACAACGTATGGGCGACGCCGCCGAAGCGGCCCTCGAAGCTCACCGCCTCGTTATCCATGTGCAGGCTGCGCACGGCGCTTGGCGAAATATTCAGGACAATCTGACCATCACTGGCAAACCCTTGAGGCACCTGGACTGCCGGGTACTCGGCATTGACCAGCATATGGGGCGTGCAATCGTTGTCGACGATCCACTCATACAGTGCTCGAACCAGATAGGGGCGACTGGAGTTCATCAACAGCTCCTTAAAGCTTGCGCATTTCACGTTCTACGGAGGACAGGCTCGCCAGGAAAGGCTCGCGGGCGAACTGTCGCTCCATGTAATCCAGCAGCGGCTTGGCTTGCCGCGGCAATTCGATACCCAGTACCGGCAAACGCCAGAGTATGGGCAATAGACAACAATCGACCAAGCTTTGCTCATCACTCATGAAGCAGGCGAACTCATCGAACAGTGGCGAGACGCCCGTCAGGCTCTCACGCAACGCCTTGCGCGCCTCGGCACGGGCAGCATCGCCGCTGCGCGCGTCGAGCACCGTATCGGCCAGGGCGCACCAGTCGCGCTGGATACGGTGCATGAGCAGGCGGCTGTTGCCACGCGCCACAGGGTACACCGGCATCAACGGCGGATGCGGATAACGCTCCTCGAGGTATTCCATCACCACGGTCGACTCATACAACGCCAGGTCGCGGTCGACCAGGGTCGGCACGCTCCCATAGGGATTCACCTCGACCAGCTTGGGCGGCAGACGACCAGGATCAACGTCGATGAGCTGCACGCTGATGCCCTTCTCGGCAAGAACGAGGCGTACCCGATGAGAATAGTGATCAGCGGGATCGGAATAGCAGGCTAACCTGTTGGTTGCGCCCATGTAGCGCCTCCTCGTACGGGATGCTCGTAACACTCAAAATGAAAACGCGCCCGGGGCGCCCTGGCATATCTGCCAGAGCCCCCCCGGGCGCGTTCAACTACCAGAAATTACTGCGTGATCAGTGCACGTCCTTCCAGTATTCACGCTTGAGCAAATAGGCGAATACGAAGAAGAAAGCCAGGTACAGCAACACATAGGTACCGATGCGCTGGCTCTCCAGTTTGACCGGGTTGGCCGAATAGGCCAGGAAGGTCACCAGGTTCTTGACCTTCTCGTCGAACTGCTCGGTCGTCAGGGTACCGGAATTCGGCGTAATGGTCAGCTGGTCACACGCTTCGTGGGTCAGCGGGCTGCCCGTCAGCGGGTCAAACTGCTTCTTGCCATCGACCACGCTTTGCACCTGCTTGCAGCCAACCACCTGGTTGCCCTGCAGGCCGACCAGCACGTTGGGCATGCCGACGTTGGGGAACACCTTGTTGTTCACCCCATAAGGACGCGACTTGTCCTCATAGAAGCTGCGCAGGTAGGTGTAAAGCCAGTCGGTGCCTCGCACCCGGGCGACCAGGGTCAGGTCGGGCGGCGCAGCGCCGAACCAAGTCTTGGCATCGTTTGGCTTCATGCCGATAGTCATATGGTCACCAATCTTGGCACCGGTGAATACCAGCTTCTCGAGCATCAACTCGTGAGGGATCCCCAGGTCATCGGCCACCCGCTCGTAGCGTTGGAACTTGGCACTGTGGCAACCCATGCAATAGTTGGCAAAGGTACGCGCGCCATCCTGCATGGCAGCCTTGTCGGTCAGGTCGATGTCGACCTTGTCCAGCTCCAGGCCATGTTCTGCGGCGAAGGAGAAGGCAGGCATCACTGCCAGCAAAAATACTGCAATCAACTTTTTCATCAGCCAGTCACCCTTTCCGGAACCGGTTTGGTCTTCTCAAGCCTTGTGTAGAACGGCATCAGCAGGAAGTAGGCGAAGTACAACACCGTGCACACCTGCGACAGCAAGGTGCGCCCTGGTGTCGGCGCCAGCACGCCCAGCACGCCGAGGATGACGAAGGCCACGCAGAACACCAGCAGGAAGAGCTTGCTGATCCAGCCCTTGTAGCGCATGGAGCGCACTGGGCTGCGGTCGAGCCAGGGCAGCACGAACAGCACGGCGATCGCAGCGCCCATGGCGATCACACCCATCAGCTTGTCAGGCACCGCACGCAAGATCGCGTAGAACGGCGTGAAGTACCACACAGGTGCAATGTGCTCAGGTGTCTTGAAGGCGTTCGCCTGCTCGAAGTTCGGTTTCTCCAGGAAGTAACCACCCATTTCTGGGAAGAAGAACACCACGGCACAGAACACGAAGAGGAACACCACCACGCCGACAATGTCTTTGACGGTGTAGTACGGGTGGAACGGGATGCCATCCAGCGGGATACCGTTTTCGTCCTTTTTCTTCTTGATGTCGACGCCGTCAGGGTTGTTCGAACCCACTTCGTGCAAGGCCAGGATGTGCAGCACCACCAGGCCGAGGATAACGATTGGCAGGGCGACCACATGCAGGGCGAAGAAGCGGTTCAGGGTGATGCCGGAAATCAGGTAATCACCACGAATCCACTGGGTGAGGTCGTCGCCGATCACCGGAATGGCGCCGAACAGCGAGATGATCACCTGGGCACCCCAATACGACATCTGCCCCCAAGGCAGCAGATAGCCCATGAAGGCCTCAGCCATCAGCGCCAGGTAGATCAGCATGCCGAACAGCCAGACCAGCTCACGTGGCTTCTGGTAGGAGCCGTAGAGCAGTCCGCGGAACATGTGCAGGTAGACCACGATGAAGAACGCCGACGCACCCGTGGAGTGCAGGTAGCGCAGGATCCAGCCGTATTCCACATCACGCATGATGTACTCGACCGAGGCGAAGGCCTCTTCTGCCGAGGGCGTGAAGCTCATGGTCAGCCAGACACCGGTGACGATCTGGTTGACCAGCACCAGCAACGCCAGGGAGCCGAAGAAATACAGGAAGTTGAAGTTCTTGGGCGCGTAATACTTGCTCAGGTGGTCTTCCCACATCTTGGTGGCGGGGAAGCGAGCATCAATCCAGTCCATGAACTTGCTCATCATGCGTTCTCCTGATCGACGCCGATGACAATGATGTCGTCCGACTCATACGAGTGCGGCGGCACTGGCAGGTTGAGAGGCGCCGGCTGCGACTTGTAGACACGGCCAGCCAGGTCGTAGTGGGAGCCGTGGCAAGGGCAGAAGTAACCCCCCACCCATTTCGGACCGAGATCGACGGGCGCGACCTCCGGGCGGAACGTCGGCGAGCAGCCCAAGTGGGTACACAGACCGACGAGAATGAGTATTTCCGGCTTGATCGAGCGCACCTGCGGGTCGACGTAGGTCGGCTGCACCGAAGCCTTCGACTCAGGGTCGGACAGGTCTGCAGTAATTTTCTTGAGGTTCCCGAGAATTTCTTCCGTTCGCCGTACGATGAACACCGGCTGGCCACGCCACTCGGCCACCATCTGTTGCCCAGCCTCCACCTTGGCGATATTGACCTTCACCGGTGCACCCGCGGCTTTCGCCTTGGCACTGGGAAACCATGACCCCACGAACGGTACCGCAGCCCCCACTGCCCCCGCCGCCCCGACCACAGAGGTCGCGGCTACGAGGAAGCGGCGCCGGCCTGCGTTGACGCCGTCATTGCTCATTCAGTCCTCTCCCATCAGCTTGCTTGGCCTGTTGGATCAGGCCTGTACTTAGGTAATGTCTGTGGCACTAAAAATTGGCCGCCATGGTAAGAAACAAATCCACACACTGACAAGGTGATTACCCAGTTGCGGGCTACAACCCTCGCTTTGCTTGATCTGCGTCTATGCGGTAAGCCGTCACGGACATGCTGACAGGTTAGTTCAAGACATAAAAAAAGCCCGGTTCCAAAGGAACCGGGCTTTTTCGACTGCCGAAGCGGTATTAACGCTTGGAGTACTGAGGACGCTTACGCGCTTTACGCAGACCCACTTTCTTACGCTCAACTTCACGAGCGTCGCGGGTGACGTAGCCAGCACGACGCAGAGCGCCACGCAGGGTTTCGTCGTATTCCATCAGAGCGCGGGTGATACCGTGACGGATCGCACCGGCTTGACCGCTGACACCACCACCAGCAACGGTGACGTAGATGTCGAACTTCTCGGTGGTCTCGGTCAGCTCAAGCGGCTGGCGAACAACCATGCGAGCGGTTTCACGACCGAAGAACACGTCCAAAGAACGGTTGTTGATGGAGATGTTACCAGTACCCGGACGCAGGAAAACGCGAGCGGTTGCGGTCTTGCGACGGCCAGTGCCGTAATTTTGAGTCGCCGACATAATGAACTATCCCGTTAGATCTTCAGTTCTTGAGGCTGCTGAGCAGTGTGTGGGTGAGCAGCACCCGCGTACACTTTCAGCTTACGGTACATGTCGCGACCCAGCGGGTTCTTCGGCAGCATGCCTTTGACCGCGGTTTCGATAACACGCTCAGGGGCCTTGGCGATCAACTTCTCGAAGTTGATTTCCTTGATACCGCCTGGGAAGCCGGAGTGGGAGTAGTACATCTTGTCGGAAGACTTGGCACCAGTTACACGGATTTGCTCGGCGTTGATGACGACGATGTAGTCGCCGGTGTCAACGTGAGGGGTGTATTCTGGTTTGTGTTTGCCACGCAGACGGCTAGCGATTTCGGTAGCCAGACGACCCAGGGTCTGGCCAGCGGCGTCGACTACGAACCACTCGCGCTTTACTGTTTCCGGTTTAGCAGTAAAAGTTTTCATTCTCTAAAGCCTCAGAGGCCGCCCAGCGAAAAATAGACGGCGAATCTTACTGGATAGTGCACAGCTTGCCAAGGGCAAGCGCGCAGCCGAACACAGACGCTTTTGGGGGCTCGGGTCGGGCACGCCAATGTTCGACGGGGTTCTTCCTGCGCGATGGTGCATCACTCCCACCACACGGAGAGGTGCCGAATTATCCAGATTGCGCGAAAAATTTCAACCTGCTTTTATGGGCTTCTTTGCCAAGGAGTGTTTTCCCGATGGAATACCGCCAGCTCGGCCGTACCGACCTCAATGTCAGCGCCCTGTGCCTGGGCACCATGACCTGGGGCGAGCAGAACGTTCAGGACGAGGCCTTCGAACAGATTGCGCTGGCCAAGGCCGCCGGGGTCAACTTCATCGACACCGCCGAAATGTACCCGGTGCCGCCCCGCCCCGAGACCTACGCCGCGACCGAGCGCATCATCGGCAACTGGTTTCGCCAGAATGGCGATCGCGACGACTGGATCCTGGCCAGCAAGGTCGCCGGGCCCGGCAACGGCATCAGCCACATCCGCGACGGCCAGCTCAAGCACAACCGCCAGCACATCGTCGCGGCGCTGGACGAGAGCCTCAAGCGCCTGCAGACCGACCGCATCGACCTGTACCAGCTGCACTGGCCGGAGCGCAGCACCAACTTCTTCGGCAAGCTGGGCTATCAGCACCTGCCACAGGACCACTTCACCCCACTGGAAGAAACCCTCGAAGTGCTCGACGAGCAGGTACGCGCCGGCAAGATCCGCCACATCGGCCTGTCCAACGAAACGCCGTGGGGCACCATGAAGTTCCTGCACCTGGCAGAAGCCCGTGGCTGGCCGCGCGCAGTGTCGATCCAGAACCCGTACAACCTGCTCAACCGCAGCTTCGAGGTGGGCCTGGCGGAGGTCGCGATCCGGGAGCAGTGCGGGCTGCTGGCCTACTCGCCGCTGGCCTTCGGCATGCTCTCGGGCAAGTACGAGAACGGCGCCCGACCGGAACAAGGCCGCCTGACCCTGTTCAGCCGCTTCGCCCGCTACTCCAACCCGCAGACCGTAGCCGCCTGCAGCCGCTATGTGCAGCTGGCCCAGGCACATGGGCTGGACCCGGCGCAGATGGCCCTGGCCTTCGTCACACGGCAGCCGTTCGTGACCAGCAACATCATTGGGGCGACCAGCGTCGAACAGCTGCAGAGCAACCTGGCGAGCCTGGACCTGAACCTGGGCGATGAGCTGTTGGCGGCGATCGAGGCGATTCATCAGGATCAGCCCAACCCGGCGCCTTGATCCGAGTGCAACGCGGCCCTTTTCGCGGGTTCACCCGTGAAAAGGGCGCTGAAATTCTGCGGGGTAGACACAATCGCCAAAAAATAAGACGATCCAGCCGGTGATTGACCACTCTACCCTATAAGAACAATGACAATGATGTTTACCCAACCCTCCGCGTCGCTGCGGCGCGTCAGCATCCTGGCCATTGACAAGGTATTCGCTTCGACCTTGATGCAAGCCAAGGATTTTTTCCACCTCGCCAGCCTGCGTTACAGCAAGCAACTGGGCCTGGGCCTGCAGCCCATGTTCGAAATCGGCCTGGTGAGCCCGGACGGCCAGCCCGTGGACAGCTTCAGCAATGTCCAACTGCCGGTCGACAGCGGCCTGAACGACGCCGATATCATCATCCTCCCTGCGTTCTGGGACGACTTCGACAACCTCATGCAGCGTTATCCACAGGTCTTGCCGTGGTTGCGCGAACAACATGCCCGCGGTGCAGTGCTGTGCGCTGAAGCCAGCGGCGTGTTCTGGCTGGCCGAGTCTGGCCTGCTCGACGGCAAGGAGGCGACGACCTACTGGCGTTTCTTCGCCAATTTTGCCGAGCGCTTTCCGAAAATCCGCCTGAACCAGGACAAGCACCTGACCGATGCCGACAATATCTATTGCGCGGGCGGTGCTACCTCGGCCTGCGACTTGTATATCTACCTGATCGAACGCTTCTGCGGGGCCAACGTAGCGCGCGCCGTGGCCCGCGACATCCTCTACGAAGTGCAGCGCAACTACACGCCGGGGCGCATGGGTTTTGGTGGGCAGAAACTGCACCAGGATTTGATCATCCTGCAGATCCAGCATTGGCTGGAAGAGCACTTCGCCGACAAGTTCCGCTTCGAGGACGTGGCCCGCAACCATGGCATGAGCATTCGCAATTTCATGCGACGCTTCCAGGGCGCGACGGGCGACAAGCCGCTGCATTACCTGCAACGGCTACGGATCGAGACGGCCAAGGGCTTGTTGTCGAGCACGCGCAAGAGCATCAAGACCATCAGCTACGAGGTCGGCTACGACGATGCCAGCTTCTTTGCCCGGTTGTTCCGTCAGCACACCGAGTTGTCGCCGAACCAATATCGGCAGCAGTTCATGCAAGAGGCTTGAGGCCAATGGGGCTGCTTTGCAGCCCCAAGAACTTATGGCTTGTGCGCGCGGGACAGGAACTCGTGCGACTGCATTTCCAGCAATCGGCTCAGGGTACGCTGGAACTCGAACACCAGCCGCCCGCCGGTGTACAGGTCTTTCAGCTCCACCTCAGCCGAAATGATCAGCTTGACGTTGCGGTCGTAGAACTCGTCCACCATGTTGATGAAGCGGCGGGCGATGTCGTCGGTGGTGACACTCATCTGCTCGACGTTGCTCAGCAGAACAGCATGGAAGATCTTGCCCAGCTCGATGTAGTCGTTCTGGCTGCGCGGCCCGTCACACAGGGCACGGAAATCGAACCAGGCGACGTCGTCACAGGTACGCAGGGCGTTGATCGGGCGGTTCTCGATCATCAGCACGTCGTTCTCGACGGCCTGGGTGCATTCAGGGGTCAGCGCCTTGAAGCTTGCGCGCATGCTCTGGTGTGCGGCGTCATCGAGCGGGAAGTGGAACAGTTCAGCCTGCTCCAGGTGACGCAAGCGATAGTCGACGCCACTGTCGACGTTCACCACGTCGGTGTACTGCTTGATCATGGCGATAGCCGGCAAGAAGCGCGCGCGCTGCAGGCCGTCCTTGTACAGGCCGTCCGGCACGATGTTGGAGGTCGCCACCAACGAAACGCCATTTTTGAACAGCTCTTCCATCAAGGTACCGAGGATCATGGCATCGGTGATGTCGGAGACGAAGAATTCGTCGAAGCAGATCACCCTGGCTTCGTCGCTGAAGCGCTTGGCGATGAGGGTCAGCGGGTTCTTCTCGCCCTTGAGGGTTTTCATCTCCTCGTGCACACGCTTCATGAAGCGGTGGAAGTGCGTACGCATCTTCTGCTTGAACGGCAGCGCCTCGTAGAAGGTGTCGACCAGGTAGGTCTTGCCACGGCCCACCCCGCCCCAGAAGTACAGGCCCTTGACCGGCGTCTGTTCCTTCTTGCCGAACAGCTTGCCGAACATGCCCGGCTTGTTGTTCTGCGCCTGAACCAGGTCGTCGTAAAGGCGCTGCAGGTGACGCACCGCAGTCTCCTGCGCCGCATCATGGAAGAAGTCGGGACGTTTCAGATCTGCTTGATATCGTTCTAGGGGCGTCATGATTTCGTTAGCGAGGCAACAAAAAACGGGCCGTCACTGTAGCGACAGGCCCGCTTAATGGCAATGAGACTTGCGTCAAACTGTCTCAGTCCTGCTGTGGCGTCAGTGCCTCATGCAGGCTTTGAACCGCCGCATCACGGGCTTCGGCGCTGTCGAACTGCGGCCCGTCGGCCACCTGTTCGCCATTCAGCCACAGGCTGAAACCCAGGCCTTCGACACGCACATCGGCTTCGCTGCCTTGCTGCAATTGCTTGCTCACGGCACCGGCGCTCTTGCCGTCGGCGAAGCTGCGCGAGAGCAGCAGTTGCTCGCCGTCGGCTGCCAGCAGGCGGAAGCGGAAGCTGCCGTCTTCGTCACGGAAGCTGACGAAGCGCGCGCTCTTGGACGCCTTTTTCTTCACTTCGGTGGTGGCCTGGACGCTGCTGCGGAACGAACGCAGGCCAACAGCCTCACGCAGTTGCTCAAGGAAGGGGGTAGCGATCTTGCGGGCCTTGGCAGCGCCGGCCAACAGGATGTCTTCCAGGTCCGCCGGGCGGGCGATCAGCTGGTGGTAGTACTCACGCTTCTCTGCAAGCTGCCCATCCAGCAACTGGAACAGGCGCTGTTTGGCCTCGCCCCAGCCCAGGCCCTGCAGCAGCTCTTCGCGGAACTCGGCGCATTGCGCCGGCGTCGAGAACGCCTGGAACAGGGTGAACAGGTGCGCGTTGTCCGGGTCCTTCGCTTCGCCCGGCGCGCGCGAGTCGGTCACGATGCGCGAGATGGCGTCTTTCATGTCCTTGGCGCTGGTGAACAGCGGGATGGTGTTGTCGTAGCTCTTGGACATCTTGCGACCGTCCAGGCCCGGCAGCGTCGCCACGCTTTCCTCGATCACCGCCTCGGGCAGGGCGAAGAAGTCCTTGCCCTGGCCGAACAGGTGGTTGAAGCGCTGGCCGATGTCACGCGCCATTTCCACGTGCTGGATCTGGTCACGACCAACCGGCACCTTGTGGGCGTTGAACATCAGGATGTCGGCGGCCATCAGGACCGGGTAGCTGTACAGGCCCATGGTCACGCCGGCATCCGGGTCTTCGCCGCCCTCAAGGTTCTTGTCCACCGAGGCCTTGTAGGCATGCGCACGGTTGAGCAGGCCCTTGGCCGCGACGCAGGTCAGCAGCCAGGTCAGCTCGGGGATCTCGGGGATATCGGACTGACGGTAGAACGTCACCTTGTCCGGATCGAGACCACCGGCCAACCAGGTGGCGGCGATTTCCAGGCGCGAGCGCTGGATGCGCAGCGGGTCGTCGCACTTGATCAGGGCGTGGTAGTCGGCCAGGAAGTAGAACGAATCGGCACCGGGTTGCTGGCTGGCGCGGATCGCCGGGCGGATGGCGCCGGCGTAGTTGCCCAGGTGCGGGGTGCCGGTGGTGGTGATACCGGTAAGGATGCGCGTGGTCATGGGTGTTCGCTTATTCAGGCTTGGCTCAATTCGAAAGGCGCGGCAGCAGCAGATCCTTCAGATCGGTCAGCTTGCCATGGAAGAAGTGTCCGCATTCTGCCACTTTCAGCAGCTCATGGGGGCGCGACAGGGCGTCAGACCATTCGTAGACCCGTTGCGGATCGACGACTTCGTCGCTGTCCGGCTGTACCACCGTGATCGGGCAACGCTGCGGCAGCGGGAATTCGTCTGTCAGGCGCATCACCGCCGGGGCAATCATGAACAGCTGCTGCAGTTCGACGCCTGCGCTTTCCAGGCGCCCTGCCAGGCTGGTCGCGACAAAACCGCCAAACGAGAAGCCCATCAGCACCACGGGCAGTTCGGGGTGTTTCGCGCGCAGCCAAGCTGCCGCAGCCTCGGCATCGGCCACCTCGCCAGCCCCCATATCATGGCTGCCAGCGCTTTGGCCGACGCCACGGTAGTTGAAACGCAGAGTTACATAACCGGCGTCACGCGCGGTGCGTTGCAGGGTCGAAACCACCTTGTTGAGCATGGTGCCGCCCTGGACCGGGTTGGGGTGGCAGATCAGCACCGCGCCACGGGCATCGGCCACGTCGAGGTACAAGGCTTCCAACTGGCCGCAAGGGCCATCGATGAGCAAGGGGGTTTCGCGGACAAGCAAGGCACTACTCCGTGACCTCGGGAAGGGTCGATTCGTCTAGGTGAGGAATTCTGTTCTGATTTGCGATCGCTCGCGGTATACAGCGCAGGTCTGAGCCGTTAACGTAAAGCAAAGCCGTTTATAGAGGAAGGACTCGTGGAACTCTCGCTCCTTGTTTGGTTGTTGCCGACCCTGGCCCTGGTCATCGGCGTGGTGGTTGGTTTCGTCGTGGCCCGCCTGCTGCCCAATGCCGCGCCGAGCAGCACTCAACGTCAGCTGGATGACATCCAGCAGCGTTTCGACAGCTACCAGAACGAAGTGGTCACCCACTTCAACAGCACCGCCGTACTGGTCAAGAAACTGACCCAGAGCTACCAGGATGTTCAGGATCACCTCGCCGATGGCGCCAACACCCTGGCCCTCGACGACGTCACCCGCCAACGCCTGCTGGCCGCCCTGCACTCCGAAGCGGCCCACGGCCCACGTGACCGCCTGACCCCACCGAAGGACACCGCCGAAGTGCCACGCGATTACGCGCCAAAAACGCCGAACTCGCCGGGTATGCTCGATGAGAGCTACGGGCTCAAGCGTTGATCCGCTGAACATGAAAAAGGCCTCTCAGGAGGCCTTTTTTGTGGGCTGGATTCACTGGCCCCTTGTGGGAGCGGGCTTGCCCGCGAAGAGGCCAGCTCAGGCAACCTAGCTGCAGGCCTGCAATGCCTGCTCAACATCCGCCAGCAAGTCCTCGATGTCCTCCAACCCCACCGACAGGCGCACCAACCCCTCCGATATCCCGTGATGGGCCCGCTCCTGCGGCGTATAGCTGGAATGGGTCATGCTCGCCGGATGCTGCGCCAGTGATTCGGCATCCCCCAAGCTCACCGCCCGCGCAAACAACTGCAACGCATTCATGAAGCGCCGCCCCGCTTCGATCCCGCCCTTGAGCTCGAACGCGATCATCCCGCCCGGCAATCGCATCTGCCGCTGTGCCAGTTCGTACTGGGGGAACGACGGCAGCCCCGGGTAGTGAATCAGCTCCACCAGTGGCTGGCGCGCCAGAAACTCCGCCACCTGCTGGGCATTGGCGCAGTGGCGATCCATGCGCAGGGCCAGGGTCTTGATCCCGCGCATCAACAGCGAAGCATCGTGCGGCGACAGCACCGCGCCGGTCATGTCTTTCAGCCCTTCAAGGCGTATCCGATCAATCAGCGCCTTGCGCCCGACCACCAGCCCTGCAGTGATATCACCGTGGCCACTCAGGTATTTGGTCGCCGAATGCACCACCAGGTCGGCGCCCATTTCCAGAGGCCGCTGCAAATAAGGGGTGCAATACGTGTTGTCGACCACGATATGCACATCATGCCCACGCGCGGCGTCAGCCACCGCCGCAATATCGACAAGGTGCATGTTGGGGTTGGCCGGCGTTTCGAAGTAGATCATCCGCGTTTTGCTGTTGATCGCCGCTTTCAGGGCTTTGGCATCGTTGAGGTCGACATGGTGAATCTTGACCCCGAACTCGCCAATGCCATGGTGCAGGAAGGCGAAGGTGCAGCCATACAACGTGCGCCCAACGATCAGCTCATCGCCAGGCCGTAACAGCGTCCAGATCGTCGAGGTGATGGCCCCCATCCCCGAAGCCAGTGCCAGCCCGGCTTCGCCCCCTTCGAGCGACGCCATGCGCTGTTCGAGCAAGGCCAACGTTGGGTTGGAAATGCGGCTGTAAAAGTGCCCCGCCTCCTCTCCCGCAAAGCAGGCAGCGCCATATTCGACAGTCGGGAAGGCATAAGTCGCGGTCTGATACACCGGCGGCACGAGGGCGCCGCCGTGGGACAGCGGGTCATAACCATGGTGGATGGCCCGTGTGGAAAAACCGGTGTTGTTATGGGAGTCGCGCATGGCAACAGCCTCTTGTGGTTTGCTATAAGCTTATGCCACCGAGCTGCCTGAATTTTTCCAAAATAGCCCACGCAATCGAGCACTTTTTGGAACAAAAACAACAATTATTCGACCAGGAGGGCAAAACATGCCTTCGAGCCTCGACCGCACCGACCGCGCCCTGCTGGCCGCCCTGCAGGACAACGCCCGCCTTACTGTTTCCGAACTTGCCGACCAGGTGGCGCTGACCACTTCGCCTTGCTGGCGACGGGTCAAACTGCTGGAAGATAACGGTTACATCACCGGCTATCAGGCCATTCTCTCGCCCAAGTCATTGGGGTTTGGCGTCACCGCTTTTGTCAGCATCATGATGGACTCGCATACCAAGGACATGGCCTTGGCCTTTGAGAAGCGGTTGATGGAAATACCCGAAATCGTTGCCTGCCATAATATTTCCGGGCGGTATGACTTCTTGCTGGAAATACTGGCGCGGGACCTTGAATCGTTTGGGGAATTCACCCGGGAAGTGCTGCAGCGGTTGCCGGGGGTTAAGGAGATTTATTCGAGTTTTTCTTATAAGGCAGTGAAAGAGAGACGAGTGATTCCTGTGTCGGAAAAGCATATCTAAGCCAGCACTCTGCGCTGGAAAAGAGCACTTCCTTAAATAGGTGCCACAAAAAACCCCGCCGAAGCGGGGTTTTTCATGCAGCTTCAGCGCTTAGATCGCGCCACGCTGACGCAGCACGTCCAGCACCTGCTTCACGCCTTCGTCGACACTGGTGTTCTGGGTATCGATCACCAGGTCAGCGTCCAGCGGCACATCGAACGGGAAGCTTTCACCCGGGATGTTGTCGCCACCGGCGGCATACAGGCCCTGTGGGTCGCGCTCGCGGCAGGCGATTGGCGAAGCCTGGACGTAAACGGTCACCAGGCGCTCCTTGCCGATCAGCGCCTTGGCCTGTTCGCGGCCTTCGGCATCCGGGGCGACGAAGGCGGCCAGAGTCAGCATGCCGGCTTCGTTGAACTGGCGCGCCACATGGGCGGCGCGGCGCCAGTTCTCGGTGCGGCCAGCGCGGTCCTGTGGCAAGCCCTTGTTCAGGTCGTGGCGCAGGTTCTGGCCATCGAGCACATACACCGCACGGCCCATGTCGAACAGCTTGCGCTCCACGGCATACGCCAGGGTGCTCTTGCCAGCGCCGGACAGGCCGCTGAACAGCACGGTAGCCGGCTCCTGGCCGAAACGCAGGGCGCGTTCTTCGGTGGACACGTGGGCCTGCTTGCCATGCTGGCCGGTGCTGCCGTGTGGCAGTACGGGCTGTGCGATGATCATGCCGGCGCCGACGGTGCCGTTGGTCAGGCGGTCGATGACGATGAACGCACCGGTGGTGCGGTTGCTGTCATAGCCATCCAGCGCAATGGCGCTGTCCAGGGACACCTTGACGCGACCGATCTCGTTCAGTTGCAGCGCGCTGGCAGCATCCTTTTCGAGGGTGTTCACATCGACCTTGTGGGTGATGCTGGCGATCGAGCCAGGCACATAGCTGGTGGCGCGCTTGATGTCATATTTCTTGCCTGGGAGCATCGGCTCTTCAGCCATCCACACCAGCATCGCGTCGAACTGGTCGGTCACCGGTGGCACGTTGTCGGCATGCACCAGCAGGTCGCCACGGGAGATGTCGATCTCGTCTTCCATGGTCAGGGTCACTGCCTGGCCTGGGCCGGCGTTTTCCAGTTCACCTTCGTAGGTGACGATGGACTTGACCCGGCTGCTCTTGCCCGACGGCAGCACGACGATCTCGTCACCCTTGTGCACCACGCCGCTGGCGAGGGTGCCGGCAAAGCCGCGGAAGTTCAGGTTAGGACGGTTGACGTACTGCACGGGGAAGCGCAGGTCGGTGAAGTTGCGGTCGGCCGCCACTTCCACGGTTTCGAGGATTTCCATCAGCGCAGGGCCGGTGTACCACGGCGAACGCTCGCTGCGGTTGACCACGTTGTCGCCCTTGAGCGCCGACATCGGCACGAAGTGCAGGCTGCTCGGCGTCAGGTTGATGGCTTCGGCGAACTTCAGGTAGTCGGCCTTGATTTCTTCGAAGACGCCTTCGTCGAAACCTTTGAGGTCCATCTTGTTGACCGCGACGACGATGTGCTTGATGCCCAGCAAGGAGGCAATGTAGCTGTGGCGACGGGTCTGGGTCTGCACGCCATAGCGGGCATCGACCAGGATGATCGCCAGGTCACAGGTGGACGCACCGGTGGCCATGTTGCGGGTGTACTGCTCGTGGCCCGGGGTGTCGGCAATGATGAACTTGCGCTTGGCGGTGGAGAAGTAGCGGTAGGCAACATCGATGGTGATGCCCTGCTCGCGCTCGGCCTGCAGGCCATCGACCAGCAGCGCCAGGTCGACTTCTTCGCCGGTGGTGCCGGACTTCTTCGAATCACGGGTGATGGCTTCGAGGTGGTCCTCGTAGATCATCTTCGAGTCGTGCAGCAGGCGCCCGATCAGGGTGCTCTTGCCGTCGTCGACGTTGCCGCAGGTCAGGAAACGCAGCAGTTCCTTGCGCTCGTGCTGGGCCAGGTAGGCGAGGATGTCCTCGCTGATCAGATCAGATTGGTGCGACATGGAGTAACCCTGAAATTAGAAGTAGCCTTGGCGTTTCTTGTCTTCCATGGAGCCGGCGCCATCGTGGTCGATGACACGGCCCTGGCGTTCGGACGTACGGGTCAGGAGCATTTCCTGAATGATGTCCGTCAGGGTCTCGGCTTCCGACTCGACAGCACCCGTCAGCGGGTAGCAGCCGAGGGTACGGAAACGCACCTTCTTCTTGACGATGCGGGCCTTTTCTTCCTCGGAGAGGTGCTCAAGGATGCGCTCGTCGTCGATCATGATCAGGGTGCCGTTCTTCTCGATGACTTCACGCTCGGCGGCGAAGTACAGCGGCACGATCGGGATGCCTTCGAGGTAGATGTACTGCCAGATGTCCAGCTCGGTCCAGTTCGACAGCGGGAAGACGCGGATCGACTCGCCTTTGTTGACCTTGCCGTTGTATACGTTCCACAGCTCGGGGCGCTGGTTTTTCGGGTCCCAACGGTGCTTGCTGTCGCGGAACGAATAGACGCGTTCCTTGGCCCGGGACTTCTCTTCGTCACGGCGGGCACCACCGAAGGCGGCGTCGAAACCATGCTTGTCCAGCGCCTGCTTGAGGCCCTGGGTCTTCATGATGTCGGTGTGCTTGGAGCTGCCATGGGTGAACGGGTTGATGCCCTGCGCCACACCCTCGGGGTTGACGTGGGTGATCAGCTCCAGGCCCATTTCCTCGACCATCTTGTCGCGGAAGCTGTACATCTCCTGGAATTTCCACTGGGTGTCGACGTGCATCACCGGGAACGGCAGCTTGCCCGGGAAGAAGGCCTTGCGCGCCAGGTGCAGCATCACGGCGGAATCCTTGCCGATCGAGTACAGCATCACCGGGTTGTCGAACTCGGCGGCCACCTCGCGGATGATGTGGATGCTCTCCGCCTCCAGCTGTTTCAAGTGCGTCAGTTTGTCGACCATGGCTACTCACGAAAAACGATCTTATGGACGGCCTGCGGGCCGTGTTCGAGCGAGCCACTTTATCACAGCGGCTGATTCTATTTAGGAGGCGGGCTAGATCGAAAAGGTCTAACGATATGACTGTGGGTTTGGCCCGCAGGGCGGGCCATTCGCGGGCAAGCCCGCTCCCACAGATGCTGTGTCGCCCTAAATCCTGTGGGAGCGGGCTTGCCCGCGAAGAGGCCGATGCAGGCCTCAGATCGGGTTCGGGCAATCGATGAACAGATGCTCAACGGCAAACCGCCGGGCCAGGTAATCCCCCAGCGCCTGCACACCATAACGCTCGGTGGCATGGTGCCCGGCGGCAATGAAGCTGACACCGTTTTCGCGGGCACTGTGGTAGGTCTGCTCCGAGGCTTCGCCACTGATGAACAGGTCAACCCCGGCAGCAATCGCCGTGTCGATATAGCCCTGCCCGCCCCCGGTGCACCAGCCAACCCGGCGGATCATCTGGTCGCCTTCGACCAGCAGCGGCTCACGCCCCATCACCTCCTGCACACGCCGGGCAAAATCCCGCGCGGTCATCGGCTCGGCCAACGAACCGACCAACCCGACCACTCTCGGGTTTTCAGGGTCCAACGGCCCCTCGACGGTGATGTCCAGCTGACGCGCCAGTTGCACGTTGTTGCCCACCTCCGGGTGCACATCCAAGGGCAAATGGAACGCCAGCAGGCTGATGTCGTGCTTGAGCAGCGTTTTCAAGCGACGCTGCTTGATGCCGGTAATGCACGGGTTCTCACCCTTCCAGAAATAACCATGATGCACCAGTACCAGGTCGGCCTCGGCCTCGACCGCAGCATCCAGCAGCGCCTGGCTGGCGGTGACGCCGCTGACGATGCGACTGACCTGCGGCCGGCCCTCGACCTGCAAGCCATTGGGGCAGTAATCCTGGATTTTCGCACTGCCCAGGTAGCGCTCGGCTTCCTCGACCAGGGTGTTGAGGGCGACGGCCATGGAAAATCTCCTCGAAATCTGCACGTTCAACGGAAACAACGTCCGTATAATGGCCGCCATTATGGGCCGTCGCCGGCGTTGGGGAAACCGGTGTATGATCGCGCGCGTTTGCGCCCTGCTGCGCCACCATGGCCCTCGCCCACTCCCAGGATTCGTTCATGTTCAAGGCTTTGCGTTATTTCGGCTGGCCCCTGCTTACCGGCGTACTGATCGCCATGCTGATCATCCAGCGCTTCCCGCAATGGGTCGGCCTGCCCAGCCAGGACGTCAACCTGCAGCAGGCCCCGCAAACCACTCGGATCATGCAGGGCCCGGTATCGTACGCCGACGCCGTGACCCTGGCCGCACCGGCGGTGGTCAACCTGTACACCACCAAGGTGGTCAACAAGAGCGCCCATCCGCTGTTCGAAGACCCGCAGTTCCGCCGTTTCTTCGGCGACAACCTGCCCAAGCAGAAGCGCTGGGAGTCGAGCCTGGGCTCGGCGGTGATCATGAGCCCTGAAGGCTACCTGCTGACCAACAACCACGTCACCAGTGGCGCTGACCAGATCGTGGTGGCGCTCAAGGATGGCCGCGAGACCTTGGCCCGAGTAATCGGCAGCGACCCGGAAACCGACCTTGCAGTGCTGAAGATCGACCTCAAGAGCCTGCCGGCGATCACCATCGGCCGCTCCGACAACATTCACATCGGCGACGTCTCGCTGGCCATCGGTAACCCCTTCGGCGTCGGCCAGACCGTGACCATGGGCATCATCAGTGCCACTGGCCGCAACCAGCTGGGCCTGAACAACTACGAAGACTTCATCCAGACCGACGCGGCAATCAACCCTGGCAACTCCGGTGGCGCGCTGGTCGATGCCAACGGCAACCTGATCGGTATCAATACGGCGATCTTCTCCAAGTCCGGCGGCTCGCAGGGCATCGGTTTCGCGATCCCGGTGAAGCTGGCGCTGGAGGTGATGAAGTCGATCGTCGAGCACGGCCAGGTGATCCGTGGCTGGCTGGGTATCGAAGTACAGCCGCTGAGCCAGGAGCTGGCTGAGTCGTTCGGGATGCAGGATCGGCCGGGCATCGTCGTGGCGGGGATCTTCCGCGAAGGGCCGGCGCAAAAAGCCGGGCTGCAGCTGGGAGACGTGATCATGAGCATCAACGGCGAACCGGCGGGCGACGGGCGTAAGTCGATGAACCAGGTGGCGCGGATCAAGCCCAACGAGAAGATCACCATCGAGGTGATGCGCAATGGGCAGCAACTGAAGCTGGTCGCCGAGGTGGGGCTGCGGCCACCGCCTGCTCCGGCCGCCGCTCAGGAACAGAAGTAAGGCTTCAAATCTGGGGCTGCTTTGCAGCCCTTCGCGGGGCAAGCCCGCTCCCACAGGTAATTTGTGGGAGCGGGCTTGTCCCGCGAAGGGGCCGCTAAGCGGCCCCAGTTGCATCAATGCAGAATCTGGCTCAAGAACAACTTGGTCCGATCACTGCGCGGCCGGTCGAAGAAGTCATCTGGCGCCGCCTGCTCCACAATCTCCCCCTTGTCCATGAAAATCACCCGGTTCGCCACGGTGCGGGCAAAGCCCATCTCGTGGGTCACGCAGAGCATGGTCATGCCATCCTCGGCCAGGCCCACCATGGTATCGAGCACTTCCTTGACCATCTCCGGGTCGAGCGCCGACGTCGGCTCGTCGAACAGCATGATCTTCGGCTTCATGCACAGCGCGCGGGCAATCGCCACACGCTGCTGCTGGCCACCGGACAACTGCCCTGGGTACTTGTGTGCCTGTTCCGGAATACGCACCCGCTCCAGATAATGCATGGCGATTTCCTCGGCCTTGCGCCGCGGCATCTTGCGCACCCACATCGGGGCCAGCGTGCAGTTTTCCAGAATGCTCAGGTGCGGGAACAGGTTGAAGTGCTGAAACACCATGCCCACCTCCCGGCGAATCGCCTCGATCTGCTTGAGGTCGTTGGTCAGCTCTACGCCATCGACGACGATGCGCCCTTGCTGGTGCTCCTCCAGCCGATTGAGGCAACGGATGGTCGTCGACTTGCCCGAGCCGGACGGCCCGCACAAGACGATACGCTCACCCTGACGCACGTTCAGGTTGATGTCCTTGAGCACATGGAACTGGCCGTACCATTTATTCACACCCTGCATTTGGATGATGCCTTCGGGGCCAGCAGGCTGCTTGATCGCTTCACTCATTTCGAAACTCCTAACGCTTGTGGCCAGTGTCCAGCTTGCGCTCCAAGTGCATGGAGTAGCGGGACATACCGAAACAGAAAATCCAGAACACCAGGGCGGCGAACACGTAGCCCTCGGTGGCCATGCCCAGCCAGGCCGGGTCGGCGGCGGCTTGCTTGACGCTGTTGAGCAGGTCGAACAGGCCGATGATGATCACCAGGCTGGTGTCCTTGAAGAGGGCGATGAAGGTGTTGACGATGCCGGGGATCACCAGCTTCAGCGCCTGGGGCAGGATCACCAGGCCCATTGCGCGCCAGTAGCCCAGGCCCATCGCTGCAGCCGCTTCGTATTGCCCCTTGGGGATGGCCTGCAGGCCACCGCGCACCACCTCGGCGATGTACGCCGACTGGAACAGGATCACGCCGATCATCGCCCGCAGCAGCTTGTCGAAGCTCATGCCTTCGGGCAGGAACAACGGCAGCATCACCGACGACATGAACAGCACGGTGATCAGCGGCACGCCGCGCCAGAACTCGATGAAGGTCACGCACACCACCTTCACCGCCGGCATCCGCGAACGGCGCCCAAGGGCCAGCAAAACACCCAGCGGCAAGGCGCCGACGATACCCACAGTGGCAATCACCAGGGTCAGCATCAGCCCGCCCCACTGGCTGGTCGGCACGCTTTCCAGGCTCAGGTAGCCGCCGTGCAGCAGCGTGTAGGCAAGGACCGGGTACAGCACCAGGAAACCCACGCCATAAACGGCCTTGCGCGGGAAGCGCTTGATGAACAGCGGCGCGGCGCCAAGCACGGCTAGCCACACGGTCAGGTCCACGCGCCAGCGCAGTTCCGTCGGGTAATAGCCGTACATGAACTGGCCGAAGCGCTGCTGCACGAACACCCAGCAGGCGCCCTCCTTGGTGCAGTCCGCGCGAGTGCTGCCGACCCAGTTGGCATCGATCAGCGCCCACTGCAGCAAGGGCGGCACGATCAGCCATACCAAATAAATGGCGAACAGGGTCAGCAGGGTATTGAGCCAGCTGGAGAACAGGTTGGCACGCATCCATGCGAGCGCGCCGACGGTTTTCACCGGAGGCGGCATGTCAGGTTTGAAAACATGAGCATTCACGGGCGTATCCTCACCGCTCGATCAGCGCAATGCGCTTGTTGTACCAGTTCATCAGCAGCGAAATGCTGATGCTGATGGCGAGATAGACACTCATGGTGATGGCAATCACCTCGATAGCCTGGCCGGTCTGGTTGAGCACGGTACCGGCGAACAGCGACACCATCTCCGGGTAGCCGATACCGGCTGCCAGCGACGAGTTTTTCGCAAGGTTCAGGTACTGGCTGGTCAGCGGCGGAATGATCACCCGCAGTGCCTGGGGGATGATCACCTTGCGCAAGGTCGGCCCCTCACGCAGGCCGAGCGAACGCGCAGCTTCGGTCTGGCCATGGCTGACCGAACGAATGCCCGAGCGCACGATTTCGGCGATGAACGCTGCGGTATAGATCGTCAACGCCAAGGTCAGTGCCAGCAATTCGGGAATCAGCACCCAACCGCCAACGAAGTTGAAGCCCTTCAACTGCGGCACTTCCCAGTGCACCGGGCTGCCAAACAGCAATACGCAGAGGCCTGGAATGACCAACAACAGCGCCAACCCCACCCAAAACGTATGAAACGGCTTGCCCGTCTCGTTGAAGCGTTTGTTGGCAACCCGCACCATCACCACGATGGCCGCGATCGCCAAGGCCAAGGCAATGACATACGGCCAGAAACCATCTGCCATGGAGGCGCCGGGCATGTTCAGGCCCCGGTTGCTGATGAAGAACGTGTCGTCGATGTTGATGCTGCCCCGCGGCCCCGGCAGGGTCAGAAACACCGCGAAGTACCAGAACAGGATCTGCAATAAAGGTGGGATGTTGCGAAAGGTCTCCACATACACGGTTGCCAGCTTGTTGATCATCCAGTTCGGTGACAGGCGCGCCACACCGATGATGAACCCCAGGATCGTCGCCAGGATGACGCCAATGAACGTGACCAGCAGGGTGTTGAGCAGACCAATGACGAACACCCGTGCATAGCTGTCGGATTCAACGTAAGGGATCAGATGCTGAGCGATGCCAAAGCCGGCACTGCGATCGAGGAAGTCGAAGCCGGAGGTGATACCCCGGTGCTGCAGGTTGGTTTGCGTGTTGTGAAACAGGTACCAGCCCAGACCGACCACGAAAACGATCGTGAGTATCTGGAACAGCCACGCGCGCACACGCGGATCGTTCAGGGATAGCCCCTTTTGTGCGCCGATTCGATTTTGCATGAAGTGCCCCGAAAAGTAGGGATTCGAACAGCCTGCGGCGGCGGAATGCCGCCGCAGGGTGCATCCATCAGCGCACAGGAGGTGCGTACTGGATGCCGCCGTTGTTCCACAGGGCGTTCATGCCGCGGTCGATCTTCAGGTCGGTGCTCTGGCCCAGGTTCTTCTCGAACACTTCGCCATAGTTGCCGACTTGCTTGACGATCTGGACTACCCAGTCTTTGGGCAGCTTGAGGTCTTTGCCGTATTCACCATCCGCGCCGAGCAGGCGGGCGACGTCCGGGTTTTTGGTAGCCTTGGCTTCAGCCTCGACGTTCTTCGAAGTAATTGCCGCCTCTTCGGCGTTGAGCATGGCGAACAGGGTCCACTTGACGATGCTGAACCATTCTTCGTCGCCCTTGCGCACCACCGGGCCCAGCGGCTCTTTGGAGATGGTTTCTGGCAGCACCACATAGTCGGTTGGCGCGGCCAGCTTGGAGCGCTGGGCGAACAGCTGCGACTTGTCCGAGGTCAGCACGTCGCAACGGCCCGACTCCAGCGACTTGGCGCTTTCGTCGGAGGTGTCGAAGGTGATCGGGGTGTACTTGAGGTTATTGGCACGGAAGTAGTCGGAGACGTTGAGCTCGGTGGTGGTACCGGCCTGGATGCAGATGGTCGCGCCATCAAGCTCCTTGGCGCTGGAAACCCCCAGCTTCTTGTTGACCAGGAAGCCGACGCCGTCATAGTAGGTGACACCGGCGAACACCAGGCCCATGCCGGCGTCGCGCGAGCTGGTCCAGGTGGTGTTGCGCGAGAGCACATCGACTTCGCCGGACTGCAGGGCTGTGAAGCGTTCTTTGGCGTTGAGCTGGCTGAACTTGACCTTGGTCGCATCGCCGAATACCGCAGCGGCGACGGCGCGGCAGACATCGGCGTCGATACCGACGATCTTGCCTTGCGCATCAGGTACCGAGAAGCCTGGAAGGCCGTCGCTCACGCCACACTGGACGAAGCCCTTCTTCATTACCGCATCGAGCGTGGCGCCGGCCTGGGCGGTCGTCACGGCGCCCAGTGCAGCGGCAGCGGTCAGGACTGCCAGGGTGGTTTTCAGCATCTTCATTCACAACCTCCAAATCGCTCTTGTTGTACCGAGCCGGAATTGCACCGCACCCTTTTGAGGCGTATCCGACCCGTGTTGGCTTGTTATTGGGTCAATTGGCGCAATGGGCTGTTCTATGACAGCCTTCGCTTGCAAAGGGTGTTACCGTCACGGCCTGTCCCTTGCATCGAATGATTAATAGCAAAGGGCGTACCACAGTTGACGGCTTAAGCGTTTAAGTGCTCGTCAAGTAGGGAAAGTTGTATCGTTGCGACATTCTTTTTCCGACAATCATTCCCTGCGCCTTCTTTTTACGCACGCCATAACAAGACCCGCACATTTTCGGAGCAGTCATGACCAACCCGCTGATTCTCGAACCGCAGAAAACCGCTGACGCCTGTGTGATCTGGTTGCACGGCCTGGGCGCCGACCGTTACGACTTCCTACCGGTTGCCGAATTCATGCAGGAACGACTGCTCAGCACCCGCTTCATCATGCCCCAGGCCCCTACCCGCCCCGTCACCATCAATGGCGGCTATGCCATGCCCAGCTGGTATGACATCAAGGCCATGACCCCGGCGCGCGCCATCGACGAGGCGCAGCTGGAGGAATCGGCCGAACAAGTCATTGCCCTGATCAAGGCCGAGCAGGCCAAAGGCATCAACCTGGCGCGGATCTTCCTGGCCGGTTTCTCCCAAGGGGGCGCGGTGGTACTGCACACGGCTTATATAAAGTGGCAGGAAGCCCTGGGGGGTGTGATCGCGCTGTCCACCTATGCCCCGACCTTCAACGATGACCACGAGCTCAAGGCCTGCCAGCAACGCACCCCGGCCTTGTGCCTGCATGGTGTACACGACTCGGTGGTGATCCCGGCCATGGGCCGCACCGCCTTCGAATACCTCAATACCTGGGGTGTTGCCGCCCAATGGCACGAGTACCCGATGGAGCATGAAGTGGCCATCGAGGAACTGAGCGATATCCACGACTGGTTGAGCAAGCAATTGCAATAAGCCAGGCTCGCCCATCGTTGTGGGCGTATTCCGCTACGCCGTGTCCGGTTCTTGCTTTACACTGCCCGGCGTACATTCCTTAACCAGTTGATGAGACGATCGTGCTCAAGGCACTCAAAAAAATATTCGGCAAAGGAGACGCCGCGCCTCAGGCCGTCGATCCCGCTGCCAGCGTGAAAACGCCCGCGCCTGCTCCCGCGGCTGAGGCTCAACCTGAGTCTCAGCCAGCGCCTCAGCCGGCCCCACAACGCGCCAACGCCACCCCCGAGGCCCAAGCGCCTGCCGCCGCCGACAAACCGGCCAAGGAAAAACCGCGTCGCGAGCGCAAGCCCAAACCACAGGCCAGCCTGTGGAAGCCGGAAGATTTCGTGGTCGAGCCGCAGGAAGGCAAAACCCGCTTCCACGACTTCAAGCTGTCCAACGAAGTGATGCACGCGATCCACGACCTGGGCTTCCCCTACTGCACGCCGATCCAGGCGCAAGTACTGGGTTACACCCTGCGCGGCCAGGACGCCATCGGCCGGGCCCAGACCGGCACCGGCAAGACCGCCGCGTTCCTCATCTCGATCATTTCCCAGCTGCAGCAGACGCCTCCGCCCAAGGAACGCTTCATGGGCGAGCCACGCGCGCTGATCATCGCGCCGACCCGCGAACTGGTGGTGCAGATCGCCAAGGACGCCGAAGCCCTGACCAAGTACACCGGCCTGAACGTCATGAGCTTTGTCGGCGGCATGGACTTCGACAAGCAGCTCAAGGCACTGGAAGCACGCCATTGCGACATTCTGGTTGCTACCCCAGGCCGCCTGCTGGACTTCAACCAGCGCAGCGAAGTGCACCTGGACATGGTCGAGGTGATGGTGCTGGACGAAGCCGACCGCATGCTCGACATGGGCTTCATTCCGCAAGTACGTCAGATCATTCGCCAGACCCCACCGAAAAGCGAACGCCAGACGCTGCTGTTCTCCGCCACCTTCACTGATGACGTGATGAACCTGGCCAAGCAGTGGACCACCGACCCAGCCATCGTCGAGATCGAACCCGAAAACGTCGCCAGCGAGACGGTCGAGCAGCACGTCTATGCGGTGGCCGGCAGCGACAAATACAAGCTGCTGTACAACCTGGTGACCCAGCACAAGTGGGAACGGGTGATGGTGTTCGCCAACCGCAAGGACGAGGTGCGACGCATCGAAGAGAAGCTGGTGCGCGACGGCATCAACGCCGCTCAGCTGTCGGGCGACGTGCCGCAGCACAAGCGCATTCGTACCCTGGAAAGCTTCCGCGAAGGCCGGATTACCGTGCTGGTGGCCACCGACGTGGCAGGGCGTGGTATTCACATCGATGGCATCAGCCACGTGATCAACTTCACCTTGCCGGAAGACCCGGACGATTACGTGCACCGTATCGGCCGTACTGGCCGTGCCGGCACCAGCGGTGTGTCGATCAGCTTTGCCGGGGAGGATGACTCGTATCAGCTGCCGGCGATCGAGGAGCTGCTGGGGCGCAAGATCAAGTGCGAGATGCCGCCGGATGAACTGCTCAAGCCGGTGCCGCGCAAGCATCACTGATCGGTGATGACGTCTTCGCGGGGCAAGCCCGCTCCCACAGATTTTCCGCTGCCCTTGGGTTCAGCAGAGAACCTGTGGGAGCAACTGTCTTCTTGTGGAAGCTGGCCTTGCCGGCGATGGGGCGCGTAGCGCCCCAGGCCCGGCTGTGCCGGGCATCGCCAGCAAGGCTTGCTCCTACGAATGAGCTATTTGCTCCTTCCAGGGCGTTCCGGTCTTGAGCATCGCATTTAGCCTCACTATCAATACTCGCATACACGCCACCACCGATACTTTCGCGCACTTCCCCTGGGCTCGCAGTGCTTTGTAGCGCTCGCAGAAGTCCTTGTTGTGCCGTATCACCACCCAGCAGGCCATATAGAGCGCCCGCCTGACTTGTGAGCGCCCCCCCCAGATTGAACGCTTGCCCGACTGCTTGCCGCTGTCCTGGTTGAACGGCGCAACACCGACCAAGGCGGCAATTTCCTTCTTATCCACCTGGCCCAGCTCTGGCAGCAAGGCCATCAGCTTTCCGGCAGTAATCAGACCAATTCCTTTGACTTGAGTGAGCTGTTTAACCCGATCATCAGGCAAAGCTGCTGCCTGCTGTGCGATCTCTTGTTCCAGCGCTCGAATTTCACCCTTCAGATAGGCGATGTGTTGTTCCAACCGCAAACAAACACTGGGAGCCCGCGCCTGCTTCAGGCGCCGCTTGTCATCGTCGCGCTGTTGGACGAAGCGATCCCGCTGCATAAGCAGTTCGCGCAGCAAAGCCCGCTCGGGTGTCATCACCTGGCAAGGCCGTGGGGGCATAACTTCAGCCAGGTGAGCCAAAACAGCTGCGTCAATGGGATCGGTCTTGGCGCGTTTACCCATCGACTTGGCAAAGTCCCGGGCACGACTGGGATTGATCCGGCAAACCGGAAAATCGGCATCCTGCAGCGCTTTGAGGACATTGCACTCGTAGCCACCGGTAGCTTCGAGCAAGACCATTGAAATTGCATGCCCGCCAAGCTTTTCGACGAGCAGTTGGAATCCCTTCAAGTCATTGGAAACACTGAAGTTCACCCCCTCAGGACGGATGTGAACAGCAAGTGTGGCACTGGAAACATCGATGCCGACAGAGGAAGACATGGCCAAACCCTCTTAAACTCAAGGAGTGAGAGCGCTTTGGCTTGGCCCACGCTTGTGATTCGAGATTACGCCCCTCATCCAACTGTTCGGGCTCTCGCCAAAGTGGAACGGTGAATGGCAGCTTTTGCTCCCACACGTGCTCTGGGCACCTCGGGCTATCAGCTTGCCATTCACCGCTCTCACTTCAGATTCTATTCCCTCTCCAAGACACAAGCGGGCTAGCCCCGCGAACCGGGGCAAAGCCCCGGCCATCAAACAGAAACCTACCAGCGCTCAGCGGCATCCTGGTCACTCTGCTTACCTTCCACCCAACGCGGCCCCTCCTGGGTATTCTCCTTCTTCCAGAACGGCGCCCGGGTCTTCAGGTAATCCATGATGAAGTTGCAGGCATCGAACGCCGCCTGCCGATGGGCACTGGCCACGCCGACGAAAACAATCGGCTCGCCCGGCCCCAGCGCACCAATCCGGTGCAACACCTCGACTTTGAGCAAGGGCCAGCGCTGTTCGGCCTCAACCACGATCTTGGCCAACGCCTTCTCGGTCATCCCCGGATAGTGCTCAAGGAACATCCCCGCCACTTCCCGCCCATCATTGAAATCCCGCACGTAGCCAACGAACCCGACCACCGCGCCCACACCCACATTTGCGGCATGCATGGCATTGACTTCGACACCGGGGTCAAACGCCCCGTGCTGCACTCGCACCGTCATGTTCAGCCTCCGGTCACCGGCGGGAAGAACGCCACTTCATCACCCTCCTCCAGCGGCTCGTCGAGTTTGCACAACTCCTCGTTGCGCGCGCACATCAGGTTCTGCTCCGCCAGCAACGCATACTGTCCGCCTTTGCCCACCAGCACCTTGCGCACATCGTCGATCACCGTGAAGTCACCTTCCAGGCGCTCGCTATCTACCCCGAGCAATTCCCGGTAACGGGCAAAATACATCACCTTGACCTTCATCATGCGCCCACCTTGTAGTGGCCGCTCTTGCCGCCGAGTTTCTCTAGCAGGCGCACTTGCTCGATCACCATGCCCTTGTCCACGGCTTTGCACATGTCGTAGATGGTCAGCGCGGCAACACTGGCAGCGGTCAGTGCTTCCATTTCCACACCGGTCTGCCCGGCCAGCTTGCAGCGCGCGACGATACGCACCGCGTCTTGCCCTTCGGCACTGAGCTCGACCTTGACGCTGGTCAGCATCAGCGGATGGCACAGCGGGATCAGGTCGCTGGTTTTTTTTGCCGCCTGGATCCCGGCAATGCGCGCCACGGCGAACACATCGCCCTTGGGGTGCTCGCCGTCGACGATCATCTGCAAGGTCTGCGGCAACATGCGCACCCGCGCCTCGGCAATCGCCTCGCGCTCGGTCACGGCCTTTTCAGTGACGTCGACCATGTTGGCCCGCCCCTGGGAATCAAGATGTGTCAGCACTGCTCTGCTCCTGTGAAGGGAACACAGAGTGTAAACCTGTGGGTCAGGTTTGAGCAGTGGAATGTACTCTCAGCCCCGGCCTTTTCGCGGGGCAAGCCCGCTCCCACAGGATTGTGGGAGCGGGCTCGCCCCGCGAAAAGGCCGGGCGGCGCACCGCCCGGCTGGAAGGGTTACAGATGCGACTCGGCGTACTCGGCCAGCACCGACCTTGGCACACCCTGCAGGGTGATGTGCACGCCATGGGGGAAGTCCTTGAAGCGCTCGGTCAGGTAGGTAAGACCCGAGCTGGTCGCGGACAGGTAAGGGGTGTCGATCTGCGCCAGGTTGCCCAGGCAGACCACCTTGGAACCGGAGCCGGCACGGGTGATGATGGTTTTCATCTGGTGCGGCGTGAGGTTCTGGCACTCGTCGATCAGGATCAGGCTCTGCTGGAAGCTGCGACCGCGAATGTAGTTCAGCGATTTGAACTGCAGTGGCACCCGTTCGAGGATGTACTCGACACTGCCGTGGGTGCTCTCGTCATCCATGTGCAAGGCTTCGAGGTTGTCGGTGATGGCACCCAGCCAGGGTTCCATTTTCTCCGCTTCGGTGCCCGGCAAGAAGCCGATCTCCTGGTCCAGCCCCTGCACGCTGCGGGTGGCGATGATGCGCCGGTAGCGCTTGCTGACCATGGTCTGCTCGATGGCTGCGGCCAGGGCCAGGATGGTCTTGCCCGAGCCGGCAGCGCCGGTCAGGTTGACCAGGTGGATATCCGGGTCGAGCAGGGCGAACAGTGCCAGGCTCTGATGGATGTCTCGCGGTTTCAGGCCCCAGGCCTCCTGGTGCAACAGGGGTTCCTGATGCAGGTCGAGCAACAGCAGTTCATCGTCGCGGATGCCCTTGATCCAGCCGACGAAGCCTTGCTCATCGATGATGAACTCGTTGACGTGCACGGCCGGCAGGTTGTCGATCATTTGCACCCGATGCCAGGTGCGGCCACGTTCCTGGCGGGTGTCGACTTTGCTGACCCGGTCCCAGAACGAGCCGGTGACAGAATGGTAGCCCTTGGACAACAGCGACACGTCATCGACCAACTGGTCGGTGCTGTAGTCCTCGGCCGCGATACCGCAGGCACGCGCCTTCAGGCGCATGTTGATGTCTTTGGTGACCAGCACCACGTCGAGGTCGGTGCGCCGGGCACGTACTTCGAGCAACTGGTTGATGATGATGTTGTCGTTGAGGTTTTCCGGCAGCAGCTTGTTCGGCTCGTTGCGCGGGGTCATCAGGATGGACAGGAAGCCCTTGGGCCCACTCTTGTTACGCTGGATCGGTACGCCCTGCTCGACATCGCTGGGCGAGGCGTTACCTAACGTCTGGTCGATGAGGCGAATGGCCTGGCGACATTCGGCGGCGATGCTTTGTTTGCCGGTCTTGAGCTTGTCGAGTTCCTCCAGCACCGTCATCGGGATGGCGACGTGGTGCTCCTCGAAGTTGAGCAATGCGTTGGGGTCGTGAATCAGGACGTTGGTATCGAGCACATACAGGATTGGCTTGCTGGAGGAAGGGTTGCGTCCTTGGTCATCCATACTCGGTCACCTTATGTCGAAGCCACACGGCGCGGTCTGCTGCGCCGCAGAGTGACTGCCGGTCTTCCCGTATCCGCGTTGCTACGGGCGGGAAGCGAACCTGACACGGTGGATGACGCCACCTGTGCTGCAGGGCTCGGCTGTCTGGTTTCTTCATACCGCATAAACGATGACTAAAAAAAGTATTTTTACGTGCAGGTGAAGTTTATTTTTCCGATTGACGAACAGGGGTTGGCGAGGGGGCAAGGGGGGTCTACAGTCAAATATTAATCCCCCTGCTCACGACGACCGTAGGCTTGGCAACTCTCCCAGCCGATGCCGCTCTGCGCGGTGTTGCCCAGCAACCATTGCACCGCCGGCTGGGCCTTGGGCAAGCTGTCATGGAACTGGATCACCCCCTTGCGCCACAGCAGCATCAAGGTCAGTACGCGTTGCGCCGATGCCTCTGGGCTCAGCGCGCCATCATCCTGGGCATCGATGTCCCACAACGACACCCGCAACTGCTGGCTGGCCATGAACGCTTCGCCATCGGCCCGGCGCTGCCCGTAAGGCGGGCGGAACAACGGCACGTACTGCTCCGGCAAGTCAGCCTGCACCCGCGCCAGGCTGCGCCGTAACGAGTCCTGCCAATCCGTCCACTGCGCATGGGAGCGATACTCCCACCCCTGGATACCCACGCATTGCCCGCGGTAGAGCTGGCGCAGCGCATTCACCGCAGCGCTGTCACGGCGTTGCTGCAGGCGATTGCCAAGCACGAAGAACGTGCCTTCGAGCTTTTGCCTGCGCAGGTAGGCACTGAGTGTATCGGTGTTGCCCCCAGCAGGGCCTGGGCCGCCAACGAAGGTCAGCAGGAACATGCGATCGTTGAGCTCATCGCCATTGCGTTCACGGCTGGACAGGCGCTCGACCCCGCTGCTGGTTTGCCCCAGCAGCGCTGCCTTGCGCAGTTGCTCGTCCAGGTAACGGGTATGGAACTGGTGGCTGGGCTCGATCCAGTCGGTATAGAACGTGCCAACATCTGCAGCGAACGTAGCGGCCTTCGTGCGCAATTCAGCCATCGAAGTAACCGGGTAACAGAACGAGGCATCCTGCGCGCAGCTGCGCTGGGCCTGTTGATAACCCTGCCACAAGCGCTGCCACATGCGCGCCCGCACCAGGCGGACCTTTTGCATACTGATCTGCCGCAAGCCCAACCGCGCCGCCAGCTCGCCCTCATCGAGCAGCTCGCTCTCGTGCAGCACCTGGGCGAACGAGAGGATCTCGGCACGCGAAGCAACGTCGAACAGCGCCGGGCTGTCCAGTTTCTCGGGCCACAGGCTGCGGTCCAGGCTCACCTGGGGGGAAGGGGCGGCCTGCACGGTCAGGCTCAACAGCGCGGCCAGCAAGGCCGATGCAATGCGCACGGTGGGAAGCTCCGCAACGGCAAAACGCGCACTATAACGCCTGGCATGCCGATGGTCTGTGACTATCGTCGGCATAGTTTGGACTTGCCAGGCCCAGCCCGTAGAATCCCCGCCAACGATTCCAGGAGCCGACCCGATGCTGACGGTGATTTCCCCCGCCAAGACCCTCGACTACGACACCCCGCCGGTGACCGAGCGTTTCACTCTGCCCCAGTACCTGGACGACTCCCAGGCACTGATTGTGCAATTGCGCGAGCTGTCGCCCGCCCAGATCAGCGAACTGATGCACCTGTCCGACAAGCTCGCCGGCCTCAACGCCGCCCGCTTCGGCAGCTGGACCCCAGACTTCACCCCGGCCAACGCCAAGCAGGCGCTGCTGGCGTTCAAAGGCGACGTGTACACCGGCCTCGATGCCCAGAGCCTTGGCGAAGACGACTTCAGCTATGCCCAGGACCACCTGCGCATGCTCTCTGGCCTGTATGGCCTGCTGCGCCCGCTCGACCTGATGCAGCCTTACCGCCTGGAAATGGGCACCAAGCTGGCCAACGCCCGCGGCAAGGATCTGTATGCCTTCTGGGGTACACGCATCAGCGAATGGCTGAACCAGGCTCTGGCCGACCAAGGGGATGACGTGCTGCTGAACCTGGCCAGCAATGAGTACTTCAGTGCGGTGAAACGCAGCGCGTTGAAGGCCCGGGTGATCAATGTCGATTTCAAGGACTTCAAGAACGGCCAGTACAAGATCATCAGCTTCTACGCGAAGAAAGCCCGCGGGATGATGAGCCGCTTTGTGATCGAGCAGCGCATCAGCGACCCGGAGCAATTGAAGCAGTTCGATGTGCAGGGGTACTACTACAGTGCCGAGCAGTCGAAGGCGGATCATCTGGTGTTTTTGCGGGATCACGCGGAGGGTTGAAACCTGCTTCAATCCCGGGGCTGCCAAGTGTCCGCCATGATGGCGGCGACGCCCTTGAGATCGAGCGCCGCGCGGGCGGCGCTCAATCTCAAGACCGCAGCAAATTCCCCGCCATGCACCCGCCACCATACAAACCCACCCTGAATCAAATCGCCATCACGCCACAACCATGGCGCCAAAATATCAGCACGCCTTCCTTTATCGCCAAACGCCATAAGACCGTTCGTACCTTTTTTGACGTTTTTTGAAAAATATTTTCCGATACTGGCATAAAAACATCCTCCATCAGTCTCGCCCTTTATATACAGGGGCGAAACAGCCCAGTGCTATCAGATTGAAACTATTTGTCACTGAAGAATTATTTAGAAATCTTTCATCGCTGCAGAATTCACCCAGGAACTTCTGCTACGCCCAATCGCTCATAGTGCCGTAACGATTTTCCTGCCTCTGGGCTGTGAGAGATGACTTACAGATGACAACGGCAGGTATCCACTACCCGCTTTGACAACTTCGACAGGTATAACGGGCATACCCCAACAACCCTGTCCCCGCAGGAGAGACGCGCCCTTACAATTCGTCCTAGTGGTTGATTTCAAAGGATTTTTCCACTTGAAAAAACAAGCACAGCAACGCGCCAAGTAGCGCATTGCAATAAAGACGGCTGCAGATCAAGGCACGTTTTTTTAATAATGGCTTTTTACTGCCAAGTTTGAGCGCATAACAGTTCGCGCTCCGGATTTATTTTGCCTGCGCTCGGCGAAGTGTGCATTCGCCATGGACCCGTGCGCCCGAAAACTGTTGTTAATCAACCTGGCCCGGCTCTTCCTGAAGGAGCTGGCGTGATAAACACACATGAGGTGATAGCGATGCGTATCAGCATCTTTGGTTTGGGTTATGTAGGTGCAGTCTGTGCAGGCTGCCTGACGGCGCGAGGCCATGAAGTGATTGGTGTGGACGTGTCCAGCACCAAGATCGACCTGATCAACCAGGGCAAGTCGCCCATCGTCGAACCTGGCCTGGAAGCACTGCTGCAACAGGGCATCGCCAATGGCCGCCTGCGCGGCACCACCGACTTCGCCGAGGCCATCCGCGCCAGCGATGTGTCGATGATCTGCGTCGGTACACCCAGCAAGAAGAACGGCGACCTGGGCCTTGAGTACATCGAATCGGTGTGCCGCGAAATCGGCTACGTGCTGCGTGACACCACGCGCCGCCACACCATCGTGGTCCGCAGCACCGTGCTGCCAGGTACCGTCAAGAACGTGGTGATCCCGATCCTCGAAGACTGCTCGGGCAAAAAAGCCGGGGTCGACTTCGGTGTGGCGGTCAACCCTGAGTTCCTGCGTGAAAGCACCGCGATCAAGGACTACGACCAGCCACCGATGACCGTCATCGGTGAACTGGACAGCGCCAGCGGCGACGTGCTGCAAAGCCTGTACGAAGAGCTCGACGCCCCGATCATCCGCAAGCCGATCGAAGTGGCCGAGATGATCAAGTACACCTGCAACGTATGGCACGCCACCAAGGTCACCTTCGCTAACGAAATCGGCAACATCGCCAAGGCCGTGGGTGTCGATGGCCGCGAAGTGATGGACGTGGTCTGCCAGGACAAAGTGCTGAACCTGTCGCAGTACTACATGCGCCCAGGCTTCGCCTTCGGTGGCTCGTGCCTGCCCAAGGACGTGCGCGCCCTCACCTATCGCGCTGCCAGCCTCGATGTGCGGGCGCCTCTGCTCGATTCGCTGATGCGCAGCAACGAGTCGCAAGTGCAAAACGCCTTCGAGCTGATCGAAGCCCACGACAAGCGCAAGGTCGCCCTGCTCGGCCTGAGCTTCAAGGCCGGCACCGACGACCTGCGTGAAAGCCCGCTGGTGGAGCTGGCCGAGCGCCTGATCGGCAAGGGCTACCAGCTGGACATCTACGACGAGAACGTCCAGTACGCCCGTGTTCACGGCGCCAACAAAGACTACATCGAATCGAAGATCCCGCACGTTTCCTCGCTGCTCAACGCCGACTTCCAGCAGGTCATCGACAACGCCGACATCATCGTGTTGGGCAACCGTGACGAGCAGTTCCGCGCCCTGGCCCAGCAGGCACCTGCTGGCAAGCAGGTGATCGACCTGGTCGGTTTCATGAGCAAAGCCACCTGCAACACCAGCCGTACCGAAGGCATCTGCTGGTAACACCCTTGGCCGGGCAGCGCAGGTGCTCCTTGCGGCACTTGCCCTGCCCTTCCTTCCCTGATTTCGCGACGGATGCTGAACATGCAAAGGCTCCAGACAGTGCTGTTGCAGTGCGCCGGATGGCTGCTCTACATGAGCCTGCTCATGTTGATCGCCCTGGCCCTGCCGGCCGATATCTTCGACTCGCAGTCGAAGCACTTCATCTTCCTGGTCGGCGCAGTCGGCATCTGGCGCTACTCGATGGGCGCCACCCATTTCATTCGCGGCATGATCTTTCTGTACGGCGTCTACCCGTACCTGCGCCGCAAGGTGCAGAAGCTGGGCAAGGCCGCGGACCCTTCCCATGTGTACCTGATGGTCACCAGCTTTCGCATCGATGCGCTGACCACCGCACAGGTGTACAGCTCGGTAATCCGAGAAGCCATCAACTGCGGTTTCCCCACCACCGTGGTCTGCTCGCTGGTGGAGATGTCGGACGAACTGCTGGTGAAAAGCCTGTGGGCCAAATACAACCCGCCCGGCCACGTCAAGCTGGACATCGTGCGCATCGCCGGCACCGGCAAGCGTGACGGCCTGGCTTATGGCTTTCGCGCCATCTCGCGGATGCTGCCAGACGAAAACGCCGTGGTGGCCGTGATCGACGGTGACACCGTGCTGGCCGATGGCGTGGTCTGCAAGACCGTACCCTGGTTCAAGCTCTACCCCAATGTCGGTGGCCTGACCACCAACGAATTCTGCGAAGTGCGCGGCGGCTACATCATGAGCGAGTGGCACAAGCTGCGCTTCGCCCAGCGTCACATCAACATGTGTTCGATGGCCCTGTCCAAGCGCGTGCTGACCATGACCGGGCGCATGTCGATGTTCCGCGCAAGCGTGGTGACCAACCCGGAGTTCATCGCCGACGTCGAAAGCGACTCGCTGATGCACTGGCGCCTGGGCCGTTTCAAGTTCCTCACTGGTGACGACAAGTCCAGCTGGTTCAGCCTGATGCGCCTGGGCTACGACACCTTCTACGTGCCAGATGCCGCCATCAACACGGTCGAGCACCCGCCGGAAAAAAGCTTCCTCAAGGCCAGCCGCAAGCTGATGTACCGCTGGTACGGCAACAACCTGCGGCAGAACTCGCGCGCGCTGGGCCTTGGCCTGCGGCGCCTGGGGCTGTTCACCAGCATCGTCCTGTTCGACCAGCGTGTGTCGATGTGGACCAGCCTGCTGGGCCTGACCGTGGCGGTGATCGCCAGCCTCAAGTTCGGCCTGGGCTTCTTGCTGGTGTACCTGCTGTGGATCGGCATCACCCGCCTGATCCTGACCGTGATGCTGCTGTGCTCGGGCCACAAGGTCGGGCCGGCCTATCCGCTGATTCTTTATTACAACCAGATCGTCGGCGCGATGATGAAGATCTACGTGTTCTTTCGCCTCGACAAGCAGTCCTGGACCCGCCAGCCCACTGCCCTCAAGCGTGACCTCGCCAGCTTTCAACAATGGTTCAACACCTGGTCCTCGCGGACCATGACCTTCTCGGCGGCCAGCATCTTCGTTGCTGTGCTGTTCATGGTCGTGTGAGCCCAACCGGATCGGATCTAACAGGAACAAACCACCATGAATACCGCCGTGAACGTTAACGTCGTGCATGAGTCCGAAGCCCAGCGCCAGCACGCCCGGGTGCGCATTCCAGCCAAGCTGCGCTTTCTGGATAACCAGCGCCAAACCCACGAAGTGAAGGTCGATGACCTGTCTGCCGGTGGCCTGAGTTTCCACACCAAGCAGCAACTGTCGATGGGCGATGTGCTGCGCGGGCGTCTGCAGTTCGTGGTCGACAACCTGGGCCTGTCGATCGACATCGAGTTCCAGGTGCGCTCCTACAACCCGAGCAATGGCCGTACCGGTGCGCAGTTCCAGAACCTCGAACCGCGCGATATCGCCACCCTGCGGCACATCATCACCAGCCACCTGTCGGGTGAGCTGATCAGCATCGGCGACGTGCTCAGCACCCTGCAGCGCGACAACTTCACCAAGGCGCGCAAACAGAAAGATGGCGGCAGTGGCCTGACCGCCTTCGGCCGCCTCAAGGCCGTCAGCCTGACCCTCGGCGTGTTCGTGGTCGGCGTGGCCGCCTTCGGCTTCGTCGCCAAGTCGCTGTACGGCATGTACTTCGTCAGCCACGCCGAAGCCGGTGTGGTCGCGGTGCCCACCACCAGCGTCACCATGCCCCGCGACGGCACCGTGAACAGCCTGGTCGAAAGCGGTGGCCAGGTGGTCAAGGGCGCGCCCCTGGCGAGTTTCAGCACCAGCATGCTGGACATGCTCAAGGGCCACCTGGACGACTCGCAGCTGGAACCGGCCAAGGTCGAAGAGCTGTTCGGCAAGCAACTCTCCGGCACCCTCACCAGCCCCTGCGACTGCGTGGTCGCCCGGCAACTGGTGGACGACGGCCAGTACGCCGCCAAGGGCCAGCCGATCTTCCAGTTGATCCCGCGCACCAGCAACCCGATGGTCGAAGCACGCTTCAGCTACCGCCAGTTCGACGAGGTCAAGCCAGGCACCCAGGTCAACTTCCAGGTGGCCGGCGAAGACGAAGTGCGCACCGGCCAGATCGTCAGCAGCGCCAGCCTCGACAACGAAAACCTGGCCTCCGACATCCGCGTGCAGATCAAGCCGGACAGCGGCCTGCCGGCAGAACTTGCCGGGCGCCCTGCGGCGGTCAGCAGCGACCGTGGCCCGTCGCTCAACTGGCTGATCGACAAAGCCGTGGCCCGTGGGCTCTAAGAGGATCAAACAATGATCTCCAACACGCACACCGCCGCCCGCTCCCACAGGGTCCGTGTGAACCTTGGGTTGTGCGCCTTGACCGCAGCAATGGTGCTGGCCGGCTGTGCCGGCCTGCCCGACCAGCGCCTGGCCAACGAAGCCCTCAAGCGCGGCGACACCGCCCTGGCCGAGCGCAACTACAAAGCCCTGGCCGACCTGGGCTACAGCGACGCGCAAGTGGGCCTGGCCGATATCAAGGTCGCCACCGGCGACCCGAGCCAGTTCAAGGAGGCCGAGGCGACCTACCGCGCCGCCGCTGCCACCTCGCCCCGCGCCCAGTTACGCCTTGGCCGCCTGCTGGTGGCCAAGCCCGACAGCACCCAGGCCGAGCGCGAAGAGGCCGAAACCCTGCTCAAGCAGGCCGCTCAGCAGGGCGAGCAAAAAAACCTGATCCCACTGGCCATGCTCTACCTGCTGTACCCGCAGAGTTTCCCCAAGGTCAACGCCCAGCAGCAGATCGACCAGTGGCGCGCCGCCGGTTACCCAGAAGCAGGCCTGGCGCAGATTCTGCTCTATCGCACCCAAGGCACGTACGACCAGCACCTGGACACCGTCGAGGCACTTTGCAAGCAAGCCCTGAACACTCTGGACGTGTGCTACGCGGAACTTGCCACCGTCTACCAAAAGCGTGGCCAGGCCGAACAGCAGGCCGCCTTGCTGCAACAGTTGAAAGCGGCCTATGCCCGGGGCACCGTACCGGCCACCCGAGTCGACAGCGTCGCCCGTGTGCTGGCCGACCGCAGCCTTGGCCAGACCGATGAAAAAACCGCCAAGGACCTGCTCGAACACATCGCCCCGGCCAACCCAGCCTCCTGGGTCAGCCTGGCGCAACTGGTCTACGACTTCCCCGAACTGGGCGACACCGACCAACTGATGACCTACATCGACAAGGGCCGCGAAGCGCAGCAGCCACGTGCCGAACTGCTACTGGGCCGCCTGTATTACGAAGGCAAGACCGTGCCGGCTGATGCCGAAAAAGCCGAGCAGCATCTGCAGGCTGCCGCCGACGCCGGCGAAGTCAGCGCCCACTACTACCTCGGCCAGCTGTACCGCCGTGGCTACCTGGGCGAGGTCGAGCCGCAGAAGGCCGTGGACCATCTGCTCAGCGCCGCCCGCGGTGGCCAGAACAGTGCCGACTACGCCCTCGCCCAGCTGTTCAGCGAAGGCCATGGCATCCGCCCGCAACCCGGCAACGCCTGGGTGTTCGCCCAGCTCGCGCAGGCCAACCCGACGCCGCAGTCGAGCGAAATGCTGCAGCAACTCGACCAGCAACTCACGCCTGACCAGCGCGGCCAGGCACAGCGCCTGCTGGCGCAGGAAAAGCAGGCACGCGGCAGCATGGCCCAGGTGGGCAACAGCTCGCTGGCCATCGAAGCCTTGCAAGACGACGACAAAGAAGTAGACGGTGAGGACTCGCTATGACGCTCAATCCCTTCGTGAAAGCCGGCATCGGCCTGAGCTTCGCCCTGCTGTGGTCCTGCCCGACCCTGGCCGACATGACCGCCCAGAAAAACTTCGGCCTGGACGTGAAAATCACCGGCCAGTCTGAAGACGACCGCGACCTCGGCACTCGCCCCGGCGGCGACGTCAACGGCCTGGGCCTCGACCTGCGCCCTTGGGTGTACGGCGAACGCGGCAACTGGAGTGCCTACGCCATGGGCCAGGCCGTCGCGGCCACCGACACCATCGAAACCGACACCCTGCGCCAGAACGACGACGGCACCACCACCGACACCGGTGACGACAGCCGCAAGCCAGACAAAAGCTACCTGGCCATGCGCGAGTTCTGGGTCGGCTACAGCGGCCTCACCGCCTACCCGGGCGAGCAACTGCGCTTTGGCCGTCAGCGCCTGCGCAGCGACGACGGCATGTGGCGCGACACCAACATCGAAGCGCTGAACTGGGCCTTCGACACCACCCTGCTCAAGGCCGACCTGGGCGTGGCCCAGCGCTTCAGCGAATACCGCACCGACCTTACCGAGCTGGCCCCCGAAGACAAGGACCGCACCCACGTCTACGGCAACATCGCCACGCAGTGGACACCCGGCCACTGGGTCGGCGTTCGCGCCCACCACACCCATGACAGCGGCAGCCTGAAAAGCCCCGGCGAGACCCTCGACGCGCTGGACAAGACCCGTACCGGCGATCTCACCTGGCTGGGCCTTGAGGCCAACAGCGACGCCTACAACTGGCGCAACGACCACACCGTCAACTACTGGGGCAGCCTGACCTGGCTGACCGGTGACCGCGACAAACTCAGCAGCCAGCAGGTCGGCGACGACCAGGTGGCCAACGGCAAGCAAAGCGGCGACGTCAACGCCTGGGCCACCGACCTTGGCATCCGCCTGCGCCTGGACCCCAACTGGCAAGTCGGCGCGGCCTATGCCCGTGGCAGCGGCGGCGGTGGCGATGACGGTTCGAACAACTTCGAGCAGACCGGCCTTGAAAGCAACCGCTCCAACTTCACCGGTACCCGCTCGCGTGTGCACCGCTTCGGCGAAGCCTTCCGTGGCGAGCTGGGCAACCTGCAGGCCGCCACCTTGTTTGCCTCCTGGCAACTGCGCGACGACTACGACGCCAGCTTCATCTACCACAAGTTCTGGCGCGTCGATGGCCAGCAGAACATTGGGTCCAGCGGCATCAACGCTGCGGTCAACGACAACGGCGTCAGCCGCCCGCTGGCCAATGGCGAGAAAGACCTCGGCCAGGAAATGGACGTGGTCGTGACCAAGTACTTCAAGCAAGGCCTGCTGCCGGCTTCGATGAGCCAAGCGATCGACGAGCCGTCGGCGCTGGTACGTCTGCGTGCCGGTGTGTTCAAGCCAGGCGACGCCTATGGCAAGGAAGCGGACTCGTACATGCACCGTGCCTTCGTCGACGTGATCTGGCGCTTCTGAGGCCGGTAGAGGATTTGTTGCCATGAACCTTCACCCGCACCTACGTCACAGCCTGCTGGCCAGCGCCTTGCTGCTGGCCTCAGGCCTGGCAGCCGCCGCCGAACCCACGGTGATTGCCAAGGAACTGCAGCAGGCCAAGACCTACACCATCTCTGCCGCACCGGTCGAGCCGCTGCACATGGACCCGCCGAAGCTGCCCGACCTCACAGGCTTCACGGCCGAGGCCGTGCAGAAAAAGATCGACCGCAGCCACACAGGCAAGGTCAGCGTGCGGCGCATGCTTCAGGAAGTGTCACTCAAGGAATTCATCGGCGGTGACAACAAGGCCGCCGAGTGGGTGCAGCGTCAGCATGGCATCCCGCAGGCGATCTTCGTCGACGACGGCCATGTGGACCTGGTCGAGTTGAGCAAGCAGGTACCCAAACAGTACCTGCGCGAAGTCGAGCCGGGCGTGTACCTGTCGCGCCTGCCGATCGTGGTCGGGCACAAGGGCATCCTCGAGATCGACGGCAAGGTCAAGCAGCTGCGCCTGTCCCAGGAAGGCGGCGCGTTTCTGGTCAACGACGGCAAGCTGTTCGTCACCGACACCCAGGTCACTGGCTGGCGCGAAAAGGACAACGGCCCTGCCACCTTCCGCTCGCCGAAAGAGTTCCGCCCGTTCCTGCTGTCGTGGGGCGGTACCGAGACTTACATCGTCAATACCAAGATGGCGAGCTTCGGCTATGCCAAGTCCAAGTCCTACGGCGTGAGCATCTCGCAGTACACCCCGAACATGTCCAAGCAGATGGGCCGCGCCGAACCTACCGGCTGGATCATCGGCTCGGAATTCAGCGACATGTGGTACGGCTTCTACTGCTACGAGACCCAGGACTTCGTGGTCAAGGACAACACCTACCGCGACAACATCGTCTACGGCATCGACCCGCACGACCGTTCGCACCGCCTGATCATCGCCGGCAACACGGTCTACGGCACCAAGAAAAAGCACGGGATCATCGTCTCGCGTGAGGTCAACGACAGCTGGATCATCAACAACAAGAGCTACGACAACAAGCTCTCGGGCGTGGTGATCGACCGCAACAGCGTCAACAACCTGATCGCCTACAACGAGATCTACCGCAACCACACCGACGGCATCACCTTGTACGAAAGCGGCGACAACCTGATCTGGGGCAACAAGCTGATCAACAACCGCCGCCACGGCATCCGCGTGCGCAACAGCGTGAACATCCGCCTGTACGAAAACGTCGCCATGGCCAACGGCCTGGTCGGTGTGTACGGGCACATCAAGGACTTGTCCGACACCGACCGCGACATCGCACTCGACCCCTTCGACACCAAGGTATCGCTGATCGTGGTGGGTGGCGAGCTGGCGGCCAACGGCTCCGGCCCGCTGTCGATCGACTCGCCGCTATCGGTCGAGCTGTACAAGGTTTCGATGCTCGCGCCGCGCAAGGCCAACGGCATCAGCCTCAACGGCATCCTCGGCGAGCGCCAGGACGAAATCCTCGACCTGCTGGTGCGCCAGCAAAAGGCTGTGCTGATCGACCCGGTCGAACGCCAGACCGAAATGATCGATTAAGGAAGCCCAGACCATGACTCCACACCTGATGAAACTGCTGGGCCTGTCCGCCGCCCTCCTGGCGATCAGCCAAGGCGTGCGCGCCGACGAGGTGAAAGCCCCGACGTTCAGCGCCGAACCCTGCTGCCAGCTGTGCCCCGAGGCGCACGACGCCAGCCGCTACACCACCCGCTACCAGCAGAATTTCACCACGCTGGTGCAGGCCCAAGGCGACTGGCTGTTCCGTACCCGCGAAGACCTGCGCACCGAGTTCACCACCACGCCGGCCGGCTACAAACGCCTGCAGCAGGTGCATGACGCGTTCAAGAAGCGCGGCGTGGAACTGGTCGTGGTCTACCAGCCGACCCGTGGCCTGGTGAACCGCAACATGCTCAAGCCCGAAGAAAAAGCCGCCTTTGACTACCAGAAGGCGCTGGGCAACTACCAGGCCATGCTCAAGCGCTTCGCCGGCATGGGCTACAACGTCCCCGACCTGTCGCCGCTGACCAACGAACAACTGGCCGCCGCCGACCAGGGCAAGAATTTCTACTTCCGCGGCGACCAGCACTGGACGCCCTACGGCGCCGAGCGCGCGGCCAAAATCGTGGCCGACACCGTGCACCATATGCCGGCCTTCGAAGGCATTCCGCGCAAGGAGTTCGAAACCCACAAGTCCGGGCGCATGGGCAAGACGGGCACCCTGCACAACGTCGCCGGCCAGCTCTGCGGCACCAGCTACGCCGTGCAGTACATGGACCAGTTCGCCACCGAGCCAAAAGGCGCGAGCGGCGGCGACGACCTGTTCGGCGATGGCGGTAACGCGCAGATCACCCTGGTCGGCACCAGCCACAGCGGCAAGAACTACAACTTCTCGGGTTTCCTCGAACAGTACATCGGCGCCGACGTGCTCAACGTCGCCTTCCCCGGTGGCGGCCTGGAAGGTTCGATGATCCAGTACCTGGGCAGCGAAGAATTCCAGAACAACCCGCCGAAGATCCTCATCTGGGAGTTCTCGCCGTTGTATCGCCTGGACCAGGAAACCATCTGGCGGCAGATCCTCGGCCTGCTCGACGATGGCTGTGACGCGCGCCCGGCCCTGATGAGCGCCAGCAGCACGCTCAAACCCGGCAAGAACGAGCTGATGGTCAACGGCAAGGGCGGCGTGATCAAAGACCTGATCAACCGCAACCTGCAGATGGACGTCAAGTTCGAAGACCCTTCGGTGAAGGTGCTGCAGGCCACCCTCTGGTACCTCAACGGCCGCCACGAGGACATCAAGCTCGAGAAGCCGGAAACCTCCGACACCGACGGCCGCTTCGTCTTCCAAATGCGCGAGGACGAAGACTGGGCCAACCAGAACCTGCTGGCCTTCGAGGTCCAGGGGCCGGAAAACGGTACCCAGAAGGTCGAGGCCAAGCTCTGCAAACGCAACAACTTCGCCGTGCCTGCGCAGACCGCGCAAGCCGGCCAGTGAGGCGACCATGACCACTATCACGCGAACCTTCAGCCCCGCCCTGCTCGCCCTGGCCCTGTTCGGCGGTGCCGCGCATGCCGCGCTGGTGCCGCCCCAGGGCTACTACGAGGGGATCGAAAAGATCAAGACTCGCGACGGCAAGTTCCGCTGCGAATCGGCGCCCAAGCCCTACACCGGCGCGCTGCAGTTTCGCAGCAAGTACGAAGGCTCTGACAAAGCCCGGGCGACCTTGAACCGGGATTCGGAACAGGCCTTCCGCGACTCCACCAAAGAGATCACCACGCTTGAGCGTGGCGTCGCCAAGATGGTCAACCAGTACATGCGCGACGGCCGCCCGGCGCAGCTCGACTGCACCCTGGCCTGGCTGGGGACCTGGGCGCGGGCCGATGCGCTGATGTCGACCAACTACAACCACACCGGCAAGTCCATGCGCAAATGGGCGCTGGGCAGCATGAGCGGTTCGTGGTTGCGCCTGAAGTTCTCCAACTCGCAACCGCTGGCCGCGCACCAGGCCCAGGCCGAGCTGATCGAGAAGTGGTTCGCCCGCCTCGCCGAACAGACCGTGCGCGACTGGAGCGGCCTACCGCTGGCGAAGATCAACAACCACAGCTACTGGGCGGCCTGGTCGGTGATGGCCACCGCCGTGGCCACCGACCGTCGCGACCTGTTCGACTGGGCCGTGAAGGAATACAAGGTCGGCGTCAACCAGGTCGACGACCAGGGCTTCTTGCCCAACGAAGTCAAGCGCAAGCAGCGCGCCCTGGCCTACCACAACTACGCCCTGCCGCCGCTGGCGATGATCGCAAGCTTTGCCAAGGCCAATGGCGTGGACTTGCGCCGCGAAAACAACTTCGCCCTGCAGCGCCTGGGCGAAGGCGTGCTGGCCGGGGCTCGCGACCCGCGTCACTTTGCTGAGCGTGCCGGTGAAAAACAGGACATGAAAGACCTCAAGGTCGACAGCAAGTACGCCTGGCTCGAACCCTGGTGCGCGCTGTACCAGTGTGTCGGCGACACGCTTGAGCGCAAGCATGGCATGCAGCCGTTCGACAGTTTCAGGCTGGGCGGCAACCTGACCCGGGTCTATGACCCGAGCGCACAAAGCAAGAAGTAACACCCCGATGCGGGAGTAATCCCTGTGGGAGCGGGCTTGCCCGCGAAGAAGACACCGCGGTGTCTGGCAATGGCTTCGCCATTGTTCGCGGGCAAGCCCGCTCCCACAGGGAATGAGTTGCTCTTCAGTCATGGACTGGGGGGTTTGGGGGGCGCTTTGCCCTGGATGCTGTGAACAACTTAGGAGAACCGGGATGGTCTTCTCGTCCAACGTGTTCCTGTTCCTGTTCTTGCCGATCTTCCTCGGCCTGTATTACTTGAGCGGGCAACGCTATCGCAACCTGCTGTTGCTGGTCGCCAGCTACATCTTCTATGCCTGGTGGCGCGTGGACTTCCTCGCCCTGTTCGCCGGCGTGACCCTGTGGAACTACTGGATCGGCCTGAAAGTCGGCGCGGCTGGCGTGCGCACTAAACCGGCCCAGCGCTGGTTGCTGCTCGGCGTGGGTGTGGACCTGGCAATCCTCGGCTACTTCAAATACGCCAACTTCGGCGTCGACAGCCTCAACGCGATCATCAGCTCGTTTGGCCTGGAGCCGTTCATCCTCACCCACGTGCTGCTGCCAATCGGCATCTCGTTCTACATCTTCGAGTCGATCAGCTACATCATCGACGTGTACCGCGGCGACACCCCGGCCACCCGCAACCTGATCGACTTCGCAGCGTTCGTGGCGATCTTCCCGCACCTGATCGCCGGCCCCGTGCTGCGCTTCAAGGACCTGGTCGAGCAGTTCAACAACCGCACCCACACCCTGGACAAGTTCTCCGAAGGCTGCACCCGTTTCATGCAGGGCTTCATCAAAAAGGTGTTCATCGCCGACACCCTGGCGGTCGTCGCCGACCATTGCTTCGCCCTGCAGAACCCGACCACCGGTGACGCCTGGCTGGGCGCCCTGGCCTATACCGCGCAGCTGTACTTCGACTTCAGCGGCTACAGCGACATGGCCATCGGCCTTGGCCTGATGATGGGCTTTCGCTTCATGGAGAACTTCAAGCAGCCGTACATCAGCCAGTCGATCACCGAGTTCTGGCGCCGCTGGCACATCAGCCTGTCGACCTGGCTGCGCGACTACCTGTACATCACCCTGGGCGGCAACCGCAAGGGCACCTTCAACACCTACCGCAACCTGTTCCTGACCATGCTGCTGGGCGGGTTGTGGCACGGCGCCAACTTCACCTACATCCTCTGGGGCGCCTGGCACGGCATGTGGCTGGCCATCGAACGGGCGCTGGGCCTGGACACCAACCCGCAACGCTTCAACCCGGTCAAGTGGGCGTTCACCTTCCTGCTGGTGGTGGTTGGCTGGGTCATCTTCCGTGCCGAAAACCTGCACGTGGCCGCACGCATGTACGGCGCCATGTTCAGCTTCGGCGAATGGCAGCTGTCCGAGCTCAACCGCGCCCAGCTCACCGGGCTGCAGGTGGCCACCCTGGTCATCGCCTACATCACCCTGGCGTACTTCGGCCTGCGCGACTTCTACCGCAATGCCAAGCCAACCCCCAAGGCGACCCCGGTGCAAATCAATGCTGACGGCTCGATTGGCCTGGACTGGACCCGGGTCATGACCCGCGCCCTGATCCTGCTGCTGTTCGTGGCCTCGATCCTCAAGCTTTCGGCGCAGAGCTACTCGCCGTTCCTTTACTTCCAGTTCTGAGGTTGATGACCATGACCCGGACATTACGCATCACCTATTCGCTGTCGTTCCTCGGCCTGCTGGTCGGCATGGGCGCCTGGTCCACCGGCGGCCTGGAAAGCTTCCAGCGCACCGCGCAGATGACCCTGCTCAACGGCAAGCTGGCCAAGGCCGCCGAGACCCACTACGACGAGCAGTTCCCGATCAAGCGCCTGGGCACCAACCTCTGGGCGGCGCTGGACTTCAAGCTGTTCAACGAAGGCCGCCCGGGCGTGGTGCTCGGCCGTGACCAGTGGCTGTTCAGCGATGAAGAGTTCAAACCCACCGCCGGTGCCGAGCAACTGATGCAGGAAAACCTGGCGCTGATCCGTGGCGTGCGCGACACCCTGCAACAGCACGGCAGCCAGCTGGTGCTGGCGATCGTACCGGCCAAGGCACGGGTCTACTCGGAGTATGTCGGCAAGGCGCTGCCCGCCAGCCTGCATGACGACCTGTACAACCAGTTCCACGCCCAGGCTCGGCAGGCCAACGTGTTCGCCCCTGACCTGATGGCGCCAATGGAACAGGCCAAGGCCCGCGGCCAGGTGTTCCTGCGCACCGACACCCACTGGACGCCGATGGGCGCCGAAGTCGCCGCTCAGGCCTTGGCCGAAGCTGTCAGCCGCCAGAGCCTGCTCAACGGCGACCCACAGACCTTCATCACCGAAGCCGGCAGCACGGCCCCCTACAAAGGCGACCTGACCAATTTCCTGCCGCTCGACCCGCTGTTCAGCAACCTGCTGCCGGCCCCGGACACCTTGCAGCAACGCACGACGCGCTCCGTTGATGCCGACGGCGATGCCGGTGACGCGCTGTTCGCCGACCACCAGATCCCCGTCGCGCTGGTGGGCACCAGCTACAGCGCCAACCCGCACTGGAACTTCCTCGGCGCCCTGCAGCAGGCCCTGCGCAGCGACGTTGCCAACTACGCCGAAGACGGCCACGGCCCGCTGCTGCCGATGCTCAAGTACTTGCAAAGCGATGCTTTCAAAAACGCCGCGCCACAGGTTGTGGTGTGGGAATTCCCCGAACGCTATCTGCCCATGAAAAACGACCTCAGCAGCTTCGATCCGCAGTGGATCGCGCAGTTGAAGAACTCACGTAAATCCGAAGAAAACCTGGCCCTGTCGTCCACCCGGACGAACCCCTGATCGATAGAGAGGAAATGCACATGACTACCAAGACTTCCATTGCCAAAGCCCTCACCCTCGCGGCCGGCCTTTCCCTTGCGTCCCTGCAGGCCTTCGCCGGCGCCGACGCCGCGCTGTACGGCCCGACCGCACCGAAAGGCTCGACCTTCGTGCGCCTGTACAACGCGGCCAGCGCGCCTGCCGCCGCCTCGGTCGGCAACACCCAGATCAAGCAGGTTGGCGCCCAGGCCAGCAGCGACTTCAGCTTCCTGCCCGGTGGCGACTACACCGCCCAAGTCGGCGGCAAGAGCGTGCCGGTCAAGCTGGCCTCGGACAAGTACTACACCCTGGTCAACAGCGGCAGCGGCAGCCCGCAGCTGATCGAAGAACCGCCGTTCAAGAACAAGCAGAAAGCCCTGGTACGCGTACAGAACCTCAGCGACCAGTCGTTGACCCTGAAGACCGCCGACGGCAAGACCGAAGTGGTCACCCCAGTGGCCGCCAAAGGCCGTGGCGAGCGTGAGATCAACCCGGTCAAGGTCAACCTCGCTCTGTATGCAGGCGACAAGAAAGTCAGCGACGTCAAACCCGTCGCCCTGGAGCGCGGCGAAGCGGCCGTGCTGTACGTCACCGGTTCCGGCAGCAGCCTGTCGCCGGTCTGGGTCACTCGCCCAGTGTCCACCAACTGATCCCCTGCCTCGTTAACGACCTTATTGGAGAAACATCATGATCCCGGTAATTCTTTCTGGTGGTAGCGGTTCGCGTCTGTGGCCTCTGTCGCGCAAGCAGTTCCCCAAGCAGTTCCTGGCCCTGACCGGTAAACACACACTGTTCCAACAAACCATCCAGCGCCTGGTGTTCGAAGGCATGGACGCGCCAATCGTGGTCTGCAACAAGGACCACACGTTCATCGTCCAGGAACAGCTGGGCGCGCTGAAACTCGAAACCCAGGCCATCCTGATGGAGCCCTTCGGGCGCAACACCGCCCCCGCCGTGGCGATGACCGCGATGAAGCTGATCAGCGAGGGCCGCGACGAGCTGATGCTGGTGCTGCCTGCCGACCATGTGATCGACGATCAGAAAGCCCTGCAGCGCGCCCTGGCCCTGGCCACCGTGGCCGCCGAGCGTGGCGAGATGGTGCTGTTCGGCGTGCCGGCGACCAAACCCGAGACCGGCTATGGCTACATCCGCTCCAGCCAGGACGCGTTGCTGCCCGAAGGCGTGGCGCGGGTCGCGCAGTTCGTTGAAAAGCCCGACGAGAAACGCGCCGCCGAGTTCGTCAAGGCCGGCGGCTACTTCTGGAACAGCGGCATGTTCCTGTTCCGCGCCAGCCGCTTCCTCGAAGAGCTGAAAAAGCACGACGCCGACATTTACGACACCTGCGTGCTGGCCCTTGAGCGCAGCCAGGAAGACGGTGATGTGCTGAGCATCGATGAAGCCACCTTCGCCTGCTGCCCGGACAACTCCATCGACTACGCGGTGATGGAGAAAACCCAACGCGCCTGCGTGGTGCCGATGTCGGCCGGCTGGAGCGACGTGGGCTGCTGGTCGTCGTTGTGGGAAGTGCACGACAAGGATGACAACGGCAACGTTACCAAGGGCGATGTGGTGGTGCAGGACAGCCGCAACTGCATGATCCACGGCAACGGCAAGCTGGTGTCGGTGATCGGCCTTGAAAACATCGTCGTGGTCGAGACCAAGGACGCCATGATGATTGCCCACAAGGACAAGGTCCAAGGCGTCAAGCAGATGGTCAAGACCCTTGACGAGCAAGGCCGCAGCGAAACCCAGAACCACCTGGAAGTGTACCGCCCATGGGGCTCGTACGATTCGGTGGACATGGGTGGGCGCTTCCAGGTCAAGCACATCACCGTCAAGCCTGGCGCCAGCCTGTCGTTGCAGATGCACCACCACCGCGCCGAGCACTGGATCGTGGTGTCCGGTACCGCCGAGGTGACGTGCGACGAGAACGTGTTCCTGCTCACCGAGAACCAGTCGACCTACATTCCCATCGCCTCGATCCACCGCCTGCGCAACCCGGGCAAGATCCCGCTGGAGATCATCGAAGTGCAGTCCGGCAGCTACCTGGGCGAGGATGATATCGAGCGTTTCGAGGACGTGTATGGGCGCACCTCGACGCCGGTCGAGCGTGGGATTTCGGTGAAAACCATTGCGCAGTAAGTGAAGCCCCGGGGCCGCTCCCTCAAAGGTCACACGATCCTGTAGGAGCGGCCTTGTGTCGCGAAAGGAGGGCAAAGCCCTCCCACTTTTGAGCCCTCCCCCATTTCACGCTACGATGGTCAGACCCCGCGCAACCAAGGTCTGCAAGCCCCATGATCATCGGTGCCTTCCTCATCCTCACCTGGCTGGTGCTGCTGCTGCGCTACCCGGCCAAAGCCCTGCCAATATCCCTGGCCGCTGTCTGCGGCCTGGGCCTGGTCGCCCTGTTCGTAGCCTGGCAAGACACCCGCGAAGCCACGCAACTGGCACGCCTGGACCTGCGCCTGAACTACGCCCCGGACGAGTGCCCCGCCGACCGTGCGCTGCGTGTGCAGATGAAGAACGGCAACAAGGCCCCGCTGACCGAACTGCGTTGGCGGGTGGGGGCGTATGCGCCGGGCGATACCGTCAACCTTGCCGAGAACACCTACAGCGCGCCGCGTTATCGCGGGCCGGGTGAGCTCCAGCCGGGTGCCGAGTGGAAGGATTGCCTGCCGGTACCGCCCCTGCGCTCTGGCTATCGGCCACAGACGCTGGAGTTTCGTGCCGAGCATCTGCAGGGTACATTTGCCAACTGATGCATTGCCTGTACTGGCCTCTTCGCGGGCAAGCCCGCGAAGAGGCCAGTACAGACAACACAAACTTACCCGACCCAAGGCCCTCCCCCATGCCCACCGTCCTGATCACCGGTTGTTCCAGCGGCATCGGCCGCGCCCTGGCCGACGCCTTCCGCGATGCCGGCCATGAAGTCTGGGCCACCGCCCGCAAACCTGAAGACGTCGAGCATTTATCCGCCGCCGGTTTCACCGCCCGGCAACTGGACGTCAATGATGGCCAAGCCCTGACCCAACTGGCCGAGGAGCTGCAAGCAAGCCACGGCCGCCTCGACATCCTGATCAACAACGCAGGCTTCGGCGCCATGGGCCCGTTGCTCGACGGTGGCGTAGACGCCATGCGTCAGCAATTCGAAACCAACGTCTTCGCCGTGGTCGGCGTGACCCGCGCGTTGTTCCCGCTGCTGCGCCGCGCGCGTGGGCTGGTGGTGAACATCGGCAGCGTTTCCGGCGTGCTGGTCACACCATTTGCCGGTGCTTACTGCGCCTCCAAGGCTGCGGTCAACGCCCTGAGCGATGCCCTGCGCCTGGAGTTGGCGCCGTTTGGCATTCGGCTGATGGAAGTGCAGCCGGGGGCGATCGCCTCGCAATTCGCCAGCAACGCCCAGCGCCAGGCCGATCAGGTGCTGGCCGCAGATTCGCCATGGTGGCCGCTGCGCGAATACGTCCAGGCACGGGCACGGGCCTCACAGGACCGGCCGACGCCGACGGCGGTTTTTGCTCAAGGGGTGTTGGCGGCTACGCGCAAAACGGCGGTGCCTGCGGTGGTCAGGTTGGGCAATGGCAGCACGGCGTTGCCGCTGATCGCCAGGCTGTTGCCGCGGCGGCTGCTGGGCTGGGTGTTGCGCAAGCGGTTCGGGTTGCTGCGGCCGCTTTGATTTTTGGCTGGCTGTGCTGGCCTCTTCGCGGGGCAAGCCCGCTCCCACAGATACTCCACTGCCCTCAGGTTCAGTGAGTTACCTGTGGGAGCGGGCTTGCCCCGCGAAGAGGCCAGCACAGCCACCGCAACCGTCAAACCTCTTTCGACGGCTGTGTATCAAACACCTGCCAGCCTCCACCCAACGCCTTGTACAACCCCACCAACGCCTGGGAAACCGCCGCCGAGCTGTCGATCCACTGCTCTTCGCTGGCCAGCAACGCCCCTTGCACGGTCAGCACATTGAGAAAGTCCACCGCCCCTTCCACATACTGGCGCTGGGCAGTCTCCAGGGCGATACGGTTCTGCCGCACCGCCTCGGCCAAATGGTCACGACGCAGTTGGCTAGCGTTGTACAGGCGCAGCACATCGTCAATTTCATGCCAGGCACCGAGCACCACCTTGCGGTAGTTCAACGCCGCTTCCTGCTGTTGCGCCTCACGCAGTTCCAGCGTGCCTTTGAGCCGCCCACCTTCGAAGATCGGCAGCGACAGTTGTGGGCCGAAGGCAAAGCGTCGCGAGTCCCAGCCACCGAAGTCAGACAGTTGCATGGCCTGAAAACCCAGGCTACCCGACAGCCGAATGCTGGGGTAGAAGTCGGCCTTGGCCACGCCGATGCTGGCAGTTGCCGCGTGCAAGCGCGCTTCGGCCTGGCGAATGTCCGGGCGGCGCTCGGCCAGCTCGGACGGCAGGCCGATGGCGAACTGCTGCTGCGGCGCAGGGAGTTCCCCCCCTTCGAGCAACTGTGCCTGAAGGCTGCGTGGCGGCTCGGCCGCGAGCAGGCTGAGGGCGTTGATCAGGTCGTCGCGCCTCGCTTCCAGGCTTGGCAGGCGGGCTTCGATCGACGCGACCTGGGCGCTGGCCTGGGCCACGTCAAGGCGGGTGGCGACCCCTTCGGCCTGGCGATTCTCGGACAGTTTCAGGCTGTGCTGCGCCACCTTCAGGTTGTCACGGGTGACGTCCAGGGTGTGTTGCACCGCACGCAGCTGGATGTAGTTGCCGGCGGTTTCCGACAACAGCGCCAGCAGCACGCCACGGCGGTCATTCTCGGCCACTTCGACAGTGGCATCGGCGGCCTCGACCTGGCGGCGCACACGGCCCCACAGGTCGAGTTCCCAACCCGCGACCAAATCACCCTGCCACAGGTTGAAGGCCGATTTACCCGCGTGGCCAGAGGGGTCGCTCAGCCCCTCGGCACTGTTGCGAGCGCGGCTGTAGCCCGCGTTGGCATCGACCGAGGGCGCTTCGTCCGCCGCTACCGTGCTGCGCAGGGCGCGGCTTTGCAGCAGACGCGCTGTGGCCATTTGCAAATCCAGATTGCGCTCGGCGACCTGCTGGATCAGCGCGCTGAGCCGGGCATCGTGAAAGGTTTCCCACCACCGCAGCTCCAGCGGTTCGGCCTGCGGCTGGCTTGCAGCGGCCTTGCCTTGCAGGCCTGCCCACTGTTGCGGGGCCTGGCTGGCGGGGCGCTGGAAGTCCGGCCCCAGGGTGCAGCCTGCCATGAGCACGGCCAGCAACAACGGGCTCAAACGTAATGCCGGTCTCATCGTGCGCTTACCTCTTTGCCGTCCAGCGTGTCGCCGCGGGTATCGATGGTGGCTTCCACCGACATGCCCACACGCAGCCGTGCGAGCAGCGGCTGGCCGTCATCGAATACGATCTTCACCGGAATACGCTGCACCACCTTGGTGAAGTTGCCGGTGGCGTTGTCGGGTTTGACCGCAGCGAAGGTCACACCGGTGGCCGGTGCGATGCTCTGGACATGGCCATGCAGCTGCTCGCCCGCGAAGGTATCGACACTGATGTTCACCGGTTGGCCGGGCTGCACGTGGGTCAGTTGGGTTTCCTGGAAGTTGCCAACCACATAAGCCTGCTGCAACGGCACCACCGACAACAGGCGGGCCCCCGGATTGACATAGGCGCCTACACGCAAGGCACGCTCACCGACCATGCCGTCCACCGGCGCAATGATGCGTGTGTAGGACAGGTCGAGCTGGGCTTTCTCCAGCCCCGCTTCGGCACGTTTGAGCTGGCCATCGGCGCTGGCCACCTGGGCGCTGAGAATGTCCACCTGCTTACGTGCAGCCACCAACGCCGCCTGGGTGTTGGCCAGACGCGCACGGGCCTGATCGACCCCGCTGCGCGCCTGCTGGGCGTTCTGCACGGTGCCGGCGCCCTGCTCGGCCAGGCGGCTGTAGCGGTTGACTTCATGATCGGCGAAGGCCGTTTCGGCCTGAGCTGCCTTCACCGCGGCTTCGGCCTGGGCGATCAGTGCCGCCTGGCGCTCCAGCGTGGCACGGGCGTCGGCGCTCTGCGCCTTGGCCACCAGCAATTGCGCCTGGGCAGCGTCGAGTGCGGCCTGATAGTCGCGGGCATCGAGGGTCGCGAGCAATTGACCGGCCGTGACCTGCTGGTTGTCCTCGACCAGCACCTCTTTGATAAAGCCCGCGACCTTGGGCGCGACCACGGTGTAGTCGGCGATCACGTAGGCGTCGTTGGTGCTCTGGCGGTGATCACTGCCAAACATCCAGGGGCCGACGATACCGGCCAGCACGGCCACGGCGAGCACCGAGCCGATGATGATTGTCTTGCGGTTGTTGGTCATTTCAAGTTCTCGAATTCATTCACGGGCTCAAGCCACCGCACGCGGCGGGAAGATCCGGGTAGGCACGAAGGGAATCAGGCAGATCAAAGCGACGGCGATGCACGCCATCACCAGGTACTGGTCGGCCGAGGTCAGTACCTGGGCCTGTTCATGAATGCGCCTGGCAAGGCCGGCAGCGCTGTCATCGATCAACGGCGCATTGCCCAGGCTGTCGACCAGGTGGTTGGAATGAAAATGCCGACGCACAGTGCCCAAGGCATCCAGCAGGCCACCGGCAATCACCGCCGACAGCCCCTTGACCGTGTTGAACCAGGCCGAGGCGAACGGGCCTTCCTGCGGGGTCATGCCGTTGGTCGAGAGCATCAACAGCGGCAGCACCGCCATCGGCTGGCCGAACACCTGCAGCAAATAGAAGGGGTAGAAGTCGCCGCGTATCCACTCGGAGGTCAGCAGGCTGCTGCCCACGCACGACAGCGCCAGCATGCCAAGCCCCGTCGCCAGCACCCAGCGGCAGTCCACCGCACGGATGTTGCACAGCGCCGCCGTGAGCGGCAGGGCGATGAGTTGCGGCATGGCCACCAGCATCATCAGCGGGCTGGTCTGCGCCGGGCGATAGCCCTGGATCTGCGCCAGGTACGCCGACGGAATGCTGCCCACACCAGACAACACGATCAGCACACCGGCCAGGGTCAGCAGGGCAAAGCTCAGGTTGCGCCGCGAGAGCATGCGCAGCTGGAAGAACGGCAACGGCTCGGACCATTCGTTGTACAGGAACAGCACCAGCAACAGCAGGCCACCGCCCAGCAACCAGCAGATCAGCGGCGAGTCAAACCAGCCCCAGCGGTCGCCCAGCGACAGGCCCAGCACGGTGCAGCTGATGGCGGGCAGGCCAAGCAGCACACCACGCCAGTCGAGTTGCTTGAAGCGTTCGAGGCGCAGCGGGTCCTGGGGCAGGCCCCAACCGACGCATAACATCGCCAGCAGCGACGGCAAAATGATCTGCCAGAACGCCCACTGCCAGCCGACGTACTCGGTCCAGAGGCCCGCCAGCGGTGTGCCGAGGTTCGGCCCGAAGGTGGCGGTCAGGGCATAGCAGGCCAGGCCATAAACCTTGATGCCTGGTGGCAGAAAACGCAGCGCGACGCTCATCAGCATGGGCGGCAAGGCGCCCGAGGCGAAACCTTGCAGCACGCGCAGCAGCATCAGGCTGTGCAGGTTGGGGGCGAAGGGTTGGATCAGGCCGAGCACGGCGAACAGGCCGACGGCAGACAGGGTGAAGCGGCGCAGGGAGAAGGTCGTGGCGAGCCAGGGTGCGAAGGCCATCGCCGACACCGAAGCCGCGCTGTACACGGCAAGCAGCCAGGCCCCCTCGTCGGCACCGATGCCCATGGCGCCACGAATGTCGCTCAGGGAAATCTTGGTAACCGCCTCGTTGAGCCCGGCGCACAGCACCGCCAACAACACACCGAACAGCCCCACCACCACCTGCAGGCCAAACGCTGTCTGCACAGGGGCGGCCGGCGCTGGGGCGGCGGCCAGCGCGGCAGAAGGCGCGGTCAGGGAACTCATGGGAATACATCTCCAGCAACAATTTCAGGGCTGGAGCAAGTCTAAGAAGGTCGAATGCTGACGAAAACTGACTTGTTGGCAGGTTTATATTGCGTCAGACGCAATCGATGCGCTTTTACGGATCAAACCTGCCACACGCCTTCAATGTCTGACGCAACCACCGGTGCGCCGGGTCGTTGTCAAACCGCGGGTGCCAGGCCTGCATCACATTGACCTTTTCCAACGGCACCGGGATCTCGAACGAGCGCAAGGGCAACTTCAAGCGCTGCACACTGTTGAGGATGTTGGCCGGTATCGGCAGGATCAGGTCCGAATCCGGCAACGAGAACATCGCCGAATGGAAGCTGGTAGTGATCAGCGCCACCCGCCGTTCCACCTTGTGGTGGGCCAACGCCACATCGATCGGCCCATTGGCCCGGCCCCGGCGCGATACGCTGATTTGCGGATAGGCGGCGAAACGCTCAGGGGTAATCTCGGCATCGAAGATCGGGTGCCCTACCCGGGCCAGGCCTACGAAGTAGGTGTTGAACAGGCGCTGTACCTTCATCTCCGGGCCCAGCTCGATGGCCGAGCTGATGATCAAGTCGATCTGCCCGTTGCGCAGCACCGCATCATCGTCACCACTGCCCTCGGGCACGAAACGCAGCACCGTGCGCGGCGCCTGGGCCAGCATCATGCGCAGCAGCTGGGCGCCGTACAGGGCGATGAACAGATCGTTGGTGCGGATATTGAAAGCACGGTCCAGGTTCACCAGGTCGACATCGTCACGGCTGCGGAATACCTGCCCGGCTTGCTCCACCAGCCCATGCACCTGCTCGCGCAGGGCCAGCGCACGGGGTGTCGGCACCAGGCCACGGCCGGCGCGCACCAGAATCGGGTCGCCCAGGGCATCGCGGATGCGCCCCAGGGTCCGGCTCATGGCGGCAGGGCTCAGGTTCATGCGCTGTGCCGCGCCGACTACGCTGCCTTCATCGAGCAGGACGTCGAGGGCGACGAGCAGGTTCATGTCCGGGAGTTGCATGGCCGATTTCCGTGGCGATTGTGGGATAGGCGATGGTAGCAGGTTGGTTGATTGCGCCAGACGCAATAAGGTCGTGCGTGGTGGGGCATTTATTCCGGGCTTTGGATGGGCCATAAGTGATGCAGTGGCTGTACCGGCCTCTTCGCGGGGCAAGCCCGCTCCCACAGGTACCCCACAATGCCCGAGGTTTGTGCGGTACCTGTGGGAGCGGGCTTGCCCCGCGAAGAGGCCGGCAAAGCCAGTACATCATTTAGCTTCGACAAGGATTCCCATGCCCACCCCGGTCCTCATCGCCATCGACGCCTCTCCCGCATCCGCTGCCTTGCTCACCCTCGCCCGCCGCTACTGTCGCCCCGATCAACACGAACTGCATGTGCTGCTGGCCATCGACAGCACCTTCACCGTGCACGAAAAACCCGCGCCCTACACCGCCGAGGAACGGGAGGAATACCCCGCCGCCTGCGAAGAACAACACCTGGGCGAAAGCGCCGTGGCGGACGCCGTGCGTGTGTTGCAGGAGGCCGGTTTCACCAGCCAGGGCTGTATGGTGGCCGGGCAGCCGGTCGAGGCCATCGTGGCGAAGGCGCAGGCATTGAACTGCGAATTGATCATCATGGGCCACCGGCACCTGTCACGGTTGGGGCGGTTGCTGGACCCGTCGATCAGCGCGAAGGTGATTGATCAGGTTGCGGTGCCGGTGTTGGTGGGGGCTGCGGGTTAAAGAGCGTTTGGGCCACCCGGTGTTCGCCATGACATTTGTAGCGCTTATCAAATCGAGCGCCGCCCGCGCGACGCTCGATCTCATAGGCGCTGGAAACGTTGTGCCGAACTCACCCCTCACTAGGCTTCACCACCACCGTACACGTCGTCCCCGCCGCCAACAAAAACCCTTCCGGCACTTCATCGATGTGAATCCGCACCGGCACCCGCTGCGCCAGACGCACCCAGTTGAACGTCGGGTTCACATCGGCGATCAGCTCGCGGCTTTGCGGGTTGTCGCGGTCGTAGATGCCGCGGGCGATGCTCTCCACGTGGCCTTTGATGCGCTCGCCGCTCATCATCTGCAACTCGGCCTGATCACCGACCTTCACGTGCGGCAGCTTGGTCTCTTCGAAGAAGCCATACACCCAGAACGAGTTCTCGTCGACTACCGCCATCACCGCCTCACCGGTGCGCGCATAGTCGCCCCTGTGGATGTTCAGGTTGGTCACGTAACCGTCCACCGTGGCCACGATATGCGTGCGCTTGAGGTTCAGTTCGGCTGCCGCCAGCTCGGCCAGGGCCTGTTGATAATCTGCCTGGGCCGAATTGGCGATGTTGCTGGCGTCGTCGCGGTTTTCCTTGGAGATCACCAGGTTGTCCATGTCGGCCCGGCGCTTTGCGTTGACCTTGCGCATTTCCCAGGTGGCCTTGCGCGAGGCAACCAGCGCCTTGGCCTGATCGACGGCCAGCTGGTAGTGCTCAGGGTCGATCTGGATCAACAAGTCACCCTTCTTCACCTGCTGGTTGTCCTTGACCGGCACATTTACCACATAGCCCGGCACGTCGGCGGCGACGTTGATGATGTCGGCACGCACGCGACCGTCGCGGGTCCACGGCGTGGTCATGTAGTGCAGCCACAACTGGCGGCCGATCGCCACGGCGGCAACCAGCACCAGCAGGGTGGCGATCAGGCTGAAGAACTTTTTCATCGAAGGTTTCTCACCAGTAGACAGACAGCGCCAGGGCGCCGAAAAGGCAAACGAACAGGCTCAGGCGCAGCAGCGCCGGGTGCCAGAAGAAGCGGTAGCCGTCATGGCTGGCGATGAAGCGGTCCAGGCCCCAGGCCAGGCCCAGGGCGAACAGGAACATCAAGGTCATGGTGGGCATGTACACGCCATGGAAGGCGATTTCACGGGGCATGGTGCAATCCTTTCGCCGGTGCCAGCGGCGACTGTGGGTCCAGCAGGGATGAACGGATGAAGTGCAGGTAGCTTTGCGCCCGGCGCAGCACCGAGGTGTCGAAGTGCCGGGCGAAGGGTTCGTCGGTGGCCTGCACGCGGCTGATGGCGTGGTCCACCGCCACCAGGGCGCGCTCGTGGTTACTGGCGCTGGGCTGCAGGAACAAACGCGCCAACGCCCGGCCCATGACGCGGATGGCCTGACGCCACGGCTGCGACTCGGCATACGCCGGGTGGATCGGGGCGCGGGCCTGCTCCTTGCGCAGCTCGATGATGGCGTGGCCGACCTCCAGCACCGTGAACATCCAGCCCATCAACTCGCTCTGCACCTGCGGCTTGCCGGCGGCCAGGCCATAGGCCTGGTGCAGCAGGTCGCGGGTGCGGCTTTCGAAGGCCGAGCCCAGGCCGCGCAGGCGGCCGCTGATGGCGAACAGCACCTGCTCACGCAGCTCCTGCTCCAGCCGGCTCCACAGCCAGCGGCTGTTGGGCGGCAAAATGATCGCCCCGGCCGCCGCACAGACGAACATGCCGATGACCATGCCGATGTAATCGTTGATGAAGGTGTAGGGGTCGTACACGGTCAGGTTGTTGGGCACCGAACCAATGGCGAAGAACACCAGCAAACCAATGCCATAACCGGCGTACGCTGGCCGCGATGACAGGAATGCCCCCAGCACGAAGACCGGCGCCAGAACCATGCACAGCAGCGGGAAACCATCGATCCAGGGGAACACGAAGAAGGTCTCGAAGAACCCGACGAAGGCCCCGATCGCCGTGCCGCAGGCCATCTGGAACGACATGCGCTTGGGGTTCGGCGACGCGGCCGACAGCCCCACGGTGACCGTGGCGATCAGCGTCATCATGCCGCCGCTGGGCCAGTCGCTGAGCAACCAGTAGCTGCCCAGCAGCAACAGCACCGCCGAGGCGCGCACACCGGCAGCCAGCGACACCAACCAACTGGTCTGCGCCACATAGGGCTCGTCCCACTGCTCGCGCTCGTGCTTGTGCGCGGCCAGCGAGGCGTGGGTTTCGGCATAGCTGTACATCTCGTCGACGAAGCGGTAGAGCAGCTCGAAGGCGGTGTGGAAGTCGAGCAGGTCGGACTCGCTGGGGTTGGTCGCCTGGTACTCGGTGCGTAGCCCACGCACCTGGGCTTGCAGGCCCTCTTTGTAAGCGGCCAGCTCCAGCGTCAGGCGCAGCGCGTCAGAGTCGGTCAACGCACGCCCCACGTAGGGCTGAAGCAATTCAACCAAGGTATCCAGGCCCGGCTCAATGGCGCTGACGATCTGCAACGGCCCCCGTGCGCGCAGGCGTTCGAGCAACCGGTGCAGGGCATTGAAGCGCGTGGTGATGGCCATGAATTCGCTGTTCATGCGCACCAGGCGGCCAGAGCGCCGGCGCATGTGCGGGTCTTCGAAAGCGGTGACGTTACGCAGGCTTTCCAGGCCCACGGCCTCGGCAATGAAGCGCACGTTGCTGGTTTCGAAGCGGTCGCGCTGGCTGTCACCGCGTAGGGCTTCGACCACCACCCCGGCGAACACGCCAAAGCGCTGGTACAGGGCGTTGCGCATGGCAGCGCTGGCCGACTGCGGCAGGATCGCGGCGCTGACGAAGGTCGAGACAAGAATCCCCAGGGCGATTTCCAGCACCCGCCACACGGCAGCCATAAAGGCCTGGTCGGGGTGCTCCAGCACCGGCAAGCCGATCATCGCTGCGGTGTAGCCGGCCAGCACGAAGCCATAGGCACGGAAGGTGCGGTAGCGCATCGCGCCCGCCGAACACAGGCCGACCCACAGGGCCAGGCTGGGCAGAAACAGCTCGGTGTTCTGCGGGAAGATAGCGATCAGCGCGACCATCATGGCCGAACCTGCCAGGGTGCCGAGGACCCGGTAGAAGCTCTTGGCGAACACGTGCCCACTTTGCGGCTGCATGACGATGAACACAGTAATCATCGCCGTGCGTGGCTGTGGCAGCTCCAGACGCATGGCCAGCCACAGGGTGATGAAGGCGGCGGCCAGCACCTTGAAGATGTACACCCAGGTCACGCCATCGGTGCGCGCCCAGGCAAAGAAGCCCCGGCGCCACTCCAGGCTCTGCAGCCAGCGCACGGGCAGACTAGAGGTGCTCATTTGGCGTTATCCGGCTTCTTGTCGAAAATGGCCAGGGTGGCCGGGGTTTTCGGTGCAGCCTGGCGCTCCTGCTGCGGCACGTCCTTGCCTGCTTGCAGGCCGCCTCCGAGGGCAGTGACCAGTTCGGCATGGGCGACCAGGCGGGCGGCCTGCACCTGCTGTTGCACCTGCTGCTGACGGAACAGCAAGGTCTGCGCATTGAGCACGTTGAGGTAGTCGGTCAGGCCCCGCTGGAAGGCGACCATGGCGATGTCGTAGGTCTTCTGCGCGGCAGCGACCGATTCGGCAGCGAAGTGCGATTGTTCTTTCATCGACTCGCGGCGGATCAGCTGGTCGGAGATGTTCTTCAACGCACCGACCACGGTCTGGTTGTAGCGCGCCACGGCCATGTCATACCCCGCCGACGCGACGCCCAGCTGCGAACGCAGGCGGCCGCCGTCGAAGATCGGCAGGCTGATGGCCGGGCCGACGTTGTAGTTGAACTTGCGACCGGTGAGAAACTCCAGCGGGCCGCCGCCGGTGGCCATGAAACCGAGGCTGCCGACCAAGTCGACATTGGGGAAGAAACCGGCATGGGCGACGTCGATACCGCGGGCTTGCGCGGCCACCTGCCAACGGCTGGCCACCACGTCCGGGCGCTGGCCGACCAGCTCGGCAGGCAGTGCCGAGGGCAGTTTCAGCGGGGCGCCGAGGGTCAGGGTCGGGCGCTCGATCTGCGCGCCCTCCCCCGGCCCTTTGCCGGCCAACGCAGCAAGCTGGTTGCGGGTCAGGGCGATCTCTTCATTGAGGCTGTCCAGCTGGCGATGGGTTTCGGGCAGCGGCGCTTCGGCCTGGCTGACTTCGAAATGGGTACCAATGCCCGCATCCAGCCGGCGCCTGGCCAGTGCCAGGATCTGCTCTTGCTGCTCAAGCTCAGCCTTGACGATATCGCGCTGGGCAAAATGCAGGCTCAGCTGGATGTAGGCACGCACCACGTTGTTCTGCAGCTCAAGCTGCGCCTGGCGGGCCTCGGCCACGCTCATGTGCGCCTGGTCCACGGCCTGCTCACTGGCATTGCGCTCGCGGCCCCAGAGGTCGAGGGCATAGCTGAAGCCAAAGGCGGCGTTGTTGTCCCAGGTGTTGGCGCCCGACAGCGCGCCTGGGCCGTAGAACTGATCTTCAGGCCAATTGTGGCGCTTGAGTGATGCCTGGCCGTTGACCTGCAGCTTTTCCGCCGACTCGACCACACCGGCCATGGCCTTGGCCTCGCGCACCCGCGCCAGGGCCATGGCCAGGTTCGGGCTGCCCTCGACGGCCAGCGCGATCCAGCGGTTCAGCTGCGGGTCGCGATAGGCCTGCCACCACTGCTGGTCGGGCCAGTGGGCGTCGGTGGCGGCTTCGCGTATCGCCGCATCGGTGGTCAGGGTATTGGCTTGCAAGGTCTTGCTTTGCGGGGCGATACCCCAGGTTCCGATACAGCCGCTCAAGGTGAGGGTTAGGGCACAGGCACTGAACACTTGAAGCGTTCTGATGATGCGACGCGGCACAGCTGCGATTTCCCGAGGAAGAGGTGGAGGGGCCGAGCAATTCTAGGGGGCGGCAGGACTGGCGATAAGCGCATATTCCTGCGAATCTTTGTTACCAAAAGAGCGATAATCAGCCTTTGGTCGAAGGCATCTTTTAATAACTTCGTCGTTACTTCGTGACACAATTTTGTCCTCTACCTTGAGAGTGACCCATGGACACCCTGCAAAATATGCGTGCTTTCAGTTGCGTAGCCCAGCTTGGAAGCTTCACGGCTGCTGCGGCGCAACTGGATACGACCACCGCGAACGTGTCGCGGGCGGTCTCCAATCTGGAAGCCCATCTGCAAACTCGGCTGCTCAACCGTACTACCCGCCGCATTGCGCTGACCGAGGCCGGCAAGCGCTACCTGATGCGTTGCGAACAGATTCTTACCTACGTTGAAGAAGCCGAGGCCGAGGCCAGCGATGCCCATGCCCGTCCGGCCGGGCAGTTGAAGGTTCACTCCATGACCGGGGTTGGCCAGCACTTCGTGGTCGATGCCATTGCCCGCTACCGCGAATCGCACCCGGACGTGACCTTCGACCTGACCATGGCCAACCGCGTGCCAGACCTGCTCGACGAGGGCTACGACGTGTCCATCGTGTTGGCCACCGAGCTGCCGGATTCGGGCTTCGTGTCGCAGCGCCTGGGGATCACCTACAGCATCGTCTGCGCCTCGCCCGACTACATCGCGCGCAACGGCATCGCGCACAAGCCGGCCGACCTGCTCAAACACGCCTGCCTGCGCATGGTCAGCCCGGTGATCCCACTGGAGAAGTGGCTGTTCGATGGGCCGGAAGGCCAGGAAATGGTCAACATCACCAGCTCACCGTTCCAGGTGAACACCGCCGATGCCATGAAAACCGCAATCCGCAGTGGCATGGGCGTGGGCGTGCTGCCGATCTATTCGGCCATCGATGGCCTGCGTGACGGCAGCCTGGTGCGGGTGCTGCCCGAGTACCGGTTGCAGGAGCTGAACCTGTACGCCATCTACCCGTCGCGCCAGTACCTGGATGCCAAGATCAAGACCTGGGTCGAGTACCTGCGCAACTCGCTGCCAGAAATTCTCGCGGCCCATGAGGCGGACCTGAAAACCCATCAGGTGCAGATCGCCAACTGAGAAACATGCTGCATTGAGGGGAGGAGCAATGGTAGGTTGCTAACCATTGATCTGACTTCAGTCTGTACCGGCCTCTTCGCGGGCAAGCCCGCTCCCACAGGGTTTGCGCTAAGCCAAGAAGAGCCCGGTACAGGCCACCTCCACCGCCTTGCAGAGAAGTAGCCCGATGAAAAAGACCGTCCTGGCCTTCAGCCGTATCACCCCGGCCATGGCCGAGCGCCTGCAGCAAGACTTCAACGTGATCCTGCCGAACCCCAAGCTCGGCGACATCAACGCTCAGTTCAACGAAGCCCTGCCCGAAGCCCACGGCCTGATCGGCGTCGGGCGCAAGCTTGGCCGTACGCAACTCGAAGGCGCGGCCAAGCTTGAAGTGGTCTCCAGCGTCTCGGTCGGCTACGACAACTATGACGTCGACTACTTCAATGAGCGCGGCATCGCCCTGACCAACACCCCCGACGTACTGACCGAAAGCACCGCAGACCTTGGCTTCTCGCTGATCATGGGCTGCGCTCGCCGCACGGCCGAGCTGGACGCCTGGACCAAGGCCGGCCAGTGGCAGGCCACCGTCGGCCCGGCGCACTTCGGCAGCGATGTGCACGGCAAGACCCTGGGTATCGTCGGCATGGGTAACATCGGCGCGGCCATTGCCCGCCGTGGCCGGTTCGGTTTCAACATGCCGGTCATCTATACCGGCAACAGCCGCAAGGTTGCACTGGAGCAAGAGCTGGGGGCGCAGTTCCGCAGCCTGGAGCAACTGCTGGCTGAAGCCGATTTCGTCTGCATCGTGGTGCCGTTGTCCGACGCCACCCGCAAGCTGATCGGTGAGCGTGAGCTGAAGCTGATGAAGCCAAGCGCCTTCCTGATCAACATCGCCCGCGGCCCGGTGGTCGACGAAGCGGCGCTGATCGAAGCCCTGCAGAACGGCACGATTCGCGGTGCCGGCCTGGATGTGTACGAGAAAGAACCGCTGAGCGCGTCGCCGCTGTTCAAGCTACCCAACGCCCTGACCCTACCGCACGTCGGCTCGGCCACCGCCGAAACCCGCGAGGCCATGGCCAACCGGGCGATGGACAACCTGCGCGCGGCGCTGTTGGGCGAGCGGCCGCGGGACCTGGTAAACCCGCAGGTGTGGAAGGGCTGATCATTCGCCCTAGCGAGCCAGCACCACTGTCGGCTTGAGCCTAGGCTTGCGAAACACCAGCACATTCCCCGCCATGACCGCGACGAGCCCCAGTAAGGCTGGGGCCGTCCACTGGTACCCTTCGGCAAACGCCGACACATTCAACGCCACCAACGGGAACAGCACCGTGCAATAGGCCGCGCGCTCCGGGCCCATACGCCCGACCAGCGTCAGGTAGGCAGTGAAGCCGATCACTGAACCTGGGATTACCAGGTACATCAGCGACCCGATGTAGCGGGTGTTCCATTCCATGGCGAAGGGAATGCCGCTGAACAGGCAATACACCGTCAACATCGCCGCGCCATAGACCATGCCCCAGGCATTGGTGGTCATGGGTTTGAGCCCGGCTTTCTGCTGCATGCTCGACAGCATGTTGCCGGCCGAGAAGCACAGCGTGCCGAGCAGGGCCAGGCCGAGGCCGTACAGGGTTTCGCGACTGGCCGCATGGTGGCCGAGTTCTGGCCAGAACAGCAGGCCCAGGCCCAGCAGCCCCAATGCCCCGCCACCCAGCACGTTGGCGGCGATCTTCTGGCCGAAGAACACCCGAGCGTTGAGTGCGTTCCACAGGGTTGCGGTGGAGAACACCACGGCGATCAGGCCGCTGGCGATCCACTGGCTGGCAGTGAGAAAGCACATGAAATTGACGCAGAACAGGCATAGGCCCTGGGCCAGGCAGATCAGGTGGCCGCGGCGGTTCATCGGTTGCAGGCGGCGGGTGAGCAACAGGATGGCGAACAGGATCAAGCCGGCCAGGGCAAAGCGGTAGACGATCGAGACCGGGATGGCGACTACGCCCAGCTGCAGTTTCAGGGCGATCCAGGTGGTGCCCCAGATCAGGACGGTGAGCAGGTACAGGGACAGGTTCATGGCGGTGATTCCTTGGGCCTTTCAAAATCGGTGCCCGGCGCTTCGCGGGGCAAGCCCGCTCCCACAAGTTACCGAGCAGTCTTCGGATTCTGTGGGAGCGGGCTTGTCCCGCGAATCGAGGGCGCAGCCCTCGCCAGGGCCACCAGTGTTCCCCCAGGCCACTGCCCTGCGCTTGCACAAACTTGCGCTTTTCCATCTCCGCTAGCTGTCACCACCGCACAAGCGCAGTACGATGGCCCCAGAGGAATCGCCCATGACCCCACTCTCCCAGTTGCAAGTCTTCAACGCCATGCACGCCTCGCCCCACGCCCGTCTGGAGCTGAGCGCGCACCTGGGCGATGGCTTGGCTGCGGCGCTGTGGCACAACCGCGACGATGCCCGCGACTACCAGGCGCCAAGCCATCACACGCTGTCGTGCTACATCGCCGACGGCACCGGCACTTTTCGCCGCCAGCGCCCGGCCGACAAGGGTGCGCCGAACAAGCTGTGCATCATGCCGGCCGGCCATGAGTCGAACTGGGTGGTCAATGGCGCGATCCGCCTGGCGCATCTGTACATCAGCGAGGCGCAGTTCGCCCTCGGCTGCGTGCGCCTGCTTGACCGCGAGCCACGGGAGTTGCAGTTGCAGGAGGCGACCTTTCTTGACGACCCACAACAGTCGGCGCGCTTTCGCCAGTTGATCAGCCTGGCCTGGGAGGAGCCCGGCGAGCGCCTGCTGGCCAGCAGCCTGGCGCATGAAATCGTCGACCACGCGGTGCTCCGCCAGGTTGGGCTACGTCAGGGATTGCGCTTGAAAGGCGGGTTGGCGCCGAATCTGCGTCGGCAGTTGGTGGAGTACATCGAGGCGCACCTGGACCAGCCCATCACCCTCGGCGAACTGGCCGTGCGCTGCAACCTGTCCGAGTACCACTTCGCGCGCATGTTCCGCACAAGCTTTGGCCTGCCGCCGCACCAATACCTGCTGGCTCGGCGGCTGCACCGCGCTTGCCAGCTGCTGCGCCTCGGTCAGCTTGCGCTGGGAGAGGTTGCGTTGCTGTGCGGGTTTGCTAGTGCCAGCCATTTCAGCAACCGGTTTCGCCAGGCGCTCGGCGCGACGCCTGGCGACTATCGCGCAGCCTTCAACAGTTGATTGGGGCCGCTATGCGGCCCTTCGCGGGCAAGCCCGCTCCCACAGAAAAAGTGCAGCCCTGAAGAGCGACACCGTACCTGTGGGAGCGGGCTTGCCCGCGAAGGGCTGCAAAGCAGCCCCACTACCTCAGAACTCGAAGGTGCTGGACAGGCTCACCTGCCGCGCATCGCCAACCGCGACAAAGTACTGGTTCACCGCCGAGCTGTAGTAAACCTTGTCGAACAGGTTCTTCACGTTCAACTGCAAGCGCACGTTGTGTTCGTCGAGCTTGGTCTCGTAAGTGGCAAAGGCATCGGCGACGGTATTGCTGGGCAAATCGAAAGTGTTGGTCGAGTTGCCCGAACGCTCGCCCACATAACGGGCCCCAGCACCAAAGCGCAGCCGGTCGCCACCGAACAAACTGCCAAAGTCATACACCGCCGACAGCGAGCCACTGTGCTTGGCCACGTTCTGCAGGCGGTTGCCCTCAAGGTCCGGGTCTTTGGTGACCTTGGCATCGGTAAAGGCATAGCTGCCGATCAGGCTCCAGCGCTCGCTGAGCTGCCCGGTCAGGTCAAGCTCCACACCCCGTGAATTGACCTCGCCTGCGTTGCTATACACCGTCTCGCCAGTCCCACTGTCGAAATTGGCGACCAACACATTGCGCTTGGTGATGTCGAACAGCGCCAGGGTACCGGTCAGGCTGCCCGGCATGTCCAACTTGGCGCCCAGCTCCCACGACTTGCCCTCCTCTGGCGCCACCGAGGCGTCCAGCACTACACCACCGGTCAGCGGCGCAATGCTGGAGTTGGGCTTGAACGACTCGCTGTAGCTGCCATAGAACGAAAGCTGCTCATCGACTTTGTAGACAATACCGGCATGCGGCACCCAGGCCTGGCCGCTGGTGTCGGTATTGGCCTTGAACGGGCGCCCGCGGCCTGCGTACTGGTCGAACTGCTGAAAGCGCGCACCTGCCACCAGAATCCAGTGCTCGTCCAGGTGCAGGGCATCCTGCACGAACAGCGCGTCGGTGCGCAGCTTGTCGGTCTGGTCGCTGTCGCTGGCGCGCACGCTGCTGCCCTCCACTTCCTGGCCGTAGACCGGGTTCACATAGCTGAAGCTGGACTGCGCAGTCTGGCGAATCAGGTCGCCACGAAACACCTTGCGGTCTTCGTGATCGAGGCCGAACAACAGGTCATGCTGCAGGCCGCCCACCTGCACATTGCCCGTCAGGCTCAGGGTGGCGAACTGGTCGCGGCTCATGGCGTTGTGCGTGCCGTCGATGCTGCGCGTCAGCGTGCCCTTGGCTTCGTTGACGCCGGTTATACGGACTTGGCTGGCGTCGTAGGTCTCGCGGTTGAAGCTGTAACCAAAATGCAGCTTCCAGTCGTCGGCCAACTGGTGATCGACCTCCAGGCGGTACAGGTCGGAGCGCCCTTGCATGTCGTTGAACGGCTCATCCAGGCGACGCGTGGCCGGAATGTCCAACGGGTGGCCATTGCTGCCAAATGCCGTGCCACGGTCGAACGGGTAAAGAAACTCGCGGTGCTCGTACGCCACCACCACCTGGGTGGCCTCACCCAGCCAGGCCAGCGACGGCGCCACCAGCGATTCGCGGTGCACGCCAAAGTTGCGCCAGTAATCCTCATCCTCGTGATCGACGATCAGGCGGTAGGCGAAGTTGCTGTCGCCGAGTGCGCCAGTGCTGTCGAAACCACCACCGCTGCCATGCTTGCCGCTGCCGTAGGTCGAGCCACGCACCGTCAGTGCGTTGTACTGCTGCAGTTGTGGGCGCTTGCTGACCACGTTGATGACCCCGCCTGGGTCCTGGATGCCATACAGCAACGAGGCCGGGCCTTTGAGCACTTCGACGCGCTCGGTGCTGGCATTCAGGCTACGGCCCTGCACGATGGGCATGCCATCACGCATGATCGAGCCGTCGCGGTTGTCACCAAAGCCGCGCTTCATCACGGTGTCGGAGGTGCCGCCAAAGTTGTTGCCCTGGGTGATGCCGCTGACGTTGGTCAAGGCGTCATCGAGGTTGCGTGGGGCCTGGTCGCGAATGACCTGTGCCGGGACCACGTTGATGGCCTGGGGGATGTCCTGGTTCGGGCCCTGGCCGCGCATGATCGAGGCGGTGGCCGGGGGCTGGTAGCTGTAGACGTCCATCTGCGAGGTCACGGTGGTGGCCTGCAGGTTCAGTGCCCCTTCGTTGTTCATGGTTTCGAGGGTCAGGGTGCGTGCATCGACGCGGCGCCAGGTCAGGCCGGACGTGCCCAGCAATTGCTGCAGCGCCTGCTCTGCGCTGAAGGTGCCGTTGAGGGCGGGTGCTTGCAGGCCTGGAAGCTCAAGGGTGTAGACCACGCTCTGGCCGGTAGCGCGGCTGAAGGCATTGAGCGCCTGGGCCAGAGGCTGGCTCGGCTGGGCGAAGGTGTATGCCTGCACATGCTCGGCGGCCACGGCCAGCGGTGCGATGGCGATGACCGGTAACAGTGAAAGACCGAGCCAGAGGTGGACGCAACGCGGGGTGAACTTCATGGACGCTGACCTGTAAGTGGGTGTCGATTGCGAATTAATCGCACTTCCACTCATTACACGGATGCCACGTCCTGTTACCTCATCCGTTATTTCAAATTTTTTACCTGGGCCGGCCTCTTCGCGGGCAAGCCCGCTCCCACAGGTTCTGGCACAGGTGTCTAGCGGATAATCGTCAAACGCCCCAATACGGTCTGGCGGGAAAAGCCCATCACGTTGCCGAGTGAATCGAGTGCTGCCAAAGGCGCTTGCACCGGGAAACTGCCACTGACCTTACGCTGCCCCAACTCACCGTCGAGCAGCACAATGCGCCCCGGATAGTAGCGCCCGAGGTCCTCGACCACCTGCGCCAACGGCACCTGGTAGTAATTCAGCCATCCCTGGCGCCAGGCCAGACGGCTCTCGCTGTCCACACTCAAGGGGGTACCCGCTCGGCCGTCAAGGTAAGCCAGCTGCTGATTGGCCGTCAGTTCACGGGCAACCTCCCCTGGCTCGGGCTGCACCGCAACCCGCCCACTGCGCACCGTCACCTGCGCGCCGTCACCCTGTTCTCGCACCTCGAACTGGGTCCCCAGCACCCGCACTTCACCGCCTGCGGCGGCTACCAGAAACGGCTCGCCGGTGTGGGTGACCTGGAAGAACGCCGCCCCGCGCAGCAGCCGCACACGGCGCTCGCCATGGGCAAAGTCGACTGCAATGGCACTGCCCGCATCCAACGTCACCTGCGATTGGTCCGGCAGGGTCACCTGGCGGACTTGCCCCGTGCTGCTGTAGTCGGCCTGCAAGTCCTGCAGCCAGAAGCCAGGGTGCCAACCGCCTGCAGTGCCGACCGCCAGCACCAGGCAGGCTGCCGCCGCGAAGGCCACGGCCCGGTACCGCCAGCGGCCTCGGGCAGGTGCCTTGGCCATGGCATCCAGATACGGTTGCAGGCCTTCGCGCGCTTCATCGGCCAGCCGCGCCGCTGGCACCGCGCTCATCTGCCACAGCGCCTGAGCCTGTGCGTACGCCTCACGATGCCCCGGGTCGGCCAGCAACCAACGCTTGAACGCCACGCCATGGGCTTGCTCAGGCTGCTCGTTGATGCGGCTCAGCCACTGCAGCGCCGCCTGTGACTGCGCGGCAGTGATCGGATTCGGACGGCTCATCGACGGGCGCTCCCAGGCCTGCGCAGGGTGGATGCGGGCTCGGCGATACTCGCCTTGCACGCTTCGAGGGCGCGCATCATATGCTTTTCAACGGCGCTCTGGGACAGTTGCATGGCCGTGGCGATCTCGCTGTACTTGCAACCGTGGATGCGGTTGAGCAGAAAGATCTGCCGCGTACGTTCGGGCAAGGCACGCAATGCAGCCTCGATGCGCTGCAGGTCGTGATCGATTTCCAGGGCTTGATCAGGCTCCGGGACGCTGGACTGCTCATCCACGGCCTGCGTGGCTTCAGCCACCCGCCCACGGCTGCCTTCGCTGCGCAGGTGGTCGATGGCAAGGTTGCCGGCGCAGCGCAGCAGGTAGGTGTCCAGTGCTTCGACCTTGACCTCGGGGCGGCGCCAGAACCGCAGGAACAACTCCTGGACCAGGTCCGATGCCGTCGCCCGACAGCCGACCCGGCGGCTCACCAGTGCCTCCATGCGCGCCCGCTGCGCCAGGAATACCTGGACGAAACGCGCGCGCCCGCTGGCGCTGTCGGCGTCAGGTTCGAGCATGTCTGCCGGCTCGCTCAAGCGCTCACACAGCCAGCACGGCCAGCAGCGGGCCAAGCACCAGGCTGGCGGCGGCCAGGCCCAGCAACAGACGCGGCTGGTACGGCAGGCCGAACACCCAGAGGGTCACCCCCGCCATCAACACCGCGATCCACTCGACCAGGCCATGGGCCCAGCCCCGCAGGTGCACGCTGAGCACCAGCGACAGCAGCAACAGCAGCCAGCCACCGACGCGCAGCAAACGCACCTGTTGCGGGCGCGGCTTGCGGCCCAGCAGCTCGCTGAAGTGCTTTTCCATGGCCAGGCACAGGGCCACGAAGCCGGCGAAGCCGATCAGTGCAATCCCCAGCATCAGCCCACCTCGACCACGTCAGTAACCGGTTTTTTTGCCCCGCGCGAAGCGCGCTTGGCCACAGGCTTAGGGGCGCGCAACATCTTGCGGGCCGCCCAGGCCAGGAACAGGCCGGTAGCCAGCGCCGTGAGGTCGAACCCCGCCATGGCCCAGTCACCAACCTGCAACGACTGATCGAGGCCTTGGCCGGTGGTCAGGCCATTGACCAGCGGCAGCAAGGCAAAGGCCAGCGCGCCCAGCGCCAGTTGCTCGCCCCAGGCGCGGCGGCCGGATCGCAGCACGGCATGCACCAGCGACAGCGCCCAAACCAGGAAGAACGTGTTGACCTCCCAGTCGGCGCGGCCTTCCAGCGCCATAGGGACCAGCCGATTGGCCCAGAAGAACCCCGCCACCGCCAGCAGCAGGCCACTCATGCTGACAATGTTGAGCACCTCGACCAGGCGCAATTCGCCCGGCATGTGCGCACTCTTGGCATGCTTGAGCTGACGCTTGCCCAGCCACATCACCAAGCCTGTGCCGATCACTGCAGTACCGGCCACACCGAAGAAGAAGTACAGCCAACGCAGCCAGGGGCCAGCGAAGTTGCCCATGTGCAGGCCGGCGAAGCTGAAGGCCGTCATCATCGCGCCGGTCTCTGGCGCACCTTGGCTCAACAACGCACCGCTGACACCGTCGAAGGTCCAGTTGGCGCTGCGCCTGTAGGCGACGTTGTCGGCGGAGGCCTGGGTGAAGGTGACCCGCGCATTGCCGTCACCGGGGTTCTGCAGCTGGATGTAACCGATGCGCGCGCCCGGCACCTGTTCCTGAACCTTGGCGTACAGCGTCGGCAAGGGCACCAGCGGCATCACGACGTTGGCAGCCTTGGGCGCATCGTCACGGCCGAACAGCTCATTGAAGTACTCGCCGCTGTTGCCGCCATAACTGGCCATGATGCCGGCAGGCATCACCATGTACATGAACAGCACCAGGCTGCTGTAGCTGATCATCAGGTGGAACGGCAGCACCAGCACGCCAATCGCGTTGTGCCCGTCCAGCCAGGAGCGCTGGCCTTTGCCTGGGCGGAAGGTGAAGAACTCCTTGAAGATCTTCTTGTGGGTGATGATCCCGGTAACCAGGCCCACCAGCATGATGAAGGCGCAGAACGTCGACAGCCAGCGGCCGAACGGGTGCGGCATTTCGAGTTGGAAGTGGAAGCGGTAGAAGAACTCGCCACCCCGGCTGTCGCGGGCCTCGACCGGCTGGCCGGTCTGCGCGTCGAGGCGCTTGCTGACAAAACCGCGCCGCCCGGCCTCAGGGTCGCGCCAGCCTACGTTCAGCGCAGCCTCGCGCTCATTAGGCAAGCGGATCATCCAACTGCTGGCGTGCGCGGCGTTGGCCTCCAGGTAGCGCTGGGCCAGGCCCAGGCTGTTCACCGGGTCGAGCGCATGGCTGCGCACTTCGGGCTGGGTCCAGTGGTTGATCTCTTCCTTGAAGTACGACAGCGTGCCGGTGAGGAAGATGGCGAACAGCAGCCAGCCGAAGATCAGCCCGGTCCAGGTGTGCAACCAGGCCATGGCCTGGCGGAAGCCTTCTTTCATGGGTTCTTCATCCAATGGGCAAAACCGCTGACCACACCCAGCACCAGGCTCGGCCCCAGCACGCCAAACCAGGCACGCCAGGCGCTGCGGCAGGCAAAGCACCAGATGAAGGCCAGCAGGTAGAAGACGAATGACAGCAGCAGGCCGGTGAGGGTCGCATCGACACGCGGCATAGGCGCCAGCAAAGCAATGCTGATACTGGCCATGGATGCCAGCAGATAACCGCCCAGCACGGCGGCCAGGCAACGTGAGGCCACGGCCAGTCGGTAGCTGAGCGGGAGACCGGCGGCTTTGCTCTTCATGGCGGAGGTCCGGGCGTTTTTGGGGCTGCAATAATAATGATTTCAATTCTCATATGCAAAGCCTTGCACTGCTGCGCCGCCCATCGCCGACACGCTGACGGTGAAGCCCTGGAGGATTGCCGTGAGCAGGGTCGATCACTACAATGCGAACAATTCTTACTTCCAGTCGCGCATTCAGGCGCCGGAGTACACGGTGTCCAGCGCCCTCTCTTCAACGGTCGAAGGCCTCTTTCACGCCCATCACAACTGGCTGACCGGCTGGTTGCGCCGCCGCCTGGGCTGCCCGCAGAGTGCCGCGGACCTGGCGCAGGACACCTACGTACGCTTGCTGCAGGCCCGCGAGACGCCGCAATTGATCGAACCACGGGCGTTCCTGGCCACTGTGGCCAAGCGGGTACTGTGCAACCACTTGCGCCGCCAGGAACTGGAGCGCGCCTACCTTGAGGCCTTGGCCCAGGTGCCGGAAGACGTGGCACCGAGCGAGGAACACAAAGCGATCATCTTCGAGACGCTGCTGGAGCTCGATCGCCTGCTTGATGGCCTGCCAGCGCTGGTCAAGCGCGCCTTCCTGCTGGCCCAGGTCGATGGCCTGGGCCAGGGCGAAATTGCGCGTGAGCTGGACGTGTCGCTGGCCACGGTCAAACGCTACCTGAACAAGGCGGCCATGCGCTGTTACTTCGCCCTGTGAATACCCAATTCTCGCCGCAGGTGGCCGAGCAGGCCGTGCACTGGTTGATCGAGTCCCAGGGTGATGATTTCGACCATGCCCAACAGCTGGCGCTGGATCACTGGTTACAGGCCGATCACGAGCACCAGCGTGCCTGGGCGCATATTCAACAGGTCAACCAACGGCTACGCGGTGTGGCCTCGCCGGTCGTGCACGCGACGTTGCAGGCGCCGCAATCTGCCGCGCGGCGACGGGCACTGAAGGTACTGCTGCTGGTGGGTGTGGCCAGTGCCACCGGGCTGGGGCTGCAGCAGCACAACCCCTTGCCGGGGCTGATGGCCGATTACCGCAGCCCGGTCGGCCAGCGTCGGCGGATGAACCTGGAAGACGGCAGCGTGCTGCAACTCAATACCCGCAGCGCCGCCGATGTGCGCTTCGATGGGCAACAGCGTGTGGTGCATCTGCGCGAAGGCGAGCTGGCGCTGGAGGTAGCCAAGGATGCGCGGCCGTTGCTGCTGCGCACCGGCGAAGGTGCGCTGCGCATGGACAGCGGACGCTTCAACGTACGCCAGTACGACGGGTTCAGTTTGGTATCGGTGTTCAGTGGTACCGCCAGCGTTTCTGGCCACGCCTTGCTGGCAGGGCAACAGGCTCGCTTGGCGGGCAACGGTTGGCGGGCGATCACAGCGCTGGAGCGCAATGCCGGGGCCTGGGTCGACGGCATGCTGGTGGCGTCACAGATGCGCCTGGGGGATTTCCTCGCCGAACTCGGTCGCTACCGGCAGGGGCAGCTGGGGTGCAGCGACCGGGTCGCCGACCTGCGGATTTCCGGGTCTTATCCGCTGGATGACAGTGAGCGGATCCTGCAGATGCTGGAGGTGGCGTTGCCGGTGCGGGTGCGGCGGTTTACCCGGTACTGGGTGACGGTCGATAGCCTGACGTGAGATTGCCGGGGCCGCTGCGCGCCCCATCGCAGGCAAGCCAGCTCCCACAATGACCACTGTAGGCTGGGCAATCTCCCACAGATACAGCGCCACCCGTGAAAGGGTTGCTGGCCCTGTGGGAGCTGGCTTGCCTGCGATGAGCTGCACAGCAGCCCCAACTACTGCCACACATTTTTTTGCACTCACCTGAGCCATTTGCCAACCCTCGCGTGACAGACAAGGCAGAACCCTTTTATCAGGACCTCACCCATGCCGTTGCGCCCCAGCCCCCTCGTCCACGCCCTGCTGCTCGCTACCACCCTCGGCCTTGCCACACCCGCGGCCCACGCCGAAGCACGCAGCTACCACATTGCCGCCGGTTCCCTTGAAGACGCCCTCAACCAGTTCGGTCGCGAGAGCGGCGCACTGATTTCGTTCGGCTCGCAACTGACCCAAGGCATGCACACGCAAGGCCTGGACGGCCAGTATGACGTACGCCAGGGCCTCGACTCGCTGCTGCGCGGCAGCGGCCTGCAGGCCCGGCAGGAAACCGACAACGCCTTCAGCCTGCAACCGCTGGGCGCCGCCACTGCAGGCGCCCCGGTTGAGCTGGGGGCCTCGACGGTGGTCGGCGACTGGTTGGCCGAAGCCCAGCAGGACAACGTCTTCGAACACGCTGGCGCCCGCGACGTCGTGCGCCGTGAGGCATTCGAACGCAGCGGCGCGACCACCGCCCGTGAAGTGCTCAACCGTATGCCTGGGGTGAACGCGCCGGACAACAACGGCACCGGCAGCCATGACCTGGCACTGAACTTTGGCATCCGTGGCCTCAACCCACGGTTGGCGTCACGCTCCACTGTGCTCATGGACGGCATCCCGGTGCCCTTCGCGCCGTATGGCCAGCCTCAGCTGTCGCTGGCGCCGATCAGCATGGGCAACATGGATGCCGTGGACGTGGTGCGCGGCGGCGGCGCGGTGCGCTACGGCCCGCAGAACGTCGGCGGCATCGTCAACTTCGTGACCCGGGCGATCCCCGAGCAGGCGACGTTCAAGGCCGCCATGCAAAACCAGATCAGTCCATCCTCGAGCCATGACGGTTTCAAGAACAGCGCCAACCTGCTGGTCGGTGGCACCAATGCCAATGGTTTGGGCGGCGCCCTGCTCTACTCCGGCACCCGTGGCGGCGATTGGCGCGAGCACAGCGACACGCAGATCGACGACCTGATCCTCAAGGGCAAGCTGCAGCTCGACGAAGCCAACAGCCTGCACGCCATGGCCCAGTACTACGAGGGCGAAGCCGACATGCCCGGTGGCCTGAGCAGCGCCGATTTCGCTGCCGACCCCTACCAGTCAACGCGCCTGAAGGACAAGTTCTGGGGGCGTCGCACGCTGGTCAACGTCGGCTACGACTACAAGCAGGACGACCGCCAGTTCAGCGTCAACAGCTTCTTCACCAAAACCCTGCGCAGCGGCTACCTCGATCAGGGCAGCTTCGTTTCGCTGTCGCCACGCGAATACTGGGTGCGCGGCATCGAGACCCGCTTCTCTCAGGGCGTTGCGTTGGGTGACAGCTGGCACGAGCTTGGCATCGGCTACCGCTATGTCAACGAAGCCGGCCACGAACTGCGCTTCCGAGAACCGGTCAACGGCGACCTGCCGACCACCGCCAGCCGCAACGACCGCGACACCCGCGGCAGCACCGAAGCCCATGCCATCTACCTGGATGACCGCATCGACATCGGCCGCTGGACCATCACCCCGGGCGTGCGCTACGAGATGATCGACTCCGAGCAGAGCAACAAGCTCAACGGCCAGCGCTACCAGGGCAGCTACAACACCGCCTTGCCGGCACTGAATGTGATGTACCACCTGACCGACACCTGGAACCTGTATGCCAACACCGAGGGTTCGTTCGGCAGCGTGCAGTACAGCCAGATGCCCAACCGCGTCAGCAGCGGCGAAGTGAAACCGGAGAAGGCCCGTACCTGGGAGGTCGGCACACGCTACGACAATGGCGACCTACAGGCGGAGATCGGCGCGTTTCTGATCAACTTCGACAACCAGTACGAAAGCAACCAGACCAACGATTCGGTGATCGCACGCGGCGAGACCCGGCACCAAGGCATCGAGACCAGCATCCGCTATGCCCTCGACGGCCTTAGCCCGGCACTGGCCGGCTTCGATGTGCACGCCAGCTATGCGTTCGTCGACGCCACCATTCGCGAAGACGGGCCGAACAAGGGCAACCAGGTGCCGTTCTCGTCACGGCACAAGGGCACGCTGGGCGTCGGTTACACCGAAGGCCCATGGCAATTGGACCTGGATGGCAGCTTCCAGAGCAGCCAATATGCCGACAACGCCAACACCGGCGAGGAAAGTGCCGATGGCAGCACCGGGCGTATCCCCGGCTACATGCTGGTCAGCACCCGTGCCGGGTATGACTTTGGCCCGCAGCTGTCGAACCTGAAGGTGGCGGTAGGGGTGAAGAACCTGTTCAACCGCGAGTACTACACGCGTTCGTTCGACGATAACAACAAGGGCAAGTACGTGGGTGAACCACGAACCCTGTACGTGCAGACCTCTGTGGCGTTCTGAGCAAACCTGAGGGTCGCCTTGCGGCCCTCGCCATGCATTTGCAACAAGAAGTTTATTTTCAAAAAGGGCTTGAAATCATTTCGCCGTTGCCTGACCTTAGAGTCAAGAGGCGCAGAAATTCCAAGGGTCTCAAGGGCCTAGGCGCGCCTCCATGCGAGCAAGCTGAATAAGGATTGAATCATGCAAATCCAGGTCAACAGCAGCAACCATATCGAAGGTAACGCCCGGCTCGACGAGTGGGTCCGCAGTACGCTGGAAAGCTCACTCGAACGTTACGAGGACGACCTCACCCGCATCGAGGTCCACCTGCGCGACGAGAACGGCACCAAGCCCGGACCGCATGACAAACGTTGCCAAATGGAGGCTCGCCCCAAAGGCCACCAACCGATTTCCGTGACCCACACCGCCACCTCGCTGGACCAGGCGGTCGATGGTGCCGCCACCAAGCTCAACCATGCGCTTGAGCACTTTTACGGCAAGTTGCGCAGCAAGCGCGGCGTGCTGGAACTGAGTGACCCCGACGCCTGATGGTTGCAATAAAACGCCCGGCCTAGCGCCGGGCGTTTTCGTTTCTGCCAAACAGTGGTGCTGAACCAACGCGCGTGGCCAACTGAAGGCTACTTGCCCTCCTCCACTTCCTTGCCGTTGGCATCCAGTACCTTGGTCGAGGGGTAGCGGTACGACGCGTAGCGCACCACCAGGATCGAGAACGCCAGCAACAGGATGCCACCGCACAGGTACAACAGCCCCTCATCCGGCGCCTTGTGGTGCGAAACATCGCCGATCAGCAGGCGCGTCAACGCGGTGATCGCCACGTACAGCAGGAAGCGAATGGGCATGTGGTTGGTCTTGAAGTAGATCCCGACCATGGCCCCCAGCTCCAGGTAGATGAACAGCAGCAGGATGTCATCGACACTGATCCCCCCCTTGCCGAGCATGTCCAGAAACGTCACCACCGCCGCGTAGGCGGTAATGGCGCCGATGCCGAACAGCGCCAGATAATGGAATGCCTCGACACACAAGTTGCCCAACGAGTCGGCCGAGCCGTGCAGGCCCTTGCGCAGCTTTTCAGCCCATTTGATGTTCACGATTGTCCCATTCCCCGATACGCCATGAAGGATGATGCGTCACCTGTGTGACGCTTGTGCCATGCAGTTAAAGGGCCAGGCCCTCGCCTTGGAAGGCGACCAATTGCCGCAAGGCACCTGTGGGCTACGCTTTTGCCGCAAGATTCTGGTTGCGCACGATGCCCGATGCCATTACTGTATAAAAACACAGTAAAACGCAACCCAACCAGCAAAAAGGCATAGAGGTGATGAATGGCCGTCGAAGTGGTGTACCGCAGCAGCCGCGACCCGGAGCGCTTGTTCATGGATAAGGCCGAAGCAGATCGTCACGACAAGATGCTCGAACTGGCCGAGCGCCTGGCCGAAGTGTTGCACAAGGCGGTGCCATCGCTGACTGAGCAACAGGTCGAAGAGGCCGGTATCTATATGGCCAAGAACCGCGACGTGTTCGCCCGGGCATTCAAGAGCCAGCCAGATGCGTTGGCAGAGTTGCTCGAAGGCCAAGCGGCCGAATAACTGCGCTGCCTTACTCAGTACAGTGTGGGAGCGGCGATGCGGCGGTCCGACTTGTCTCGCGAATGGGCCCACTCGGTAGATGGCATCGGCTTCGCCGGTGTTCGCGGGCAAGCCCGCTCCCACAGGCATCGTGCCGTCTTTAGCGATTCGAACAAGACAGTTGCTTCCACATGGAGCCCCGCTAATCAATGAGTGACGCTTTGCTCCAACAACAAGACCGGATTCAGCCGTAGAGCAAGCGCTCCGCCAGCATCTGCGCCACCCGCGCCGGCGAACGCTTTTCCGCCTGGGCATGGCCAAACACTTCGGTCAGCCGCGTTGGAATACGCGCCAGGTGCGCCGTGATGGTCCCCAGGTCCTCGCCACGGTGGGTCAACGCCACATAGATCAACCCACCGGCATTGATCACATAATCAGGCGCATACAGTATCCCGCGCGATTCCAGCTGGTCGGCTACCTGCAGTGTGGTCAGCTGGTTATTCGCCGCGCCCGCCACCGCCGCGCAGCGCAGCTGCATCACGCTCTGCCCGTTGAGCACAGGCCCCACGCCACACGGGGCGAAAATATCGCAGGGGGTGCTGATCAACGCATCGTTGGTGACCGGATGTGCATTGAACTGCTCGACCGCCAACCTCACCCGCCCTGGGTCCAGGTCACTCACCAGCAGCTCCGCACCCGCTGCGTGCAGCTGCTCGGCCAAGGCATAGCCAACGTTGCCCAGCCCTTGCACCGCGACCCGCAAGCCTTCCAGGTTGTAGCTGCCCAGCCGGGCATAGGACGTGGCGCGAATACCTGCGAACACCCCCATCGCAGCATGCGGTGAAGGGTCACCCGAAGCCGTGGTACTGGTCACATGCGGCGTACTCTGGGCGATGCAGTCCATATCCACAGTGGAGGTACCGCTGTCCACGGCCGTGATGAAGCGCCCGTGCAAGGTATCGACGAAACGCCCGAATGCCTCGAACAGCGCCGCGCGGTTTTCAACATGAGGGTTGCGCATGATCACCGCCTTGCCACCACCCAGCGGCAAACCGGCCAGCGCGGCCTTGTAGCTCATGCCCTGGGCCAGGCGGATCGCGTCGGTCATGGCGCTCTCGTCATCGGCGTAGGGCAGGTAGCGACAACCGCCCATGGCGGGGCCCAGTTGTTCGCTGTGGATAACCACCACGGCCTTCAGGCCCGTCGGCGGGTCGATGAACACGTGCAGCGACTGGGTACGGGTACTTTGCATCAAAGCGAACATCGGCGGGCTCCCCAACGAGGTGCTCCTACCAGTATAGGCAGGCCCACGTTGCTAGCACCTCGGTCAGACCACTGGACGAAACAGCGGGCCACGGCTAATAGTTAAAGGTATGTGGAGAAGCCCCATGAAGCCACGTCAAGCCTGCCTGGCCTGCCTGGAACGCGAGCCTGCCGCCCTGCTGGAAGCCGCACTGTGGATCGCCGCCGAGCACGACCCTGCTGTCGAGCCCGCAAACAGCCTCGCCTTGCTCAATGACCTGCAGCGCGAGATCAGCGCAAAATTGCCGATGCTGCCCCTGTGCGAACTGGCCCAACCGCTGCTGCGCCAGCTCAATGCCTTGGGCTTTCAACAAGACGAATATCACCCGTTGCGGCCACACGCGGCGATGATGGACAAAGTCCTGCAGCGCCGTCGCGGCCAGCCGTTGACCCTGGCCATCCTGGCCCTGGAACTGGCGGGGCGCCTGTCCATTGCGCTGGAAGGCGTGGGCTTCCCTGGCCACTTCCTGCTGCGCGTGCCCGGTGCCGACCACCTGCTTGACCCTTGCGGCGGCAGGCGCTTATACCCCAGCGATTGCCGCGACCTGCTCGCACGCCAGTTCGGCCCACACGTGCCGCTCAACGCAGAGCACATGCGCACGGCCAGCCCACGGCAGATGCTGCAACGCCTGTCACGCAACCTACGCCAATTGCACATCAGCAACGACAACCACCTGGCCGCGCTGATCGACGCTGAGCGGGTCATGCAACTGGGCCCGGTGCAAGTCAGCGACTACACCACCCGCGCTACGCTCTACCAGTACCTGGATTGCCCACAGGCCGAGCGTTTCGACCTGGAGCATGCCTTGCTACTGACAGAAGACCCGGTGCAACGCCTGAAGCTGACCGAGCGTATCGGCAAGCTCCCGACGCAGCACCATTCCATTCACTGAGCCGGTGTGTCCGGCTGCTGCGAGGGATGCGCCTTGGCGAACGCCGGGTGCTGGGCAGCCAGTGCGGCGACCCGACGGATCCGTGGATAACCGCCGAGGTCGATGTTGAAGCGCTCGGCAGCGTACAGCTGCGGCAGCAGGTAGACATCCGCCAACCCCGGCTCGTCGCCAAAGCAGAAACCGTGCTCGCCGATCAGTTGCTCCACCGCCGAGAGCCCTTGGCCGATCCAGTGAGCAATCCACTGGTTGACCTGAGGCTCGTCCTGGCCCGCCTGCCGAAGCAGGTTGAGCACACTGACGTTGTGCAGCGGATGGACATCGCAACCGATGATCGCCGCCACGCCCCGCACCTTGGCCCGCCCCTCGGCAGTGTCCGGCAGCAACGCGGGCTGTGGATAAACCTCTTCCAGGTATTCGATGATCGCCGGTGACTGCACCAACAGCTCACCGCTGTCGGTGCGCAGGGCCGGCACACGGCCCTGCGGGTTCACGGCGACATAGTCCGCACCGCGCTGCTCACCCTTGAGCAGGTTGACCGGCAGCGACTGGTAATCCAGCCCCTTGAGCGCCAGCGCGATGCGCACCCGGTAGGACGAGGTGGAACGGTAGTAAGTGTACAGCTCCATACCCCTGCCCCCTCAGTTGGCCGCGATGACTTTGCCGCGGCATTCGCCGAAGCCGATGCTGGCCACGCCATCACCCGTGCAGCGGGCGCGCAGGATGATCTCGTCGCCGTCTTCGAGGAACTTGCGCACCTCGCCGCTGGCCAGTTCCACCGGCACTTTGCCGCCCTCGGTGATTTCCAGCAGGCTGCCAAAAGAGCCCGGCGTTGCACCCGACAGCGTGCCCGAACCGAACAGGTCGCCCGGTTGCAGCTGGCAACCGTTGACGCTGTGGTGGGCAACCATTTGCGCCACGGTCCAGTACATGCTGCGGGTGTTGCTCAGGGTCAGGCGGTGAGCGGCCAGGCCCTGCTCGCGCATGCGCTCGGTGAGCAGCAGCACTTCAAGCTCGATGTCGAACGCACCATTGGCCTGGTCACGTGCGTCCATCAGATAAGACAGCGGCTGCGGGTCGCCCTGCCCACGCGCCGGCTGCGCACGGCGGAACGGCTCCAGGGCCTCGGCCGTCACTACCCAGGGCGAGATGCTGGTGATGAAGCTCTTGGACAGGAACGGCCCTAGCGGCTGGTATTCCCAGGCCTGGATATCACGCGCCGACCAATCGTTGAGCAGGCAGAAGCCCGCCACGTGCTCGGCGGCATCACCCACCGGGATCGACTGGCCCATGTCATTGCCCTGGCCAATCCAGATGCCCAGCTCCAGCTCGTAGTCCAGGCGTGCGCAGGGGCCGAAGCTCGGCTCGGTGTGCCCGGCTGGCAGTGTCTGGCCCTTAGGGCGGCGCACATCGGTACCCGACGGGCGAATGGTCGAGGCACGACCGTGATAGCCGATCGGCACGTGCTTGTAGTTGGGCAGCAGCGGGTTGTCCGGGCGGAACAGCTTGCCGACGTTCTTGGCGTGTTCGATGCCAACATAGAAATCGGTGTAGTCGCCAATTTTGGCCGGTACATGCAGTTGGCAATCCACGGCTGGGTAAAGCGCGGCGTTCAGCGCCGACTGGTGTTCGCTGTGTTCGCCGAGCAGCACCAGCAGGCGCTCGCGCAGGGCCACACGGGCGCCACGGCCAAGCGCGAAGAAGGCGTTCAGGGCACCACCGCGGGTAGCTTCCACCGCAGCCTTGGCCTCGCCTTCGAACAGCCCCGCAGCGAGTACCGCCTCCAGGTCAAGAATGGCATCGCCGATGGCCACGCCGCAGCGCAGCGCTTCACCCGGCCGGCTGAAGATACCCAATGGCAGGTTCTGCAGCGGGAAATCGCTGTGGCCGTTGGCATGCTCGACCCAGCTACGGGTAATGGCGGTCTGGTTCATGGGTTATCTCCGGTTCGGGGTGAAGGTGCTCGGCAAGGTGGCCCAGCAACTGTCGTAGTCGGCCTGCAATTGCGGGCATTCGAGTGCATGGCGGCTCGGGCGCAGCACTTGGCTGGTCTCGAACATGAAGGCCATGGTGTTGTCGATCTTGTGCGGTGCGAGGTCGGCGGCGATGGCCTTGTCGCAGGTCTCGGCGTCGGGGCCGTGGGCACTCATCACCCCGTGCAACGAGGCGCCGCCGGGCAGGAAACCCTCGGCCTTGGCATCGTAGGCGCCCTGGATCAAGCCCATGAACTCGTTCATCAGGTTGCGGTGGAACCATGGCGGACGGAAGGTGTTCTCGGCCACCATCCAGCGCGGTGGGAAGATCACGAAGTCCATGTTGGCCAGGCCATGCACGCTAGTTGGCGACGTCAGCACGGTGAAGATGGACGGGTCCGGGTGGTCGAAGCTGACCGTACCGATGGTGTTGAAGCGGCGCAGGTCGTATTTGTAGGGCACGTTGCTGCCGTGCCAGGCGACCACGTCCAGCGGCGAATGCTGCAGCTCGCAGGCCCAGTGTTCGCCAAGGAATTTCTGCACCAGTTGAACCGGGCCCTCGGCCTCTTCGTAGTGGGCCACCGGCGTGAGGAAGTCACGCGGGTTGGCCAAGCCATTGCTGCCGATCGGCCCGAGGTCCGGGATGCGCAGCGGCGCACCGTGGTTTTCGGCCAGGTAGCCACGGGCCTGGCCATCGAGCAGCTCGACGCGAAACTTCATGCCCCTTGGGATCACCGCGATTTCCAGCGGTTCGACGTCCATGACACCAAGCTCGGTAGCGATCCGCAGGCGACCCTGCTCCGGCACCAGCAGCAGTTCACCGTCGGCATTGAAGAACACCCGCTCCATGGAGCGATTGGCACTGTAGATGTAGATACTCACACCCGCCGGTTTTTCTGCCGGCGCGTTGGCCACCATCGGCACCCAGCCCTCGATGAAGTCGGTGGGCTCGGTGGGGATCGGTTGCGGGTTCCAGCGCAGGCGGTTGGGCGTGACGGCACCCAGCGGCCCCGTCAGTGGCTGGCGCGCCAGGCGCTCGAAACGCGGGTGCAGTGCAGACGGGCGGATGCGGTACAGCCAGGTGCGACGCAACTCACTGCGGGTCATGGTGAACGCCGTGCCCGAAAGCAGTTCGGCATACAACCCGTAGGGGGCTTTCTGCGGCGAATTCTGCCCGACCGGCAAGGCACCCGGCAGTGCTTCGCTGGCAAACTCGTTGCCGAAGCCGCTCAGGTAGTGAAGGTCGGGGGACGTGTCGCGGTTCATCGATGCCTCCGGGCTCTCGCAGAGCCGTTGCTGGCAGCTGGCTGCTGGGGTGGCAGCGCGTCTGCATTGTTTTTATCGTAATCAGATTACGAATAACGTAATTTGCTACGAGCAAGGCGTCAAGCTATAAAGGCGCGACTCGACGAATCCGGATACCCATGCCCATGGCCAAAGCCAGCTCACCCACCGATAACGGCAAGCAGAAGGTCCGCTCGGCGGAAGTCGGCACCGATATCCTCAAGGCACTTGCCGAGCTCTCCCCCTCCACGTCCCTGTCACGCCTGGCAGAGCATGTGCAGATGCCGGCGAGCAAGGTGCACCGCTACCTGCAGGCACTGATCGCCAGCGGTTTTGCCGAACAGGATGCAGCCACCAACCACTATGGCCTGGGACGTGAAGCGTTGCGCGTGGGGTTGGCGGCGTTGGGCAGCATCGATGTGCTGAAGATCGCGGCCCTGCCGCTGTCGCAGTTGCGCGATGAGCTGAACGAAAGCTGCTTCATTGCCGTCTGGGGTAATCAGGGCGCGACGGTGGTCAGCATTGAACCTGCGGTGCGCGCAGTCACGGTGGTGACCCAGATCGGTTCGGTGCTGCCGCTGCTCAGTTCGTCCACCGGCCTGGTGTTCGCCGCCTACCTGCCAGACCGCGAAACCGTCGAACTGCGCGACCGGGAGCTGGCAGCGCTGCAGCACAATGCCTGCGACTACGCAGCCTTGCTGGAAGGCATCCGCAAGCGTGGCCTGCACCATGTGCATGGCCTGCTGATGCCGGGTGTGGATGCGCTGTCGGCCCCGGTATTCAATGCCTTGGGCCAGGTCGCTGCGGTGATGACCGTGGTGGGCCCGACGTCGATCTTCCATGCCGATGAACATGGCCCAGCAGCCCAGCGATTGCTGACGGCAACGCGGGATACTAGCTGGCGAATGGGGTATGCACCTGCGGGTTGAGCACCCGGTGCACTATTGCCCGAAACGTAAAGGTGAATGTCAGAAGCGGCTATTTTTCCTACAGGATCAAGCGCTTATTCTTATCTCACTGGCCGGCATGAAGGGCACTACCCCCCCGCCTTTCAGGCCCGCGAGGTTCACCGACGTAGATTTTGAAGCTCCTTGATCTAACGTCTCGATTGGCCGCTGCGCTTGCAGCGGCCTTTTTTTTGGGGGGCTTGTCGGGGGATCGCGTGAGGGCGCCAGGGGTATGACGGTAGCGTTTCTGCGCCCTTGAGATCGAGCGCCGCGCGGGCGGCGCTCGGTCTCAAAGGCCCTACAAAACTCAAGCCAAGCACTGCAAACAACTCAGCGGTTGCTCACGAAAGGCCAAATAATGGCGCAGCACCTGCACCGGCGCTTCGATGTGTGGGTAATGGCCGATCCCCTGCAACTGCACCGTATCAGGGTCCGGCACCAGTTGCCGGTAGCGCTCGACCATGGGCGCTCCGGAAACCGGGTCGACCACGCCATTGATGAAGCGCAAGGGCACCCCTTCGCGTTGCAACGCACCTACCCAGCGCTCGCGATGCACATTGCGCTCCGGCCAGTAGCCGGCCAGCTTGTGCAATATGCGCGTGCCCCGGTTGGCGGCGATCAGGCTCCAGCAATCGTCCAGCGCACTTTCACTGGGGTGGGTGCAGGGGCCATACACCTGGGTCACGTTGCGCACCAGGTCGTCCCGCCCGAACGAGCGCCCCACCAGCCAGCCCAGGCGGCTGAGCAGCAGCTTCTGGATCAGCAACATGCGGCAGCTCTCAGGGAACAGCCCGCTGTTGAGGAACACGCAACTGGCGATGGTTGCGCGCTGTTCGTGGTGCCGCGCCAACAGCTCTTGCGCCACACTGCCGCCATAGTCATGGGCCATCAGGTGCACCGGCTGGTTGACTTTGAGATGGGCGAGCAAGGTTTGCTGCAGGTCGGCCTGCTCCATCAGGCTGTAGGCATGATTGACCGGCTTGGCCGAATCGCCAAAGCCCAGCATGTCGCAGGCTATCAACCGGAAACGCTGAGCCAGGGGCGTCCACAGGTAGTGCCAGTCCCAACTGGCGGTGGGGAAGCCATGTAACAAAAGCAGGGGCTCTCCTTGCCCTGCGGTCCAGTAGCGGATGCTCTGGCCCCGGAAAGTGAAACTCTGACCCCGGGTACGCCAGACGCACAATGGAATCTCGGCCAAAAGCATCAGATCGGTCCCGGTGAGGTTGTGTTGAGGGAATAGGGCAAGGCTGCGGTCATTGCATGTCACCTCGGCACTTACATGTGCTCTCTATGTCGAGGCTGAGTCTAGTCAGCAGCCCATGGGCTGGAACTTGCGTTGCCAGCCAGCTTGATGACCTTGCGAGTCAGTGGCACGAACGGTCAGAGCAGCCGGTACCATACACCGCGTCGCCCTCTTCGCGGGCAAGCCCGCTCCCACAATGAGACCCTGCTAATGCCATGAGTTATCGGCTGTTATTTGAGATTCAGCCTTTCAGAACCGCCGCAAATTCCGCCAACCACGGTTCGGCATCCGTCTCCGGGGTCACCGTCTCGCTGGCATCCAGGCGCAGCATCGGCTGCACTTCACGTACCCCCAGTTCAGCGAACAGTTCGCGCATCTGCTCGCCGCCGCCGCAATACGTATCGCCATAACTGGCGTCGCCCAACGCGATCACCGCGCCCGGCAAGCCACGCCAGGCGGCAGGCAAGGTGTCGCGGATCGTGCTGTACAGCGGCATGAGGTTGTCGGGCAGCTCGCCCATGCCGGTGGTCGACGTCACCGCCAGCAACGCCTGCGGTGCAAAACCTTCCAAGTCCTGCAGGGTGGCACGCGCAGCATGCCAGGCCTCAAAGCCCGCAGCCTTGAGCAACGATTCGGCATGACGGGCGACTTCTTCGGCGGTGCCATACACCGACCCGGAAATAATGGCGACTTTCATCGGGAAGAGGATTCCGAAACTGAGTGAAAACGTAGGATACTAGCATCCAGCGCTGGCAAAAGGCCGCCTCTACCAAAGTCCCAGCCCCCTTCTCTTCGCCCAATGGCCCGAACATGATCAACGCGCAACTGCTGCAATCGATGGTCGATGCGTCCAACGACGGGATCGTGGTCGCCGAACAGGAAGGCGAGGACACCATCCTGATCTACGTGAACGCCGCCTTCGAACGCCTGACCGGCTACACCCGTGACGAGATCCTCTACCAGGATTGCCGCTTCCTGCAGGCCACCGACCGTGACCAGCTTGGCCGCGCGCGCATTCGCAAAGCCTTGGCCGAAGGCCGGCCATGCCGAGAGGTGCTGCGCAACTACCGCAAGGACGGCAGCGCCTTCTGGAACGAGTTGTCGATCACGCCGGTGAGGAACGACGCCGAGCAGCGCACCTACTTCATCGGTATTCAGAAGGACGTCAGCCGCCAGGTCGAACTGGAACGGGAACTGGCTGAAATGTACGCTCGTCAGAAATCCGATCTACGCTCCTGAACCAAGCGCGCCACGCACGGTCAATTCCGTTGAAGAAATCGCCACCTCCGAGTTCGATCATGCAAGCAGATGCGCTCCTGACCCAGGACGAGCTGGATTTCATACAGAACATGCAGCATTCGCCACAGTTGAACCTGGCGGACTCAATGTCCAGCCTGCTGGTTAATGGCGACCGCCGGATCCAGACCTTGCTCACCCGCCTGGTGGCCAACGAGCAGGTGACCTTGCAGGCACAGTTCAACAACCAGCAGATCAGCTTCCCGCTGCAACTGGTGGAAGACGAGTTTCATGCCCTGCACTTGCAACTGGGCTCACCGGAAATCTACGAAGACGGCCCGATGCTGCGCCCGTGGCGTTTGTCCATGGACCAGCCAAGCGTATTGCTCGATGCCCATGAGCAGCCCAGCGGCCTGTGGGTCCGCGATATTTCGTTCAAGGGTGTACTGCTGGAGATTCGCGACCTGGCACAAGCCCCTGCACGCTTCGAATTGCGCTTCGCACCTGCTGGCATTGCGCCTATCGAGTTGCACGGCGTGCTGCGTCGGCGCATTGGCCCGGAGCTGGCGGCCTACGATTTAAGCCGCAGCCCGGTCGAAGAAATCGAGCGCCTGCGCGACTATATCCTTCAAGCCCATCGCCAGGCGCACCCGGAGCTGCACAGTCAGGTATCGAGCTGACCGGCCAAAAACTGCCTCAGACGCTGGCGCATCACGCTGCCCTGCGCACCCAGGCACGCCACCGGGCTGCCTGCCAGGCTGTCCTGGGCAAGCTCAGCGACTTCTCCGGCTAGCAACAACGGGCACTCCAGGCCGACCGCCAAGCGTTCCAGGCGCTTGTTCAACTCTGCGGTCGGCGCATGGTTGGAGAACAGTACCAAGGCATCGGGCCTGAGACGCTCGCAAATCAGCGGCAGCTCTGGCAGTGGCTGCCCTGGCGCCAATAGGCTCACCCCCACTTCGTCGCTGCCCAGCAACAAAGCTGTGACCAACAGCTCCAACTCGTGACACGGGCCTGAAAACGGCGCCAGCACAACATTGCGGTTACGCGGCAGGCGCGATAGCTGCAAACGCACGAAGACGCGGCTGCGCAAGAACTGATCGAAAAACAGCCACTCACTGGCCTGTCCGAAGGCTCTCTGGCCATAGCCCCCCTGGCCTGCTGCCAGGTCGTGCCACACCGGCATGAAGATGTCCCCGAACACCTCATCCAGGGTATGGCCCGCGAACACCTGATCGAACAAACGGTTCAGCCCCGCACCATCAAAGCGTTGTACCGCCTCAAGAATCTGCTGCTGCAATCTCAGCCGTGTGTCCACCGCATCGCCGCTCTCCTGCGCCTGCGTCTGGCAACGGGCAAGAATGCTGGCCACCTTACTCACCGCCACACCGCGTTCCAGCCAGCCGAGGATGCTGCGGATCTCGTCGATATCGGCCAGGGAGTACAGGCGATGGCCACTGTCGGTGCGAGTGGGCTGGATGAGGCCGTAGCGGCGCTCCCAGGCGCGCAAGGTTACCGGGTTCACGCCCGTAAGGCGGGAGACTTCACGAATCGGGAACAGTTCTTGGTGTTCCAGGCCCGCATCGACTTCCAAGGTACGTCCCTGTTTGTTCATCTGCACTGAGTACCCTGTGTGCCGAAGTTGAGCGCGCATGTTACTACGAACGGCATAGGTTGCATGTTAGCAACCGTTTGCCACCTTGGTCTTGCAGAAGGTCGCAGTATCGCGATAATTCGCGCCCGATTCTTGCAAGCACGCTTGTGTCGCCCACCACCCCGGGCGACACAAGCCAAGGGGCCGGCTACCCGCCAGCCCCGTCCCCAGGAGATACACGATGTCTACCCCACCCGTCACCTTGATGGTGTCGCGCCGCGCCGCTCATGGCCGCTACCAGGACCTGCTGGCCTGGCTCCATGAAGGCGAGCAACTGGCCACCGACTTCCCCGGCTACCTCGGTTCGGGCATCCTCGCACCGCCCCGCGATAGCGATGAATTCCAGATTATCTTTCGCTTCAGCGACGAACCTACCCTGCACGCCTGGGAGCATTCCGCGTCGCGCAAGGCCTGGCTGCAGCGCGGCAACGGGCTGTTCGAACGCCCCAAAGAAGCGCGTGTAAACGGCATCGATGACTGGTTTGGCACCAATACAGTGCAAAAACCGCCGCGCTGGAAGCAGGCAGTGGCCATCTGGTTGGCCTTTTTCCCCGTCTCGTTGCTGTTCAACCTGTTGTTCGGCCATTGGCTGGCAGGCCTGGACCTGGTGCCACGGGTAATGCTCAGTACCCTGGCCCTGACACCGGTGATGGTCTACCTGTTCATCCCCCTCTCCACGCGCCTGCTGGCGGGCTGGCTACACGCTGCCCCGCCCAGCGCTGCGGCGCTGCGCAGCCGCTGAGGGCTGGTCTACAAGAGGGAAACAGTTCGGGTATGCTGGGCGGCAACGAAAGGACAGACAAGTTGACCGCCCCGAACATGAACAGCCCAATTCTCGTTACCGGAGCCAGCCAGCGCGTCGGGCTGGCCCTTGCCCTCGAACTGGCACAGGCCGGCCATACGGTGGTCAGTGCCAGCCGCAGCCTTCAGCCGCAGTCCGCACACCCCAACATCGTGCAGTTCCAGGCCGACCTCTGCCAGGCCGCCGACCGCCAGGCGCTGATCGACTACCTGCAAGGCAACTACGACGGCTTGCGCGCGATCATCCACAACGCCTCCCTGTGGCTGGACGATGGCCTGGCCAACCTGGACACCATGTTCCGCCTGCACGTCGAAGCGCCCTACCACCTCAACCTGGCCCTGGGCGAGATGCTGGGCAAGGCAGGCAGCGTGGGCAAGGCCGACATCATTCACATTTGCGACGAAACCTCTTCGCGGGGCAGCAAGAGCCACATCGGCTACGCCGCCACCAAGGCCGCGTTGCAGAACATGGTGCTGTCGTTCGCCGAAAAATATGCGCCCAAGGTGCACGTCAACGGTATCCTGCCTGGGCTGCTGATCCTCAAAGAAGGGGGTGACGAAGCCTACCGCCAGCAAACCCTGAAAAAGGCCCTGCTGGAATTCGAACCCGGCGCCGGCCCGCTGATCGAGACGGTCAAATACCTGCTCGAAAGCCAGTACAGTACCGGCAGCCAGGTGGTCATCAACGGTGGCCGCCACCTGAAAAATCGCATGACCTGAGAGAAGCCCATGACCCCGCAACAACAGCTCGAACTCGAAGCCGCCGCGTTCCGGCGCCTGGTCGAACACCTGCAAAAGCGCACCGACGTGCAGAACATCGACCTGATGAACCTGTCCGGCTTCTGCCGCAACTGCCTGTCCAAGTGGTACAAGGCCGCTGCCGACGAGCGCCAGGTCGACGTCAGCCTGGATGATGCCCGCGAAGCGGTGTACGGCATGCCCTATGCCGAGTGGAAAGCCCAATACCAGAAAGAAGCCAGCGCCGAACAACAAGCGGCGTTCGAAAAAGGAAAACCTCGTGACTGATCTGAACACCCTGCGCGCCAGCCTGGCCAGCGGCGAACACGTCTTTGCCGACACCTTGGCTTTCATCGCCGCCCGCTACAGCTATCAGCCACAGGCCTTCAACAACGGCGGCGTGGAAAACGCCGCCGGGCAGAACGAAGGCTCGTGCAAGACCCTGGGCCTGGCTTTGCTGGAAGGCCTGAGCGACCAGGAGGCGCTGCTGGCTTTCGGTGAGCATTACCGCGATGTCGTGGCCACGCCTGAGGGCAGTGACCATGGCAATATCCGTGCGCTGATCAAGCATGGCCTGGCGGGTGTGAAATTCACCGCCCAGCCGCTTTCGCGCAACGCCTGAGAATGCCGGGCCGGGCAGGCAACATCAGCTGATGATCTGCCCCGGCCTGTCGGCCAACAATCCGCCACGCTGCAACCACTCCAACGCAATCGGCCACAAGCGCTCGCGGAAGCGGTCATGGAAAAACGCGAAATGGCCAATTTCCTCGACCGAGATATCCACAGGTGCAATCCGCAGATGCTGACGTTCAGTACCTTGCAGATACCCTAGCAAGCGCTCTGTAGCCGCCACGGTGCCAAACGGGTCATCGGTCAAGCTGATTGCCAGCGTCGCGGCCTGGACATGTGCAAACGGCACCCTCTCCAACAGGCGCCCACTTGGCCGGTGCTCATAGCGTGGCGTACGGGTGGTCCAGTCATGCACCACCCCCGCCGGGGTGTCTTCCATCCAGCCCAGGCGCTTGCCGGGGAAGTAGCCGAAAGCGCGGGTCAGCAAGGGCATCACCACATGCCATTTGCCGAACAGCCGCCAGCGCTGATCGGCCGCGTAATCGCGCCAGTAGGCGAACTGCGCGCCCACCATCACGACCCGCCTGACCTGCCCGGCGGACGGCGCCAACCCCACCGCGCAACCGCCGAAGCTATGCCCCACAACATCGATGGGCTGGCCGGGGAACGCCTGTGCGGCGTGGGCCAGCATGGCTTCGAAATCCAACCGCCCCCAGTCGCTCCAGGACGCCTGGAAACCGCGCAATGAAGCCGGCCGTGATTCGCCAATGCCTCGGTAATCGTAGGTCAGCACGTCGCAGCCTTGGGCGAACAGGTAGTCGGCAAAGCGGGCGTAATAGCGGCAACGCACCGAAGTGGCGGCGTTGATGATCACCAGCGGGCGCTGGGGGTTGGCCTGGGCGTGGCGCCAGCAGAAGCCACCGAGGCTGTAGCCGTCGGCTGCGGTCTGGCGAAAGGGCGTGGCCGGTTGGGTGAGGCTGCTCATGGCGCGCTTCCTGTTGTTGTGCGCCAACGCTAGCAAAAAAATCGGGGGCTGTACCGGCCTCTTCGCGGGGCAAGCCCGCTCCCACAGGTACCCCTCTGCCTTTAACAGCGGTGAAATACTTGTGGGAGCGGGCTTGCCCCGCGAAGAGGCCGGTACAGCCCCCTCATTGTTCAGCCTTGCTTACAGCTCGATGCAGTCGAACTTCACATCGGTGGCCACGTCTTCGTCGTAGTTGACGTCAGCGCGCTCGAACCCGAACAGGTTGAGGAACTGCTTCTTGTAACCGGCGTAGTCGGTCAGCTCGAACAGGTTCTCGGTGGTGACTGTCGGCCACAACGCCTTGCAGGCGTCCTGTACATCGTCACGCAGCTCCCAGTCGTCCAGGCGCAGGCGGCCTTTCTCGTCGACCGCAGCTGCGGCGCCATCGGCGCGGTACAGGCGATCACGGTACATGCGGTCCAATTGGTCCTGGGTACCTTCGTGCACGCCCTTCTCCTGCATGATCTTGAAGACCATCGACAGGTACAGCGGCATTACTGGAATGGCCGAGCTGGCCTGGGTGACCACCGACTTGAGCACGGCCACGTTGGCGCCGCCTTTGACTTCACCGGCGAGTTTCTGGTCCAGGCGCAGTGCGGTTTCGTCCAGGTCCTGCTTGGCCTGGCCCAGCGCACCGTGCCAGTAGATCGGCCAGGTGATGTCGCTGCCGATGTAGCTGAAGGCAACGGTGCGGGCGCCTTCGGCCAGCACGTCGGCACCGGCCAGGGCGTCGATCCACAGCTGCCAGTCCTGGCCACCCATGACGGTGACGGTGTCAGCGATTTCCTGCTCGGTAGCCGGCTCGATGCTGGCCTCGATGATGGTGTCCTTGTTGGTGTCGATGGCGGTCGACTTGTACGGCTGGCCGATCGGCTTGAGCGCCGAGCGGATCACTTCACCGGTCTGCGGCAGCTTGCGCACTGGGGAGGCCAGGGAGTAGATGACCAGATCGACCTTGCCGCCCATTTCGTTCTTGATCAGCTCGATGACCTTGGCACGGGCCTCGTCGGAGAAGGCGTCACCGTTGATCGACTTGCTGTACAGGCCCTCGGCCTTGGCGAACTTGTCGAAGGCGGCGGAGTTGTACCAGCCCGCGGTACCGGCCTTGGTCTCGGTACCTGGTTTTTCGAAGAACACGCCCAGGGTGTCGGCCTTGAAGCCGAACGCTGCGGTAATGCGCGCCGCCAGGCCGTAGCCGCTGGAAGCACCGATCACCAGGACCTTCTTCGGGCCATCCTCGCGCACGCCCAGCTTGCGGGTGGCTTCGATCTGGTCACGGACGTTGAGCTCGCAGCCCTTCGGGTGGGTCGTGGTGCAGATGAAACCGCGGACCTTAGGATGAATGATGGCCAATGTCTGTACCTCGTCAGGTTTATGCCAGGGAAGCGCCGCCAAGGGCGATTCCGATTGATCAGAGGGTGAGACTACCCCCGCAGGTTATCCGACACATATTACGGGGTGTTTGAGGGGATTCAAAACAGCGCTTGCTCAGTCAGTTGGCCTTGCAGCCACTGCAAAAACCGCTGCGCCAAGGGATCATCCTGGCTGTCGCGATGCACCAGGCAGGCCCACGCCGGCCCGCGTACCCGTTGTGGCGAAAGCGCCTGCAAGCGCCCCTCCTGCACCGCCCGCCGGGCCAGCAACTGGCTGACCAGCGCGATACCCAGCCCTTCACTGGCTGCATCCAGCAGCAACCCAGGGTCAGAGAAATTAAGCCCCTTGCCCTGCTGCCCGACATCCTCGCCGCCTTCGAGCTGCCAATGGCTCCAGTCCATTTCCCGCTCACCGTGCAAGGTGGTCCGTGTAGCCGACGCGGCCAATGAAGGGTGGCAGGCCGGGTACAACGTGTCCTGGTACAGCACGGTGAAGCTGCATTCGGCCTGGGCGCTCAGGTCGTCACGGATGGCCAGGTCGATCGTCTCACTGGCCATGTCCGGCACGTCGAAACTGGTGAACAGCCACAGGTCGACTTCTGGGCAGCGCTGATGGAAGTCGGCCAGGCGCGGCAATAGCCAGTGCCGGGCAAAGGCCGGGCTGGTGTTGACCACCAGTTGGTTGGGCTTGCGGTATTGCTCCAGCCGGCGAATCCCCACTGCCAGGTGCTGCAGCAACGACTGGGTGGTGCTGAGCAGATCATGCCCGGCATCGGTCAGGCTCACGCTGCGACCCGCGCGATGGAACAGCGGCTGTTCCAGATAGGTTTCCAGGCTGCGGATCTGCTGGCTGATGGCCGACTGGGTGAGGTTCAGCGCCTCGGCAGCCTTGTGGAAACTGCCAAGCCGGGCAGCGGCCTCGAAGCCTCTGAGGGCATTGAGGGGTGGCCAGTGTTTGAGCATGATCGATAAGCCTTGCTAATCAGGTGTGCGCTAAATCTATCGTTTGTCGCTGAACGTTCATAGCCATAGCATGAGTACCAACACCCGCGACGGCGGGCTTCGTTGATAAAAATCCTTAATAGATCGGAGTTCTCTATGGACCTGTCCCTCGACAGCGGCTGGCGCATGCCTGCCGAATGGGCCCGCCACGCTGCCACCTGGATGATCTGGCCGCACAACCAAGCGCTGTGGGAAAGCGGCTGGCACGTACGCCTGGCCGATGTGCAGCAAGATTACGCCCGTGTGGCCGCCGCCATCGCCCGCTTCGAACCTGTGAAAATGGTGGTCGATCCTTCTGCCATGCACAGCGCCCGCGCCCTTTGCGGCGCCAACATCGAACTGATCGAGCTGGCGGTCGACGACAGCTGGTGCCGTGACAGCGGCCCAAGCTTCATCTGCCATCCACAGCACGGCCTGGCCGGCCTGAGCTGGCGCTTCAACGCCTGGGGCAACAAGTCGCAGCACGGGCTGGACCGCAGCCTGGGCCGACGCGTGCTCGATCACCTGGGGCTCGATGGCTTCAGCACCGCGCTGTGCAACGAAGGCGGCGCGATCCACGTGGACGGCGAAGGTACCCTGATCACTACCGAGTCGGTGCTGCTCAACCCCAACCGCAACCCAGGCATCAGCAAGGCCGAGTTCGAAGCCTGCTTTGCCCGCTATCTGGGCATCAGCAAGACCATCTGGCTGCCCGGCGACCCGCAGTACGTCACCGGTGACATGACTGACGGCCACGTGGACGGCGTGTGCGCCTTCGCTCGGCCCGGCGTACTGCTGGTCGATGCCACCCACGACCAAGGCTCGGTCTATGCCGAAGTAGCCCGGGAAAACCGCCGCGCCCTGGCGCTCGCCACCGACGCGCATGGGCGCACGTTCGAACTGCTGGATCTTTACGAGGCCAGTGCCGCGGTCGATCAAGACGCAGAGGTGTTCTGTGCGTCCTACACCAACTTCTACATCGCCAACGGCGCGATCATCATGCCGGCCTACGGCATCGCCGCCGATCAGGACGCCGCCGCACAGCTGGCCCATGCCTTCCCCGGCCGCGAGATCGTGCCGGTGCGCATCGACCACATCGCCCACGGCGGCGGCGGCATCCACTGCATTACCCAACAGCAACCCGAGGTGCGCCCATGAGCCCGCTGCGCATCGCCACCACCCAGATGCCCTGCACCTGGGACCTGCCGGCCAACCTAGACCGCGCCGAACAGCTGGTGCGCCAGGCGGCCGCCCAAGGCGCCCAGGTGATTCTGCTGCAGGAGCTGTTCGCCACACCGTACTTCTGCATCGAACAGGACCACCGGCATCTGCCATTGGCCGAGCCCTACCCGAGCAGCCCTATCCTGCAGCGCTTCGCCGCGCTGGCCGGTGAGCTGGGCGTGGTGTTGCCGTTGAGCTGGTACGAACGGGCCGGCAACGCCTTCTTCAACTCGCTGACCGTGGCCGACGCCGACGGGCGCCTGCTCGGGGTGTACCGCAAGACCCATATCCCCAACGCCATCGGCTATCAGGAGAAGGAGTACTTCAGCCCCGGTGACACCGGCTTCAAGGTCTGGGACACCGCGTTCGGCCGCCTGGGCATCGGCATCTGCTGGGACCAGTGGTTCCCCGAAACCGCGCGTTGCCTGGCACTGATGGGCGCCGAGGTGCTGCTGTTCCCCACCGCCATCGGCTCTGAGCCCGGCGCCGCCGAACTGGATTCGCGCGACCATTGGCAAATCGCCATGCGCGGCCATGCCGCCGCCAATCTGTTGCCAGTCGTGGCGGCCAACCGTGTGGGCCGGGAGGTGGCACAAAGCGATGAAACCCTGGCCATGCGTTTCTATGGCTCGTCGTTCATCTGCGACCACAAAGGTGCATTGCTTGCCGAAGCCGACCGCAACAGCAGCGGCATCTGGCTGCACGACCTGGACCTTGGGCGCATGCGCGAAGACCGGCTGACCTGGGGCATCTACCGCGACCGCCGCCCGGACATGTACGCGCCGCTGCTGACCCTGGACGGCACTCACCCCACTACCGCGAGGGCCTGAAGATGAAGCTGCCAACTCTGGCTGCACTTGCCCTGGCGCTCTGCGCCAGCCAGGCCCAGGCCGAACAACCGACCCTGCGCCTGTACAACTGGGCCGACTATTTCGCCGAGGACACCCTCAAGCAATTCACTGCCGAAACGGGCATCCAGGTGATCTACGACGTCATGGACGGCAGCGAAGTACTCGAAGCCAAGCTCATGTCCGGGCGCAGCGGCTATGACCTGGTGTTCCCCGGCGACACCGTGGCCGAGCGGCTGATGCGCGCCGGCAGCCTGCAGCCACTGGACCACAGCCGCCTGGAGGCCCTGGATGACATCGAGCCAGGCCTGCGCAAGCTGCACGCCCGCTACCCCAAGGCCAGCCAGGCAACCGTGCCCTACACCTGGGGCACCATCGGCCTGACGGTCAATGCCGACAAGGTCCGCCAGCGCATGCCGGACGCGCCGCTGGACAACCTCGACCTGCTGCTTAAACCCGCGCTTGCCGCCAAGTTCGCCGACTGCGGCATCTCGATCATCGACTCGCCAGACGAAGTACTGGCCGTGGTCCTCAACTACCTCGGCCGTGAGCCTCGCAGTGCCAAACGCGAAGACCTGGCCGCCGCCAGCGACGTGCTCAAGGCCATCCGCCCCTATGTGCGCAAGTTCCAGTCGCAACCGGTGACCGAACTGGTCAACGAGAACCTGTGCCTGTCACTGGGCTACAGCGGCGACGTGATCCAGGCGCAGCGCACGGCCGATGCCGCAGGCAAGGCGATCGACTTCCAATACCGCGTACCGCGTCAGGGCACCACGGTATGGATGGACACCATGGCCATCCCCGCCGACGCCAAACACCCCGAATACGCCTATCGTTTCATCAACTTCGTCATGCGCCCGGCGAACATGGCCGCCATCAGCACCTTCACCGGCTACCCCACGGCCAGTGCCAAGGCACGCCAGGCAGTCGATCCACGCATGCGCGACAACCCAAACATCTACCTCGACGAAGCCACCTATGCCCGGCTGATCCCGGGCCGGGACATCCCCCAGGCCGACATGCGCGCGCGCATGCGGGTGTGGACACGCTTCAAGACAGCACAGGACTGAACCATGCCACGTGGTGCCATGCCAAACCGAAGAACCTTTCTGCAATTGTCGCTGGCCGCCGGGCTCGGTGCCGGCCTCGGCCTGCCCCTGAGCCTGGCCCGTGCCGATGACCCGGAGCGCTGGTTCATGCCTGATGAAGGCGAACCGCAACAACGCGCTTTCATCGCCTTCGGTGCCCAGCCGGCGATCTGGGAAGATTTCACCACCGATGTGCAGGCCGCCTTGGGCCGCATCGCCCAGGCCATCGCGCGCTACCAGCCGGTGACCGTGTTCTGCCGCGCCAGTGAACAGGCGCTGGCCAAGCAACACTGCGCCAGCCCCAACACCCACTTCGTGACCTGCGAGCTGGACGACATTTGGATGCGCGACATCGGCGCCAACTTCGTCGTTGACGATGACGGCGCCCTGGGCGCGGTCGATTTCAACTTCAATGGCTGGGGCAACAAGCAGCGCCACCGCAGCGACGCCCTTTTGGCCAAACGCGTCGCCACACTGGCCAACGCTCACTACCAGCGCAGTGAACTGGTGGGTGAAGGTGGCGCCATCGAGGTCGATGGTCATGGCACTGGCATCATGACCGAGAGCAGTTGGATAAACGCCAACCGCAACCCCGGCTGGAGCAAAGCCGAGGTTGAGGCCGAACTCAAGGCGCGCCTGGGGTTGAGCAAGATCATCTGGTTGCCGGGCATCGCGGGTGAGGACATCACCGATGGGCATGTGGATTTTTATGCGCGTTTCGTGCGACCAGGCGTGGTGATCGCCAACCTGGACAACGACCCTAAGTCTTACGACCATGCCGTGACCCGCAAGCACCTGGAGATTCTCAAGCACGCCACGGATGCCGAGGGCCGTCGCCTGCAGATCCATCTGGTGTCGCCGCCCCTGCGCGGCAGGCGCAACAGGTTCAGCAAGGGCAACCCGGATTTTGCCGCAGGCTATATCAACTACTTCGTGATCAACGGCGCGATCATCGCGCCACAGTTTGGCGATACCCAGGCCGACGAGAAAGCGCGGGCGCTGCTGGCGGCGCTCTACCCTGGCCGCGCTATCGTGCAGCTGGACATCGACGCCATCGCCGCAGGAGGTGGTGGCATCCATTGCGTGACCCACCAGTGCCCGGCCGTGTAGGCGCGCGCATCAGCAACAGGCGTTTACTGATCGTCCGGTAATCGACGCCGTCCGGTAAGCATCGACAGCGGCAGGTTTTCGCGCAGGCGCAGGCTCTCGGCGATGGCCGCCAGTACGTGCACACAGACCAACGCCAGTACTGCATCGGCCAGGAAGCTGTGCAGGGTCATCGGCCAGTCGGCGCCCCACAGGGCATCGACCTCCTGCGCTGCCCAACCGGTCAGGCCCAGGCCAGCGATCCCGGTCAGCATCAGCAGCATCACCAGGGCGCCAATCGGCGAATGCCCCAGGCGATGGTAAGGCTGGCCGCGCAACAGCGTCCGGGTGTGGGCGGCCAAGCGTGCCGGGGTGGGCCAAAAATCGGCCCAGCGCGCACTTTGCGGCCCAACGAAGCCCCAGACCAGGCGCAACAACACGCACGCCAGCCCGTAGTAGCCCAGCCACTGGTGCCAGTCGTCGCCCTCTTCATTGAAAAAATAATCCGCGAAGAAGACCGTGGCCAATGACAAGTGGCACAGCCGCAGGAGCGGGTCCCACAGCTGCACCGTGGCATTGACCTTCAATCGTGATACTCGGTCTTGACTGCCTTGCCGCTGACCGGGTCATGGTAGATCTCGATCTTGCGGCCATCCTTGTCGAACCCATAGATTTCGTAGCAGTTGCCTTTGGTGACCTTGAACTTGTTGATCTTGTAGCCCTGTTCCTTGAGCTGGGCCTGGAACTTGTCCTGGTCTTGCCAGGTGCTTTTGTCTGCGGTGGTGCATTGGGTGGCGGCGAATGCTGTGCTGCTGCCGATCAGAAGGGTAAGCACGATCAAGATGCGCATGGCCATGAGCTCCATTGCATTGAGTGAAACAGCACGACATCCAGCTTAGACCCAAGGGCAGCAGCTTGCCTGCGGCGAGCCGCGCCATTGCCATTCATTTGTTTTCCGAATCAATCCAAAAGAAAAACAAACTTAACAAATGAACCAAACCCACCGATGCTGACGGCATCCTGCCCTCGCGGCGCTCACCCTTGCACGGAGAACAACAACATGAACGACGTGGTCATCGTCGCCGCAACCCGTACCGCCATCGGCAGCTTCCAGGGCGCCCTGGCAACAGTACCTGCCGTCGACCTCGGCGCCGCCGTGATCAAGCGCCTGCTGGAACAGACCCAACTGGACCCGGCCCTGGTCGACGAGGTCATCCTCGGCCAGGTGCTCACCGCCGGCGCCGGCCAGAACCCGGCCCGCCAGGCCGCGATCAAGGCTGGCCTGCCTTACAGCGTACCCGCGCTGACGCTCAACAAAGTCTGCGGTTCGGGCCTCAAGGCCTTGCACCTGGCGGCCCAGGCCATCCGTTGCGGCGACGCCGAGGTGGTGATCGCCGGCGGCCAGGAGAACATGAGCCTGGCCCCCTACGTCATGCCTTCGGCGCGCACGGGCCAGCGCATGGGCCACGGCCAACTGATCGACAGCATGATTACCGACGGCCTGTGGGATGCCTTCAACGACTACCACATGGGCATTACCGCCGAGAACCTGGTGGAGCAGTACGGCCTCAGCCGTGAGCAGCAGGACGCCTTCGCCGCCGAGTCCCAGCGCAAGGCCGTGGCCGCGATCGAGGCCGGCCGATTCAAGGACGAGATCACCCCGATCGTGATGCCGCAGAAAAAGGGCGAGCCCAAGGTTTTCGAGCGCGACGAACAGCCCCGCCCGGACACCACTGCCGAGTCCCTGGGCAAACTGCGTGCAGCGTTCAAGAAGGACGGCAGCGTCACCGCTGGCAATGCGTCCAGCCTCAATGACGGCGCCGCCGCCGTGCTGCTGATGAGCGCCGCCAAGGCCAAGGCCCTGGGTTTGCCGGTGCTGGCGAAGATCGCGGCCTATGCCAGTGCTGGCGTAGACCCGGCGATCATGGGCATCGGCCCGGTTTCGGCCACCCAGCACTGCCTGGACAAAGCTGGCTGGCAGCTGGCGGACCTGGACCTGATCGAAGCCAACGAAGCCTTTGCCGCACAGGCACTGGCGGTGGGCAAGGCCCTGGAATGGGATGCGGCGCGGGTTAACGTGAATGGCGGGGCGATTGCCCTGGGCCACCCGATTGGCGCATCGGGGTGCCGGGTGCTGGTGACCTTGTTGCACGAGATGATCAAGCGGGATGCCAAGAAAGGGCTGGCCACGTTGTGCATTGGCGGCGGGCAGGGTGTGGCGTTGGCGATCGAGCGTTGATCAATAAATGATGAAGGCAGGGCCGGCCTCTTCGCGGGGCAAGCCCGCTCCCACAGGATCCGCGCTGCCTCGACTTCGGCGCAGGTCCTGTGGGAGCGGGCTTGCCCCGCGAGAGGCCGGCCCTGGTTTACTCAGAACCGCTCATCAGCAATCGCCGGCAAGGTCAGCTCGCGCACATAACTTGCCGCCGACAGCTCCAGCATGGTGCGCACCATCAGCACCACATCGTGCAGCGGAATCAGCCCTCCCTCACCCCGCGCCGCAGCCTCGGCCACCGGCACATCCAGGCCATCCTCAGTGTTCAGGTAGCCCAGATTAAGGCACGTCACCCCAAGGCGCTGCTCGCGATACCCCTCACGCAAGGCCTCGGCAATCCCGCGCAGGGCAAACTTGGACGCAGCAAAGGTCACTTCAGGGCGCCCGCTCTGCGGCAAGCCTGAAGTAGAACCGGTAAGAATGATCCGCGGCTTCTCGCTTTCCAGCAGCATCGGCAGCAAGCGCTTGATCAACAGGATGGTTGCCGTGATGTTGCAATCGACCATGCGTTGCAGCGCTGCATCGTGGTCGGCCAGAAAGCGGTAGTGCTCTGCAAACGCCTCGGCTTCCCACAGCCCGAGGTTGTAGATGAGGGTATCGACGCCACCCCCGGCCAGCGCCTGGGCAACGGCCTCGACGGCGGCAGCCGGTTGGCCGAGGTCGGCCGCGATCCACTGCACCTCGACACCCTTGCCGACCGACACCCCTTCGGGGCGCGAGCGGGATACGCCGATCAGCGTATCGCCCGGCTTGCCCAGCCCTTCCATGAAGGCCTTGCCCAGCCCCTTGCTGGCGCCGACTACCAAAACTCTCATCGCATCACTCCCTGTCGATCACGTTTAGAGCCGGCATTATAAGCACCTGGTCTAACCGTGGCGCACAATGTGCGGGCAGCGGCGACCCTGTTCAACCGCTCGGCAGGGATGCGTTAGGCCGCTGCAAGGTCTGCAGCCTCTGGCGCATTGACGGCGTTGGCCAGCCCGGCCACTTGCTGGCACTTCTGCACGGCGAAGGCCAACCCACCGTTCCGCTCGCCGTCGAGTTGGCCTTCACGGGCCAGGTCATCCGAGCCGTGCAGCAGCGAGCAGGACGGCGCGACCCACAGGCGCTCGCCCAGGCGGTCGGCGGCGTGCTGCAGGACGGCAACGGCCTTTTCCAAGTCGCAGGCCTTGGCGTTACTTCCGTTGACCAGGCCCAACGAGACGATCTTGTAGGCCGGCAAGCGGTCGAGGACGGTCGGGTACTGCTCTGGTGCACGCACCAGATCGAAGTGCAGACCATCGACCGGCAGGTTTGCTGCCAGGCCCAGGTTTTCATCCAGGCCACCAAAGTAGGTGGCGATCAGCTTCTTCAACGGCGCACGTTGCAGGATGTTGTAAACGCGCTCAAAGGCGCTTTTCCAGTCCTGTGGCAGGTCCAGCACCAGGATCGGCTCGTCGATCTGCACCCATTCAACGCCTTGTGCAGCCAGGCGATTGAAGATTTCGTCGTACAGCGGCAGCAGCCGATCAAGCAGTTCCAGCTTGTCGAAGTCGGCGCCTTTGGCCTTGCCCAGCCACAGGTAGGTCAGCGGGCCGATCACCACAGGTTTGACCGCATGGCCCAGGGCCTTGGCTTCTTCAACCTCTTCGAACAGCTGCTCCCAGCTCAGGGCGAACTGCTGGTCGGCGCTGAATTCGGGTACCAGGTAGTGATGGTGGGTGTCGAACCACTGGGTCATTTCCTGGGCATGGGCACCGCCGTCGCTGTGGCCTGTCGCCACGGTGCCACGCGCCATGGCGAAGAGGGTTTGCAGGGTTGGCTTGGCGCCGTCGTGGCTGCGAAAGTGCTCGGGGACAACGCCGAAGGTCAGCGAATGGGTGAGCACCTGGTCGTACCAGGCGAAGTCGCCCACGGGGAGCAGGTCGATGCCGGCGTCCTTCTGCACTTGCCAGTGGGTTTCGCGCAGCTGGCGGCCTACAGCACGCAGCCCGGTTTCGTCGAGTTCACCCTTGCAGAACGCTTCCTGGGCTTTTTTCAGTTCGCGATCGCGGCCAATGTGTGGAAAGCCCAGGTTGTGTGCCAGCGCCATGTCTTGTCCCTCAGAATGCATAAGTGAATGAGGGGATTTTCGGGGCAACGCACGCTTGAGACAAACTCATTTAATTTGAGATGAAATCAAAGTTTACTCATGTTTAGATGCCCTTTGTAGGAGCATGAGGATGTCTTGTTCAGAGCAGCGCCCTACGCATCTGGACATGACCCTATCGCCCCTTTACCGCACAATGCCACCCTGCCCCAATTCGGTGCCCGATCCATGAACCTGCTGAAAACGGCGCTGCACGAAAAGACCTTCGTCTGCGTCATGGAGTTCGTCCCCAAGCCTTCGGCGCAACGCTTCGCCGCCATGGAAGCGATCATGGCCCGCGCGCACCTGTGCGGCTGGCCGATGACCGTGGCCATCGGTGATCGCGTCGGCAGCCCGCTGGACCTGTCGCCCTTAGACGCCCTCGCCAGCTTCAGCTCGCCCGTGCCTGCCCTGCCGCACTTTTCTGGCAAGGATCGCGAACGCCACCACTTGCTCGCTCAACTGCAACGCATGGACGCCGCTGGGTTGCACCAACTACTGCTGCTCACCGGCGACCGCCTGCCCGGCCACCAACCCGGGCAGCGGCCGGTGCGCTACCTGGAGTCGGTGGCCGCCCTGCAGATCGCCCGCCAGGCCTGCCCGCATTGGCTGCTGGGCGCGGCGCTCAATCCGTTTAAATACTGCGAGGAAGAAGGCGGGGCGCAGTACTTCAAGGCCGAGAAAAAACTCGCAGCAGGTGCCGATTTTCTGACCTTGCAACTGGGCTTCGATGCCAGCAAGCATCAGGAAGCCCAGGCGTGGATGAACCGTCAGCCCACCCCTAAACCCTTGCTGGCCTGCCTGATGAGCCTTACCCATGGGCGCGCCGCCATGCTCAATCATGTGGCCGGTGTGACCGTCACACCGTCCATGCGCGACATGCTCGAAGCGGAGGCCGCCGTGTCCAAGGCTCACGCCCAGGCGCGCAGCGTCGACCGCTTGGCCCTGCAGGTGATCGGTGTGAAGTTGATGGGTTACGCCGGGGTGCACCTGTCGGGCATTCACGAGCTCAAGCAACTGCTTGCCCTGGAGCAACGCATCGAACACTGGCAAGCGCTGATCCACACGCTGGACCAGTGGGCGCCGGCCTGGGCAGCCAGCTGGCAGGTGCCAGGCTTGCCAGCGGTGGTCTTCCATCCGCCGGCTGCGAGCTGGCGTCAGGGCGAGTCGAAGGTCAACGCGTCGCACAAAGAGAAGGCACGCTACCACCTGCTGCACGCCTTCCATGCCCTGCTGTTCAGCCGCAACAACGGGTTGAGCAAGGCATTCGGCTGGGCCGTCCGCCAACCGCTGTGGGCAACGTCCACCGGTGCGCGCGTACTGCACAGGGTGGAACGTGCGGTGAAACGCCCGTTGGTGGGCTGCGACACCTGCGGCCGCTGCCGCCTCGAAGACACCCTCTACATCTGCCCAGAAACCTGCCCCAAGGGCCTGGCCAACGGCCCCTGCGGCGGCACCTCGCTGAACCGCTGCGAATTTGGCGACCGCGAGTGCATCCACAGCGTCAAATACCGCACCGCCAAGGCCGTGCGGCAGACTGCCGTGCTGACAGAGCGCCTGATCCCGTGCATCGAAGTACAAACCCGCCACCGCAGTTCATGGCCGGCCTGGTTCGCGGCCCAGGCACCCCAGCGGCTCAAGGCGTGCTCAAAGCCTCGAACCCAGCCCGAATCGTAGCCTCGGGCAGTTCATCGGCGATGAACACCATCACGCTTTCGCGTGCCTCGCCTTCTGCCCACTCGGCATCCCAGTCAAAACCGTAGAGCTTGAGCACGCCCTGAAACACCAGGCGACGGTCTTCCCCGGCGATGTTCAGCACGCCCTTGTAACGCAGCAGTTGCTTGCCGTGGGTTTCCAGCAGTTCATTCATGAAGTCGCTGAGGCGGTCGATGTCCAGCGGGGTGTCGGTGCGCAGCACCAGGGTGGAGATGCGGTCCGGGGTGGCCGGTTTGAGCACCGGGCGCAGGGCCGGCTTGAGGCTGGCGCCCAGGTCGGTATTGAGGTTGAAACCGCGCACATCGAGCAGCTCGGCCAGGTCGATGCGCCCATGCTCGACCACACGCACGGCGGCACGGCCATTGATGCGCGACAGGCGCTCTCGCAGGGCATCCACCGCAGCAGGTTCGACCAGGTCGGTCTTGCTCAGCAACAGGCGGTCGGCAAAACCAACCTGGGCCTGGGCGATGGCCTGGGTCAGGTGCAGCTCGGCGTGCGCCGCATCGACCAGGGTGATGATGCCGTCGAGGATGTAGCGATCACGCAGGTCCTCGTCGATGAAGAAGGTCTGTGCCACAGGCGCAGGGTCGGCAAGGCCGGTGCACTCGATCACCAGGCGGTCGAAGGCGATCTCGCCAGCGTCCAGGCGTTCCAGCAAGAGGTACAGGGCACGGGTGAGGTCGCCATGGATGCTGCAGCACACGCAGCCGTTGGCCAGGGTCATGACCTGCACCGGCTCGTCGCCCAGCAGCTGGCTGTCGATAGCGGCCTCGCTGAACTCGTTCTCGATCACGGCGATCTTCAGGCCGTGCTCGGCCTTGAGCATGTGCTTGAGCAAGGTGGTCTTGCCGGCACCCAGAAAGCCGGTCAGTACGGTAACGGGAATAGGCGTTTGCACGCGTAAAGCTCCTGAAGCTGAAAATGAATGTGGGAGCCCGGTTGCCCGGGCTCCCACAGGTTCACAGGTGGTGCAGGCTCAACAGCACTTGGGCCCGGACTTGCCACCGTAACGCGCTTCCTGGCGTTCGCGGAAGAACGCCTCGTAGCTCATCACCGGTTTGTCCGGGTGCTTGTTCTGCATGTGTTCGACATAGTTGTCGTAGTCGGGCATGCCGACCATCAGGCGGGCTGCCTGCCCCAGGTACTTACCCAGTCGACCCAGGTCGTTGAACATAGCTGCAGTCCTCTCGTTTACGCGTCAGGCAGCGCCTGGAACGGGGTTTCCTTGTCGGTGCGCTCCTTGCGGCCGAGGGCGGCGTAGCCGACCTTGATGGCGAAGAACAGGATGCTGAACACCACCAGCAGGAACAGAATCGTCAGGCCCGCGTTGGTGTAGGCGTTGAAGATCACGTGCTGCATCTGGCCGATGTCCTTGGCCGGGGCCAGTACCTGGCCGGCGTCCAGGGCGGTGCTGTACTTCTTGGCCAGGGCCAGGAAGCCCACGGCCGGGTTCGGGTCGAACAGCTTGATCAGGCCCGCAGCGGTGGTGCAGATCAGCAGCCAGACAGCCGGCAGCAGGGTCACCCAGATGTAGCGCTGACGCTTCATCTTGATCAGGACCACGGTGCCAAGCATCAAGGCGATACCGGCCAGCATCTGGTTGGAGATACCGAACAGCGGCCACAAGGTGTTGATGCCACCCAGCGGGTCGATAACGCCCTGGTACAGCAGGTAGCCCCAGAGCGCCACGCAACCGGCGGTGGCGAGCAGGTTGGCGCCCCACGATTCGGTGCGTTTGAGCGCTGGCACGAAGCTGCCCAGCAGGTCCTGCAGCATGAAGCGACCGGCACGGGTACCGGCGTCCACGGCCGTCAGGATGAACAGGGCTTCGAACAGGATCGCGAAGTGGTACCAGAAGGCCATGGTGTTTTCACCCGGCAACACCTGGTGAAGGATCTGCGCGATACCTACCGCCAAGGTGGGCGCACCACCGGCGCGGGCCAGGATGGTGTGCTCACCGATGTCGCGGGCGACGGCTTCGAGCTGCTCAGGCGTGATCAGGAAGCCCCAGCTGCTGACCGTCTGCGCCACCGATGCCACGTCGGCGCCGACCACGGCGGCCGGGCTGTTCATGGCGAAGTACACGCCTGGCTCGATCACCGAGGCGGCGACCATGGCCATGATGGCGACGAACGACTCCATCAGCATGCCGCCGTAGCCGATGTAACGGGCGTTGGTTTCGTTGTCCAGCAGCTTGGGCGTGGTGCCCGAGGAGATCAGCGCATGGAAGCCCGATACCGCACCGCACGCGATGGTGATGAACAGGAACGGGAACAGGGTGCCCTTCCAGACCGGGCCGGTACCGTCGGTGAACTGGGTCAGGGCCGGCATTTTCAGCTCAGGCGCGATGATCAGGATGCCGATGGCCAGGCCCACGATGGTGCCGATCTTGAGGAAGGTCGACAGGTAGTCACGCGGTGCCAGTACCAGCCATACCGGCAGTACGGCAGCGACGAAGCCATAACCCACCAGCATCCAGGTGATCTGCACGCCGGTGAAGGTGAACGCAGGGCCCCAGACCGGGTCGGCTGCGATCACGCCGCCCAGCCAGATCGAGGCCAGCAGCAGCACCACGCCGACCACCGAGATTTCGCCGATGCGGCCCGGGCGGATGTAGCGCATGTAGATGCCCATGAACATCGCGATCGGGATGGTCGCCATCACCGTGAACATGCCCCACGGGCTCTCGGCCAGGGCCTTGACCACGATCAGCGCCAGCACCGCGAGGATGATGATCATGATCAGGAAGCAGCCAAACAAGGCGATGGTGCCAGGGATGCGGCCCATTTCCTCACGCACCATGTCGCCCAGCGAGCGACCGTTGCGGCGGGTGGACATGAACAGGACCATGAAGTCCTGCACCGCGCCAGCCAGCACCACGCCGGCGATCAGCCAGAGCGTGCCGGGCAGGTAGCCCATCTGCGCAGCGAGTACCGGGCCGACCAGCGGGCCGGCGCCGGCAATGGCGGCGAAGTGGTGGCCGAACAGGATGTGTTTGTTGGTCGGAACGTAGTCCAGGCCATCGTTGTTGAGCACCGCCGGCGTGGCCCGGCGAGGGTCGAGTTGCATCACCTTGGTGGCGATGAACAGGCTGTAGTAGCGGTAGGCGACCAGGTAGAGGGCCACTGCCGCGACCACGATCCACAAGGCGTTGACCGCCTCACCGCGACGCAGGGCAACCACACCCAGCGCGCAGGCGCCGATGACTGCCAGCGCCAGCCACGGAATGTGGCGTAGCAGGCTATTATTGTTGTTCATGGTTTGCTTCCAGCTGGTGGATTGGAAAAGACCGCCCATCGAGTCTAGGGCCAGTCATCGCGCATTGCCACACTTGCTTAGATCTAGAGCCTCTGCGGCCAGATTGCAGTACCTGATGTACCTACCATACTCACTATAGTCAGGTTGTTACCCGGAGAGTCCTCCCATGAGCGATCACGATGAACGCCGCCGTTTTCAACGCATCGCCTTCGACGCGCCTACCGAACTGCGCCAAGGCTTGCAGAGCTGGCCCGCCACATTGCTGGACCTGTCACTTAAAGGCTTGCTGGTCGAACGCCCGGCGAACTGGGAAGTGGACCTGACCCAGGACTTCGAAGCCATCATCCACCTGGACGCTGATACCCGGGTCGAGATGCAAGTGGAACTGCGCCACGAAGAACCCTCGCGCCTGGGCTTCATCTGCCTCCATATCGACCTCGATTCGATGACCCATTTGCACCGTCTTGTGGAGCTGAACCTGGCCGACAGCACCGAAATGATGCGTGAGCTGCGTGAACTCATCGAATAATGGAATCTCTTAGCTAGCTAACATCCTCCCCACCTCGTGTTTCCTGTCTACCCAGACAGCTTTAAGCCTGGGTAGCAGTGCTTTGTACACACCCCTCTAGTACAGCCTCTGATGACTTGGTACGCGTTCTGCATTGGGCTCTAGCACACCTTGCGAGCCTGCTTGTTCACGCTCCAATCAAAATATTGTATACAATTGTTGTGGCAATCATTTGTAGGAAGTGTCTACAGTAGCGGCACAACAATAAACGCAGAGAGCCTGCTCCATGACTACGTCCCCTAGCACGTCTCCCGCCAAGCGCCCCGAGGATGAAAACCTCGGCCTTGGGGCCAACCTGGCCTATGGTCTGCAGCATGTGTTGACCATGTATGGAGGGATTGTCGCGGTACCCCTGATCTTGGGGCAGGCCGCGGGCCTGAACGGTGCAGAGATCGGCATGCTGATCGCCGCGTCGTTGTTTGCCGGTGGCTTGGCCACCTTGCTGCAGACACTTGGCCTGCCGTTCTTCGGTTGCCAGTTGCCGCTGGTGCAGGGCGTGTCGTTCGCCGGTGTGGCAACCATGGGCGCAATCCTCAGCAGCGAGGGCGGCGGTGGCCTGCCGGGTGTGCTGGGCGCGGTCATGGCGGCTTCGTTCATCGGTTTCTTGATCACCCCGGTGTTCTCGCGCATCACCAAGTTCTTCCCTCCGCTGGTAACCGGCATCGTCATCACCACCATCGGCCTGACCCTGATGCCCGTGGCCGCACGCTGGGTGATGGGCGGCAACAGCGCTTCACCTGAGTTCGGCAGCGTGGCCAACATCGGCCTGGCGGCACTGACCTTCGCCATCGTCCTGCTGCTGAGCAAGCTGGGCAGCGCGACCATCTCGCGCCTGTCGATTCTCCTGGCCATGGTGTTTGGCACCCTGATCGCCTGGGCGCTGGGCATGACCGATTTCAGCAAGGTCACCCAAGGCCCGATGTTCGCCTTCCCCACGCCGTTCCATTTCGGCATGCCGGAATTTCACATCGCCGCGATCCTGTCGATGTGCATCGTGATCATGGTGACCCTGGTAGAAACCTCGGCCGACATCCTCGCGGTGGGCGACATCATTGAAACCAAGGTCGACTCCAAGCGCCTGGGCAATGGCCTGCGCGCCGACATGGCGTCGAGCATCCTGGCACCGATCTTCGGCTCGTTCACCCAGAGCGCCTTCGCCCAGAACGTCGGCCTGGTGGCCGTGACCGGGGTCAAGAGCCGCTATGTGGTGGCCACCGGTGGCGTGATCCTGGTGGTGCTCGGCTTGCTGCCCGTCATGGGCCGGGTGATTGCCGCGGTCCCTACCCCGGTCTTGGGCGGCGCGGGCATCGTGCTGTTCGGCACCGTGGCAGCCAGCGGTATCCGTACGCTGTCCAAAGTCAGCTACAAGAACAACGTCAACCTGATCATCGTCGCCGCCTCGCTGGGCTTTGGCATGATCCCGATTGCCGCACCGACCTTCTACCACCACTTCCCGAACTGGTTCGAGACCATCTTCCACTCGGGCATCAGCTCGGCGGCGATCATGGCCATCCTGCTGAACCTGATCTTCAACCACTTCACCGCTGGCAACTCGGACCAGCAGTCTGTGTTCGCGGCGGCCTACGAGCGCACCATCCAGTATTCGGACATCTCCGCACTGCGCGATGGCGACTACTTCAAAGATGGCAAGCTGTTCGATGCCGAGGGCAATGAAGTGCCGATGATGGAGCTGGACGAGCATGGCAACGAGGCGCCCAGGCGAACGCCAGTCGCCGAGCATTGACCGCTGACTGAGCGGTTACCGGGGGGAGCCGATGCGCATCATCGGCTCCCCTTTTTGTTTGCCTGTGCCGGCCTCTTCGCGGGACAAGCCCGCTCCCACACGGAATCACAGGTTTGCTGAACCTTGTGGGAGCGGCGGTCCGACTTGCCCCGCGAAGAGGCCGGTGCAGGACTACTCGAACAGGGCATCCAAAGCCTGCTCCAGCCGGGTCACGGCAATCACCTGCAACCCTGCAGGCGGCTCTTTCGGCGCATTCCCTTTGGGCACGATGGCCCGCTTGAAGCCATGCTTGGCCGCCTCTTTCAGCCGCTCCTGGCCACTGGGCACCGGGCGCACCTCACCGGACAGGCCAATCTCGCCGAACACCAGCAGGCCGTGGGCCAGCGGCCGGTTGCGCAAGCTGGACATCACCGCCGCCAACAAAGCCAGGTCCGACGCGGTTTCGAGTACCTTCACGCCGCCCACCACGTTCAAGAACACATCCTGGTCGTGGGTAGGAATGCCGCCATGGCGGTGCAGCACCGCCAGCAACATGGCCAGCCGGTTCTGATCCAGGCCCAGGGTCACCCGGCGCGGGTTGGCCAGGTGGCTGTCATCGACCAGCGCCTGCACCTCGACCAGCATCGGCCGGGTGCCCTCCCAGGTGGCCATCACCACACTGCCCGGTACTTCTTCCTGGGTACGGTTGAGGAAGATCGCCGAAGGGTTCGAGACCTCTTTAAGGCCACGGTCGGTCATGCCGAAGACGCCCAGTTCGTTGACCGCGCCAAAGCGGTTCTTGACCGCCCGCAGAAGGCGCAAGCGGCCATCGGACTCGCCCTCGAAATAGAGCACGGTATCGACCATGTGCTCCAGCACCCGCGGCCCAGCCAGCGAGCCCTCCTTGGTGACGTGGCCGACCAGGAAGATCGCCGTGCCGCTCTGCTTGGCATAACGCACCAGCAGCGCCGTACTCTCACGTACCTGGGCCACGCCACCGGGGGCTGATTGCAGCTGTTCGGTGAAAATGGTCTGGATCGAGTCGATCACCATGACCCGGGGTTTTTCCACACGGGCCGTGGCGATGATGGTCTCGATACAGGTCTCGGTCATCACCTTGAGCTGGTCCTGGGGCAGGCCCAACCGGCGGGAGCGCATGGCCACCTGCTGTTGCGACTCTTCGCCTGTGACATACAGTGCGGGCATGTGCACGGCAATATTGCACAAGGTCTGCAGAAGAATGGTCGATTTGCCGATGCCAGGGTCACCCCCGATCAGCACCACCGAGCCATCGACCAGCCCGCCACCCAGTACGCGATCCAGTTCGGTGCTGCTGGTGGTGAAGCGCGGGATCTCTTCCACACTGACTTCAGCCAAGGTCTTGATCTGCGCCTGTTGCCCGGTCCAGCCGGCACGGCCACTGCTGGGCGCCGCTGCCCCGCCGCTCTCGATCATGGTTTCGACCAGGGTGTTCCAGGCCCCGCATTCACCGCATTGGCCGGCCCATTTCGGGAAGGTCGCGCCGCACTCGGTGCAGCCATACAAGCGCTTGGCCTTGGCCATGGGCGGATTCTCCTGGAAAAAAACCGCCATGATAGCCGAGCGAGACGTGTCTCGAACGCCTCGGCGTGCGACAAAACTATTCGTTCTAACCGAAGTCAGTACCCCTGAACACAACGCATGAACCGTTTTAGTGGCTTACACTGCGTTAACCTCACCATTTGTTACAAAGGAATCGAACATGGGCATGATCAGTGAGTTCAAGGCCTTCGCGGTCAAAGGCAATGTCGTCGACATGGCGGTCGGTATCATCATTGGCGCGGCCTTCGGCAAGATCGTCTCGTCCTTCGTCGGTGACGTGGTTATGCCGCCACTGGGCTTGTTGATCGGGGGCGTGGACTTCAGCGACCTGGCCATTACCCTGAAGGCAGCAGAAGGCGATATTCCGGCAGTAGTGCTGGCCTACGGCAAGTTCATCCAGACCGTGATCGATTTCGTGATCGTCGCGTTCGCCATCTTCATGGGCGTGAAGGCGATCAACCGCCTCAAGCGCGAGGAAGCGGTGGCACCGAGCGCGCCGCCAGTACCGAGTGCCGAAGAGACGTTGCTGACCGAGATTCGTGACCTGCTCAAGACGCAGAACCAGAATCGCTTGCCCTGAAGTTGCTGGGGCCGCATTGCGGCCCCCTGCTTTACCAGTAGTTTTCTACCGCCACCTGCCCCGGCCGCTTGCTCAGGCTCAACTGCAGATCACGCGCTTTGAGCACCTTTCGCGTTTCATCGATCATCTCCGGGTTACCGCAGAGCATGATGCGCGAATGCTCAGGCGACAGCTCAAGCCCCGCCGCCTTCTCCAGCTCGCCATTCTCGATCAGCGTGGTAATGCGTGCATTCAACGCGCCCGGATGCTGTTCACGGGTCACCACCGGAATGAACTGCAGTTTGCCGGCGAACTCTGCCAGGTAATCGCGCTGTTCCAAGCCGGCGATTTCGTCGACGTAGGCCAGCTCCTTCGCCTCGCGTACCGAATACACCAGCTTGATGCTGTCAAAACGCTCCCAGGCCTCGAAGTCCTGCAGGATGGACATGAACGGTGCAATGCCGGTGCCGGTGGCCAGCAACCACAAGTCGCGGCCGCCGATGAAGCGGTCGAGGGTCAGGAAGCCGAAGGCCTGCCGGTCGATCAGCAAGCTGTCACCCTCGCCCAAGCGGCTCAGCTCGCTGGTGAACTCCCCTCCGGGCACCACGATCGAGAAGAAGTCGAGATGCTCGTCATGCGGCGCGCTGACCATGGAATAGGCGCGCCAGACCACGCTGCCATCGGCCTTGGTGACACCCAGGCGGGCAAACTGGCCAGCACGGAAGCGAAAACCCGCATCGCGCGTAACCCGCAGGCTGAAGAGGTTCGGCGTGAGTGGCTGAACATCGAGCAGTGTCTGGCGGGTGAACTTTTCGGCGCTGGCGGTCATATCGGGCTCCAAGGTTGACGTGCGCACAGTGTCGCGCAAAGTGGCCCGGATAAAAACCACCGGTTTGTAGGGCCTCAGCAGGGCGATGCTGCCTATTTCGCAGATAAACCTGATCGCTATAACAAAAAAAACCCAACACCATGGTAGGTCTTTTCCTACAATAACCCCGGTATGCAAATGGGTTGGATCCTGTTGCCCCTTAGGAGTGTTTCGGATGCTTCACTGGAAACCTGAGCACCTTCATCAATTTGTAAGCGAGCGATCCCCACGGAAGTTGTTCGATATCGCTGTGCACTTGGTGCAGGACCTGGGCATGGAACACCTCGGGCTGAACATTCGCATCCAGATCGCTACCCAGACACCCCGGTTGTACCTCTACAGCAACTACCCAACCGAGTGGATCGAGCGCTATCAGCGCGATGAGTTCTACAAGCTGGACCCTGCAGCACGCGTGAGCCATAGCCAGACCACGCCCGTGCTATGGACCGACGAGCTGTATCGTGAGGTACCGCACTTTCGTGAAGCAGCCTGCAAGCACGGCCTGCGCCATGGCTGGACACAGTCGCTGCACGACCTGCAACACAATGAGAGCCAAGTCAGCGTCGCCCGGCCCGAAAAAAAAATAATGATCAACGAACTCTACGAAAAAGGCGGTAGCGTGCAGTGGGTGTGTCACACCTTGCATGCTGTGCTGTGCGAGCACCACCTGAGCGCACTCTGCCCACCGCAGCCAAAGATGAGCGAACGAGAACTGGAAGTGCTGAAGTGGTCGGCCGCCGGCAAGACCGCCGCCGACGTTGCCTGCATCCTGTCGCTGTCGCAAAGCACGGTGAACTTCCATATCCGCAGTGTGATCACCAAGACCAACGCCGCCAACAAGGCAGGCGCCATCGCCATCGCCGCCCTGCGTGGGTGGATCTGACAGCCATTTCTGCGACCTTCGGCAAAGCCCTGTAGAATTGCGCGGCAAAGCCCGCAGCGATCCGCAACGGGCAGATTCGTACCCGAGCCAGACGCCATGCCCCTGTTGACCACCCCCTACGCCGAACTCGACCTGATCCGCCAGCCGGACCAGGCAAACGACCCTCTGCAGGCCTTCGATGCCGCCGACGAGTACTTGCTCGCGCAACTGCATGAGCAGGCGCCAGACGCGCGCTGCCGGGTGTTGGTGCTCAATGACAGCTTCGGTGCCCTGGCCGCCAGCCTGGCCGAGCAGCTGAACGTGGTCAGCAGCGGCGATTCGCACCTGGCGCACATGGCCCTGGAAAAAAACCTCGCCCGCAACGGCATGCCGTTCGACAGCGTGCCGTTCGTACCGGCCAGTGAGCCGTGGCAGGGCCCGTTCGACCGGGTGCTGGTACGCGTGCCCAAGACCCTGGCCTTGCTCGAAGAGCAACTCATCCGCCTGCAGGGCCACCTGGCGCCCGGTGCGCAGGTGATCGCCGGGGCGATGATCAAGCACTTGCCACGGGCCGCAGGTGACCTGCTGGAAAAGTACATCGGCCCGGTTCAGGCCTCGCTGGCGCAAAAGAAGGCCCGGCTGCTGACCGCCACCGTTGCCGACCGCCCGGCTGCACGCTCCCCCTACCCTAGCCGCTATCAGCTCGAATCGCCGGCCCTGGAACTGGTCAACCACGCCAATGTGTTCTGCCGCGATGGCCTGGATATCGGCACCCGCGCGTTTCTCCCGCACCTGCCGAGCAACCTGGGCCAGGCCCGTGTCGCGGACCTGGGTTGCGGCAACGGCGTATTGGCGATCGCCAGCGCACTGGCCAACCCCGAGGCCCATTACACCCTGGTCGACGAGTCGTACATGGCGGTGCAATCGGCCCGCGAAAACTGGCAGGCAGCGCTGGGCGAACGCCCCGCAGTGATGCTGGCGGCCGATGGATTGGCAGGTGTGGAAAAGCAGTCGCTGGACGTGGTGCTGTGCAACCCGCCGTTTCACCAGCAGCAGGTGGTTGGCGATTTCCTTGCCTGGCGGATGTTCCAGCAAGCCCGCGAAGCCTTGGTGGTGGGCGGTGCGCTGTATATCGTCGGTAACCGCCACCTGGGTTACCACAGCAAGTTGGCGCGGTTGTTCCGCGGGGTGGAGCAGGTAGCGGCGACGCCGAAGTTCGTGATTCTCAAGGCCCGCAAGTAAGGCTTGGTGGCGCATTGCGCCCCTTTCGCGGCACAAGGCCGCTCCCACAGGGAATGCGCCATTTTTCAGCAATTGAGCAAGACAGTTGCGCCCACAGGCCGGTGTTATACCGCAGGCATGCACTGTACCTGTGGGAGCGGCCTTGTGCCGCGAAAGGGCCGCGACGCGGCCCCCGCTCAATCAATGGGTAGTCAACCCCGCCGCCCCCATGAACAGCCGCATCACGTAGGCCGCCACGCCCAGGGCCGCCACGCTCATCGCCCAGATCAGCACCAGCCAACCCAGCCGCTGCCACAGTGGCTTCTTCTCTTCCAAACCATGCTTGCCAGTCATCATGGGCGCCTCCTAGTGATAGCCGTCTTCATGGGTCACCTTGCCGCGGAACACGTAGTAGCTCCAGAAGGTGTACCCCAGGATGAACGGCAGGATGAACAACGTACCCACCAGCATGAACCCTTGGCTCTGCGGCGGCGCCGCAGCGTCCCAGATCGAGATCGACGGCGGGATGATGTTCGGCCACACGCTGATGCCCAGGCCGCTGTAACCGAGGAAGACCAGCACCAGGGTCAGCAGGAATGGCGTGTAGTTGGCATTGCGCGCGACCGCCTTGAGCAACCCGTAGAAGGTCACCAGCACCAGGATCGGCACCGGCATGAACCAGATCAGGTTAGGCATGCTGAACCAGCGCTCGGCGATCTGCGGGTAGGCGATCGGTGTCCACAAGCTGACGATACCGATCACCACCAGCAGCACCAGCGCCAACGGCCTGGCCAGGTCATGCATCTGCAACTGCAGCGGCCCTTCGGTCTTCATGATCAGCCAGGTGCAGCCCAGCAGGGTGTAGGCGACGATCAGGCCCAGGCCGCTGAACAGGCTGAACGGGGTCAGCCAGTCGAGCGTGCCACCGGCATAGTGGCGGTCGACGACCTTGAAGCCCTCGATGAACGCGCCCAGTGCAACACCCTGGAAGAAGGTCGCAATCAGCGAACCCCAGATGAACGCCTTGTCCCAGATGTGGCGTTTGTCGTCCTTGGCCTTGAAACGGAACTCGAAGGCCACGCCACGGAAGATCAGCCCGATCAGCATGAGGATCAGTGGCAGGTACAAGGCTTCGAGCACCACCGCATAGGCCATCGGGAAGGCCCCGAACAGCCCGGCGCCACCCAGCACCAGCCAGGTCTCGTTGCCGTCCCATACCGGGGCGACGGTGTTCATCATCACATCACGGTCACGCTCGCCCTTGACGAAGGGGAAGAGCATGCCGATGCCTAAGTCGAAACCATCCATCACCACGTACATCATGACGCCGAAGATGATGATCACGGCCCAGATCAGCGGAAGGTCGATACCCATGACTCAGTTCCCCTTGCTCAGGCTGACAGTGTTGGCCTCATGGCCATCATCGGCGGCGGACAGCGGCCGCGCCGGCGTGCGTTGCTGGCCAGGGCCACCCGGCGGCTGATGATCGCCTTCACCGGTATGCGGGCCCTTGCGCACCAGGCGCATCATGTAGCCAAGGCCGGTGCCGAACAGGGCGAAGTACACCACCACGAACGCCACCAGGGTGAAGCCCAGCTGGGCATAACTGTGGTTGGAGACGCCTTCGGAGGTACGCATCAGGCCGTACACCACCCACGGCTGGCGGCCGACTTCGGTGGTGAACCAGCCTGCGAGCAGGGCGATCAACCCGGAAGGGCCCATCCACAGGGTCAGGTAGAGGAACGGTCGTGAGCTGTACAACGTGCCACGCTTGCGCAGCCACAGGCTCCACAGGCCAACGAAGATCATCAGGAAACCAAGCCCGACCATGATCCGGAACGACCAGAACACGACGGCCGAATTGGGCCGGTCTTCGGGCGGGAAGTCCTTCATCGCTGGCACTTGCTTGTCCAGGCTGTGGGTCAGGATCAGGCTGCCAAGGGCCGGGATCTCGACCTTGAAGCGGGTGGTCTCGGCTTTCATGTCGGGGATGCCGAACAGGATCAGCGGGGTAGGCTCGCCCGGCACGTTCTCCCAGTGGCCTTCGATGGCCGCGATCTTCACCGGCTGGTGCTTGAGCGTGTTGAGGCCATGGAAGTCGCCGATCACGGCCTGGATGGGGGCGACGATCAGCGCCATCCACATGGCCATCGACAGCATCTTGCGCACGGCCGGGTTGTCACGCCCACGCAGCAGGTGCCAGGCCGCCGAGGCGCCGACGAAGAACGCAGTGGCGACGAACGCCGCCGTGGCCATGTGCATCAATCGGTAGGGGAACGAGGGGTTGAAGATCACCGCCAGCCAGTCCACCGGTACCACGCGACCATCGATGATTTCGTGGCCTTGCGGGGTCTGCATCCAACTGTTGGAGGCCAGGATCCAGAAGGTCGAGACCAGCGTGCCGAGCGCCACCATGACCGTGGCGAAGAAGTGCAGGCCACGGCCCACACGGTTCCAGCCAAACAGCATGACGCCCAAAAAGCCTGCCTCGAGGAAGAACGCCGTCAGCACCTCATAGGTCAGCAAGGGGCCGGTAACGGCGCCGGCGAAATCGGAGAAGCGGCTCCAGTTGGTGCCGAATTGATAGGCCATGACCAGGCCAGAGACCACGCCCATGCCGAAGTTGACGGCGAAGATCTTCGACCAGAAGTGGTAGAGGTCACGGTAGACCTGGTTGTGGCTCCGCAGCCAAAGGCCTTCGAGGACTGCCAGGTAGCTCGCCAGACCAATGGTGATGGCCGGGAACAAGATGTGAAAGGACACGGTAAACGCAAACTGGATTCGGGCGAGATCTAGGGCCTCTAAACCGAACATAGTGCTTCCTCTTCAGATAATCCGGCGTTCAGGCTCGTGGCCCTGGCGCCTACTGCCCCCACGGTATCGAGTGCGGCGAGTTGGAATTGTTCTGTGCAATCGCAGGGATTCCGGCCCAAAGGCCACATCGTCGGCTGATCGTTGCGTTTGCAACGATTGATCCAGGTCAACGACTGACTGGAAGCATAGTCCTGAATGGCCAGGCGGGCCGTGTGGTTGATTGCCGCGTGACCTGTTGCCCCACCCTCTTTCAGAAACGGTGAAAAAGTGCCGATCACGGCAAACAGTAACTGCTTGTTACAAACAGATGATAATCTGCCGACCCCTCTACTGCGCCGAGGCCACAGGTTTCCGATGCCCGATTCCGCACCGCAGTTGTTGCGCCATCATCGTCCTTTCCTCGCGTTCTGGCTGGCCCGTGTGTTCACCGCCAGCGGTTTCCAGATGCTCACCGTGGCCATCGGCTGGCACCTCTACCAGCTCACTGGCAATGTGCTCGACCTGGGCCTGGTCGGCTTGGTCGAATTCGCCCCGCGGGTACTGTTCATGCTGCACACCGGGCATGTCGCCGACCGCTATGACCGGCGCAAGGTCGCCGCCTTGTGCCAGAGCCTGCAGGGGCTGATCGCACTGGCCCTGGCAGTGGGCAGCGCCACCGACAACGTCAGCCGCGAGCTGATCTTCGCCCTGGCCTTCCTGCTGGGTGCCACGCGCTCGTTCGAGATGCCGGCGACCCAGGCCCTGCTGCCCAATGTCGTGCCGCCGGGGTTGTTCCCACGGGCGGTGGCGGCTTCGGCCTCGGCGACCCAGGCCGCCACCATCGTCGCCCCCGCAGTGGGCGGGTTGCTGTATGCCTTTGGCAGCATCTGGGTGTATGGGCCGACCGTGGCGCTGTACGCCATCGCCTGCGTGCTGACCTTGAGCCTGGATGCGCGCCAGCAAGTGCCCCAGCGTGGCCGGGCCAGCCTGGAGTCGCTGCTGGCTGGCGTGCGCTTCATCCGCAGCCGGCCCGACATTCTCGGGGCCATCTCGCTGGACCTGTTTGCCGTGTTGCTGGGCGGCGCTACCGCGCTGTTGCCGGTGTTTGCCAAGGACATCCTGCTCACCGGCCCCTGGGGCCTGGGCCTGCTGCGCTCGGCGCCGGCGGTGGGTGCGTTGCTGATGTCGCTGTGGTTGGCGCGCTTCCCGTTCGAGCGCAAGGTCGGGCGCACCATGTTCACGGCAGTGGGGGTGTTTGGCGTGGCGACCATCGCGTTTGGCCTGTCGACGTCGTTCTGGTTTTCGCTGGCGGTGCTGGTAGTGCTAGGGGCGGCGGACATGATCAGCATGGTCATCCGCAGTTCATTCGTGCAGTTGGAGACACCGGATGAGATGCGCGGGCGGGTGAGTGCCGTGAACGGGTTGTTCATCGGTGCCTCGAACCAGCTCGGCGAGTTTGAATCGGGGGTCACGGCGCACTGGTTTGGCACAGTGCCGGCCGTGGTGTTGGGGGGCGTGGGCACGCTGGTGGTGACCGGGGTGTGGATAAAACTGTTCCCGACGCTGGCCAAGCGCGATCAGCTGCACAGCAAGGCCGCTGAATGAGCGCCGAGGCCGGCATGCGGGCGGCTCAGAGCATCAAGGTCATGCAACACTCGTAGCCGCTGCGGGCGCGGTAGCCATCGCCGCTGCCCACCCAGCCCGTGGCTCGGTACAACCCCAACGCCGGGTGGTTGTCGCGGTCGACCGACAATTGCAGGCATTCGACATCAGGCCACATCGCGCGCACCACAGCCGGCAAGGCTTGCATGCACCGGCGCCCCAAGCCACGCCCCTGGAACCGTTTGTCGACCTGCAAGGCCGTGATCGTCGCCGCGCCCGCCTGGGCCCAGGTGGGCAGAAATGCCCCGCGCTGGAGCAGCAACAACGCCTGCGGCACGCCATCGAGCACGAGCACCAGCGCACGCCGGTGATCGCTTTTGCAGCTTTGCAACAGGTACACCGCGCTGGCCACATCACCGGCATAGCGCAGCTGCTCGGGGTGCAGTTGGATATCGAGCAGTTGAGCGCGCTGGGTTTGGTTCAGGTCACGGTAGTCCATCAGTTGCACAACGCTGCTCCCACGAAGCCGCAGACCGCACGGCGTAGAATCTGCAGTGTATCGCGACATTGATTACCGCTCACCGAGCATGCTGGTATGATGCGCGGCTTTTTTCCGCCCCAGATAAAACCACGGCAACCGGTACGGTCTGTGCTTTGCTGATGGGGTCGATACAAATCACGGCGCCGGGGGCGCCTTGGGGAGCGGGCATGCTGGAAAGGCTGTTTCAACTAAGAGCACACAACACCAACGTGCGCACCGAGATTCTTGCGGGCGTCACCACCTTCCTGGCCATGGCCTACATCCTGTTCGTCAACCCGAGCATCCTCGGCGAGACCGGTATGGACAAGGGTGCGATCTTCGTCGCCACCTGCCTGGCTGCGGCCATCGGTTCGACGACCATGGGCCTGATCGCCAACTACCCGATCGCGCTGGCGCCGGGCATGGGCCTGAACGCCTTCTTCACCTACACCGTGGTCCTGCACATGGGCCATACCTGGCAGGTCGCGCTGGGCGCGGTGTTCCTGTCGGCAGTGATGTTCTTCCTGTTGTCGATCTTCCGTATCCGCGAATGGATCGTGAACAGCATCCCGCTGCCGCTGCGCTCTGCCATCGCTGCCGGTATCGGTTTGTTCCTGGCACTGATCGCGCTGCATAACGCAGGTATCGTCGTCGATAACCCGGCCACCCTGGTAGGCCTTGGCGACCTCAAGCAGCCAGCACCGATCCTTGCCACCCTGGGCTTCTTCCTGATCGTCGGCCTTGAGTCGTTGAAGGTGCGTGGCGCGGTACTGATCGGCATTCTTGCCGTGACCATCGCGTCTATCGCGATGGGCGTGACGCCGTTCGCCGGCATCGTGTCCATGCCGCCATCGCTGGCACCGACCTTCCTGCAGTTGGACATCGCCGGCGCACTGGATGTGGGCCTGGTCAGCGTCATCTTCGCCTTCCTGTTCGTCGACCTGTTCGACAACTCCGGCACCCTGATCGGCGTGGCCAAACGCGCCGGCCTGATGGGCAAGGACGGCCACATGCCAAAAATGGGCCGCGCCCTGATTGCCGACAGCACCGCCGCCATGGCCGGCTCGCTGCTAGGCACCTCGACCACCACCAGCTACATCGAATCGGCCGCTGGCGTGAGTGCGGGCGGGCGTACCGGCCTGACCGCCATCGTGGTGGCCGTGCTGTTCCTGCTCGCGCTGTTCTTCGCCCCGCTGGCCGGTAGCGTACCGGCCTTCGCCACGGCGCCGGCGCTGCTGTTCGTCGCCGTGCTGATGGCTTCGGGCCTGGCGGAAATAAACTGGGACGACGTCACCGAAGCCGCGCCCGTGGTGGTGACGGCCCTGGCCATGCCGCTGACCTACTCGATCGCCAACGGCATCGCCTTCGGCTTCATTTCCTGGACCGCCGTCAAGCTGATCTCCGGTCGCCACCGCGACCTGAACCCGGCCTTGGTGATCCTTTCCATCCTGTTCGTTATCAAGCTGGGCTGGTTCAACGCATGAGTGCTGCTTTCGACCCCTCCTCCTACGCCACCCAGCTGGACGCCAAGGTTGCCCGGCTGCGCGAGCTGCTGGCGCCGTTCGGCGCGCCGGAACCGGCTGTTTTCGACTCGCCGCGCGAGCACTATCGCCTGCGCGCCGAGTTCCGCCTGTGGCGCGAGGACGGCCAGCGCCACTACGCGATGTTCGCCCCGGGCGAGAAGCACAAGGCGATTTTGATCGACGACTTCCCCATCGCCAGCGAGCGCATCAACGATTTGATGCCGCGCCTCAAGGCTGCCTGGCAAGCCAGCGAGGACCTGAGCAACCGCCTGTTCCAGGTGGAGTTTCTGACCACCCTGGCAGGCGATGCGATGGTCACCATGTGCTACCACCGCCCGCTGGACGAGGCATGGGAAGTGGCCGCGCGGCAACTGGCGGAAGAGTTGGGGGTAAGCCTGATTGGCCGCTCCAAGGGCAAGCGCCTGGTGATCGGCCGCGACTACGCGGTAGAAAAACTGGACGTGGCTGGCCGCGTGTTCAGTTACCGCCAGCCGGAAGGTGCCTTCACCCAGCCCAATGGCGCGGTGAACCAGAAAATGCTGAGCTGGGCGTTCGACGCCATGGGCGAGCGTGAAGATGACCTGCTGGAGCTGTATTGCGGCAACGGCAACTTCACCCTGCCGCTGGCCACCCGCGCACGCCAAGTGCTGGCGACCGAAATCAGCAAGACCTCGGTCAATGCGGCGCTGAGCAACCTCGATGAAAACGGCGTGGATAACGTGCGGCTGGTACGGCTGTCGGCTGAAGAGCTGACCCAGGCGCTGAACGAAGTGCGCCCGTTCCGTCGGCTGGAAGGGATCGACCTGAAAAGCTATGCGTTCGGCACCGTGTTCGTCGACCCGCCGCGTGCCGGGATGGACCCGGACACCTGCGAGCTGACCCGGCGTTTCGAGCGGATTCTGTACATCTCGTGCAACCCGGAAACGCTGGCGGCGAACATCGAGCAGTTGCAGGACACGCACCGTATCGAGCGCTGTGCGTTGTTTGACCAGTTCCCGTATACCCACCACATGGAAAGTGGGGTGTTGCTGGTTCGGCGATAACGGTTAGATGGTGGGGCCGCTTTGCGGCCCATTCGCGGGGCAAGCCCGCTTGTGTCTTGGAGAGGGAATAGAATCTGAAGTGAGAGCGGTGAATGGCAAGCTGATAGCCCGAGGTGCCCAGAGCACGTGTGGGAGCAAAAGCTGCCATTCACCGTTCCACTTTGGCGAGAGCCCGAACAGTTGGATGAGGGGCGTAATCTCGAATCACAAGCGTGGGCCAAGCCAAAGCGCTCTCACTCCTTGAGTTTAAGAGGGTTTGGCCATGTCTTCCTCTGTCGGCATCGATGTTTCCAGTGCCACACTTGCTGTTCACATCCGTCCTGAGGGGGTGAACTTCAGTGTTTCCAATGACTTGAAGGGATTCCAACTGCTCGTCGAAAAGCTTGGCGGGTATGCAATTTCAATGGTCTTGCTCGAAGCTACCGGTGGCTACGAGTGCAATGTCCTCAAAGCGCTGCAGGATGCCGATTTTCCGGTTTGCCGGATCAATCCCAGTCGTGCCCGGGACTTTGCCAAGTCGATGGGTAAACGCGCCAAGACCGATCCCATTGACGCAGCTGTTTTGGCTCACCTGGCTGAAGTTATGCCCCCACGGCCTTGCCAGGTGATGACACCCGAGCGGGCTTTGCTGCGCGAACTGCTTATGCAGCGGGATCGCTTCGTCCAACAGCGCGACGATGACAAGCGGCGCCTGAAGCAGGCGCGGGCTCCCAGTGTTTGTTTGCGGTTGGAACAACACATCGCCTATCTGAAGGGTGAAATTCGAGCGCTGGAACAAGAGATCGCACAGCAGGCAGCAGCTTTGCCTGATGACCGGGTTAAACAGCTCACTCAAGTCAAAGGAATTGGTCTGATTATTGCCGGAAAGCTGATGGCCTTGCTGCCAGAGCTGGGCCAGGTGGATAAGAAGGAAATTGCCGCCTTGGTCGGTGTTGCGCCGTTCAACCAGGACAGCGGCAAGCAGTCGGGCAAGCGTTCAATCTGGGGGGGGCGCTCACAAGTCAGGCGGGCGCTCTATATGGCCTGCTGGGTGGTGATACGGCACAACAAGGACTTCTGCGAGCGCTACAAAGCACTGCGAGCCCAGGGGAAGTGCGCGAAAGTATCGGTGGTGGCGTGTATGCGAGTATTGATAGTGAGGCTAAATGCGATGCTCAAGACCGGAACGCCCTGGAAGGAGCAAATAGCTCATTCGTAGGAGCAAGCCTTGCTGGCGATGCCCGGCACAGCCGGGCCTGGGGCGCTACGCGCCCCATCGCCGGCAAGGCCAGCTTCCACAAGAAGACAGTTGCTCCCACAGGTCCGCATCAGTATTGAACACTGTGGGAGCGGGCTTGCCCCGCGAATGGGCTGCAAAGCAGCCCCAGCAGTATCAGAAGTCGAAGAACACCGTCTCCCCTTCCCCCTGAATACGGATATCGAACCGATACGCCGTCTTCCCGTCCACTTCGCAACGCTTGGCAATCAAGGTCTCACGGCGCTGTGGCTGCTCGATCAGGTTGAGCACCGGGCACTTGGCGTTGGCCTCGGCTTCATCATCGAAGTACAGACGTGTGTGCAGGTGGATGTTGATGCCACGGGCAAACAAGCTGAGGTTGATGTGCGGCGCCATCGGCACGCCGGCCGCATTGTTCACCACACCCGGCTTCACCGTTTGTACAGTCCACTCACCGGCATCGAAGGTGGTGGCCGTGCGGCCGAAGCTGTTGAAGGCGTTTTCCAGGTTGTATTGATCTTGGTACTGGCCGGCGGCATCGGCCTGCCACAGCTCCAGGAACGAATCGCGCACCAGGTGCCCGTTACCGTCATAGACCTGGCCGATCAACAGAATGTGTTCGCCCGGCGCTTCTGGCTTGGCCAGGCAATTCCAGATTTCCTGGTCGCGGGTCGGGTTGCCGGCCGCTTCCAGGGCCAGGCCGATGTGGACGTAGGGGCCGGCAGTCTGCGAAGGGGTTTCCGGCAGCAGTTCGATTGGCATGGCGGGGTCCTCAGCAGTTTTCGAAGTGGGTCTTGCGCTGGCCGCGCAGCACGATGTCAAAGCGGTACGCCAGGCAGTCCATGGGGTTGGCGTTGCTCATGTCGAGCTTGGCGATCAACTGCTGCACGGCTTCTGGGTTGGCGATCGACTTGACGATCGGGCACTTGGGGATCAGTGGGTCGCCCTCGAAGTACAGCTGGGTAATCAGCTTGGTAGCGATCGACGGGCCGCTGATGCCGAAATGGATGTGCGCCGGGCGCCAATCATTTGGGCCATTGCGCCATGGGTACGGGCCGGGCTTGATGGTACGGAAGCTGTAGTAGCCGTCACGGTCGGTCAGGCAACGACCCACACCGCCGAAGTTCGGGTCCAGCGGGGCCAGGTAACGGTCGTTCTTGTGGCGGTAGCGGCCGCCAGCATTGGCCTGCCACATTTCCACCAGGGTGCTGGGCACAGGTTTGCCGTACTGGTCGACCACCCGGCCGGCAACGATGATGCGCTCACCGACCGGCAGGCCGCCGTTGTTGAAGTTCAACAGCAGGTCATGGTCGTGGGCGCCGAAACCCAGGTGGGTGAAATCCGGGCCGGTGGTTTCGCTGATCGACTGCGGGATGCTGACCAATGCCTGGCGCGGCGAGCGGGCAATGGAAGTCTTGTAGTCGGGCGTCAGGGCTTTGGGGTGCCAGTTGCGATCACGGATCACGAAGCGGCTGGTGTCCTGGGCGGGCATGCCGTTTTCCTCTCTTGGAATTATCAAAACGCCTATACGGGGCAGGCGGACTTGCAGTTTCGGATAACCCGCGCAGGATGAATACTGAAATCGACCGCTCCATACATAACCATATGGTTATGGATTAGCACCTTTGCCTGACATCTCCCGCTTAGGTGAACTAATCTTTGTCTTCTTGTTTCACGCTCCGGAGAGCATTCATGGAATGGCGAAAAGGCCGACGCAGCGACAACGTGGTCGATGCCCGAGGCGAAGGTGGCGGTGGTGGCGGCATGCGCTTTGGCGGCGGCAAGGGCCTCGGGTTGGGGGCGATTCTGCTGATCGTGGGCATTGGCTGGCTCACCGGGCAGGACCCGCTGCAGATTCTTGGCCAGCTCACCGGTCAAATGGAACAGCAACAGCAACAAGCGCCAAGCGGCGCAGGCAGCAAGGCGCCGCCGGCCAATGACCAGCAGGCCGAGTTTGTCGCCTCGGTGCTGGGTGACACTGAAGACACCTGGAAAGCGCTGTTCTCCCAGGCCGGCAAGCAGTACCGCGACCCCAAACTGGTGCTGTTCAACGGCCAGGTCAATTCTGCCTGCGGCTTTGCTTCGGCAGCGGTAGGCCCGTTCTATTGCCCGGCCGACCAGCGGGTCTACCTAGACATGTCGTTCTTCCGCGAGATGGAAACCCGCTTCGCCGCAGCGGGTGACTTTGCCCAGGCTTATGTCATCGCCCACGAGATCGGCCACCACGTGCAGACCCTGCTCGGCGTGTCGGCCAAGGTCGATGCCGCCCGCCGCAACGGGCAGCGCATGGAAGGCGACAACGGCTTGCTGGTACGCCAGGAACTGCAGGCCGATTGCCTGGCTGGGGTGTGGGCATATCAGGCGCAAAAACGCCTGAACTGGCTGGAGCCGGGTGACGTCGAGGAAGCGCTGAACGCGGCCAATGCCATTGGCGACGACCGCCTGCAGCAGAAAGGCCAGGGCCGCGTGGTACCCGACTCCTTCACTCACGGCACCTCGGCGCAGCGCGTACGCTGGTTCAAGGCGGGGTTTGCCGAGGGCGAGGTGAACAGCTGCGACACCTTCAGTGCGCGTAACCTCTGACACACGCTGGGGCTGCCTCGCGGCCCCAGCGCCACCTTAACGACAAGTTACAAATCAGCTGAAAAAGCGTTTCAGCTTCCCCCATCATTGCCGATAACCCCTGCACGAATCAGCGGGCATCCAGAACAACAACGCCTTGCGATCGACGATCAAGCGAGCGAAAACAACTTCTGGAGTGCGTGCATGAACAGCTGGTTTGCCAACATCAGCGTCAACCTCAAACTCGGCCTGGGCTTCGGCCTGGTACTGATCCTCACCGGCCTGCTGGCCCTGACCGGCTGGACCAGCCTGGGCAGCCTGATCGACCGCAGTAACTGGATGAGCGACATCAGCCAGCTCAACAAGGACCTGACCGATCTGCGCATCGCACGCCTGCAGTACATGATTGCCAATGGCGACGATGCGGCGGCGGCCAACACACTGGCCAAGCTGGAAGCCTTCAGCAACCAGCAGGCGCGCCTGGTCGATACGTTCAAGAGCCCGGATAACGTCAAGTTGCTGCACGAACTGGGGCAGACCATCAGCCAATACAAGGTGTCGCTGGGCACCATGCGTGCAGGCTACAACGCCACCCAGACCGCTCGCGAGGCCATGACCGCTTCGGCCGCCAAGGCTGACCAGGCCATGGATGCCATCAGCCAGGAAGTCATGGCACGCCCCGAAACCGATAGTGCGCGCCTGGCCCAGTACCAACTGATCAGCAAGGCTCGCCAGCAGCTGTTGCAGGTGCGCATCGACGTGCGCGGTTACATTGCCGACAACAGTGCGGTCAATGAGCAGGCCGCCCTGCGCCAACTCGAAGCGGCACTGGCCGAGGTCGACACCCTCAAGCGCCAGCTGCCTGCCGCAGACGCGCGCCTGCAGCAGTTCGAACAGTCGGTGCAGGCCTACCGTGATGCCGTTCGCCAGTTCCGCGATGCGCTCGCCAATATCACCAGCGCGCGTGCCGAAATGACCGTCCAGGGCGCCGACATCGTCAAAACCAGCGACGCGTTGTACAAGATCCAGCTGGAGCGACGCGACATCGAAAGTGCGCAGGCCCGTAGCCTGCAGGCCATCGCAACCCTGCTGGCGTTACTGGTAGGCGTTCTGGCAGCGGTGCTCATCACGCGGCAGATCACCCGCCCGCTGCAGGAAACCCTGCAAGCCGTGGAACGCATCGCCGGCGGCGACCTGACGCACGACCTGCGCGTCACCCGCCGCGATGAACTGGGCGTGCTGCAACAGGGCATCGCCCGCATGGGCACCACCCTGCGTGAGCTGATCAGCGGCATCCGCGACGGCGTGACCCAGATTGCCAGCGCCGCCGAAGAGCTGTCGGCCGTGACCGAGCAGACCAGCGCAGGGGCCAACAGTCAGAAGGTCGAGACCGATCAGGTGGCCACCGCGATGCACGAAATGGCGGCAACCGTTCAGGAAGTCGCGCGCAACGCCGAGCAGGCCTCGCATGCCGCCACCGGTGCCGATGACGAAGCTCGCGCGGGTGATCGTGTGGTCGCTGAGGCCATCGGCCAGATCGAGCGCCTGGCCGAAGAAGTGCACCGTTCCACCGAAGCCATGAACCTGCTGCAACAGGAAAGCCAGAAGATCGGCAGCGTCATGGACGTGATCAAGTCGGTGGCCGAACAGACCAACCTGCTGGCGCTCAACGCCGCGATCGAAGCGGCCCGTGCTGGTGAGGCAGGACGTGGTTTTGCCGTGGTTGCAGACGAGGTGCGCGGCCTGGCCCAGCGCACGCAGAAGTCCACCGAAGAGATCGAAGAGCTGATCGCCAGCCTGCAGCACGGCACCCAGCAAGTGGCCACGGCCATGCAGGGTAGCCGCACCCTGACCGACAGCAGTGTCGAGCTGGCGCGCAAGGCCGGCGCCTCGCTAGGAAGCATCACCGGCACGGTGTCGAACATCCAGTCGATGAACCAGCAGATCGCGGCGGCGGCGGAAGAGCAGAGCGCGGTGGCCGAAGAAATCAGCCGGAGCATTCTGAATGTGCGGGATGTGTCCGAACAGACGGCGGCGGCCAGTGACGAGACGGCGGCGTCCAGCGTTGAGCTGGCGCGGTTGGGCGGGCAGTTGCAGATGATGGTGAGCCAGTTCCGCGTTTGACCTTTAGATAGCATTCGCGGGGCAAGCCCGCTCCCACAGGTTCACGCCCTCGGAAGGCAGCGGTAATCCTGTGGGAGCAACTGTCTTCTTGTGGAAGCTGGCCTTGCCGGCGATGGGGCGCGTAGCGCCCCAGGCCCGGCTGTGCCGGGCATCGCCAGCAAGGCTTGCTCCTACGAATGAGCTATTTGCTCCTTCCAGGGCGTTCCGGTCTTGAGCATCGCATTTAGCCTCACTATCAATACTCGCATACACGCCACCACCGATACTTTCGCGCACTTCCCCTGGGCTCGCAGTGCTTTGTAGCGCTCGCAGAAGTCCTTGTTGTGCCGTATCACCACCCAGCAGGCCATATAGAGCGCCCGCCTGACTTGTGAGCGCCCCCCCCAGATTGAACGCTTGCCCGACTGCTTGCCGCTGTCCTGGTTGAACGGCGCAACACCGACCAAGGCGGCAATTTCCTTCTTATCCACCTGGCCCAGCTCTGGCAGCAAGGCCATCAGCTTTCCGGCAGTAATCAGACCAATTCCTTTGACTTGAGTGAGCTGTTTAACCCGGTCATCAGGCAAAGCTGCTGCCTGCTGTGCGATCTCTTGTTCCAGCGCTCGAATTTCACCCTTCAGATAGGCGATGTGTTGTTCCAACCGCAAACAAACACTGGGAGCCCGCGCCTGCTTCAGGCGCCGCTTGTCATCGTCGCGCTGTTGGACGAAGCGATCCCGCTGCATAAGCAGTTCGCGCAGCAAGGCCCGCTCGGGTGTCATCACCTGGCAAGGCCGTGGGGGCATAACTTCAGCCAGGTGAGCCAAAACAGCTGCGTCAATGGGATCGGTCTTGGCGCGTTTACCCATCGACTTGGCAAAGTCCCGGGCACGACTGGGATTGATCCGGCAAACCGGAAAATCGGCATCCTGCAGCGCTTTGAGGACATTGCACTCGTAGCCACCGGTAGCTTCGAGCAAGACCATTGAAACTGCATACCCGCCAAGCTTTTCGACGAGCAGTTGGAATCCCTTCAAGTCATTGGAAACACTGAAGTTCACCCCCTCAGGGCGGATGTGAACAGCAAGTGTGGCACTGGAAACATCGATGCCGACAGAGGAAGACATGGCCAAACCCTCTTAAACTCAAGGAGTGAGAGCGCTTTGGCTTGGCCCACGCTTGTGATTCGAGATTACGCCCCTCATCCAACTGTTCGGGCTCTCGCCAAAGTGGAACGGTGAATGGCAGCTTTTGCTCCCACACGTGCTCTGGGCACCTCGGGCTATCAGCTTGCCATTCACCGCTCTCACTTCAGATTCTATTCCCTCTCCAAGACACAAGCGGGCTTGTCCCGCGAAGAGGCCAGCACTGAGTCTACAGAATTACTTGACGATCATCCCCACCCCACGCCCACGCGGGTCAGAAGCCGTCTCAAGCTTGTCTCCGTTCACCCGGATCGCCTGGATATCGCCCATCTCCCAGCCCTGGTCCTCCAGCACATACCCCATTTTCTTCAAGTCATCCGCCACCGCTCCGGTCAGCGGTGCATAGCTGTCGAAATAGATAGTGTCTTTAGGCAGCAACTGATGGTGCACACGCTGCGCGGCCACTGCCTTCTCCAGCGGCATGTCGTAGTCGTACAGGTTGTTCATCACCTGGAAGATTGACGTGAAGATCCGCGAGCCCCCTGGCGTGCCGATCACGAGCTCGACCTTGCCATCGCGGGTCATCAGGCTCGGGCTCATGGATGACAGCATGCGCTTGCCCGGCTCGATGGCATTGGCATCACCACCGACCACGCCAAAGGCATTGGCCGCACCCGGCTTGGCGCTGAAGTCGTCCATCTCGTCGTTGAGCAGGAAGCCGGCGCCCTTGACCACCACACCACTGCCGTAGTCGAGGTTGAGGGTGTAGGTGTTGCTGACCGCGTTGCCCTGTTTGTCGACGATGGAGAAGTGCGTGGTCTGGTGCGGCTCCAAGCCCGGCTTGACGTCGTCAGTGACCGAAATGGCCTTGGGGTTGACCTGCGCGGCGCGCTTGGCCAGGTAGTCCTTGGCGATCAATTGATCGACCGGCACCTTGGTGAACGCCGGGTCGCCCAGGTAGTCGGCACGGTCGGCAAATACGCGCTTCTCGATCTCGGCGAGCAGGTGAATGTACTGCGCTGAGTTGTGCGCCACGCCCTTGAAGTCTGCCGCGCGGTCTTCCTTGATGCCCAGCAGCTGGGCCAGGGCAACGCCGCCGGAGCTTGGCGGTGGGGCGGTATAGACCACGTTGCCGCGCCAGCTCAGGGCCATCGGCTCGCGCCAGACGGCCTTGTAGTCCTTAAGGTCTTGCTTGGTGATCAGGCCTTTGTCCGCCTGCATTTGCGCCACCAGCAGGTCGGCGGTCTTGCCCTGGTAGAACTCGCTCACGCCCTTGTCGGCAATGCGTTCGAGGGTCTGGGCCATCTCGGGCTGCTTGAACAGCTCGCCCACCTTCATGGTGCCGAAGTAGTCGTTGAAGTTAGTCGCGGTCTTGAACAGGCCCTGGGCATCGTTGCGGTACTGGTACTGTTTTTCGGCAATCTTGAAGCCGTTTTTGGCGTAGCCGATGGCCGGCGTCAGCAACTCGCTCCAGGGCAACTTGCCAAATTTCTGGTGCGCTTCCCACAGGCCCATCACGGTGCCGGGTACACCCGCCGCGCGAACGCCGACCAGGCTGAGGTTCTCGATCACTTCGCCCTTGTCGTCCAGGTACATGTTGCGGCTGGCAGCCTTGGGCGCCACTTCGCGGTAGTCAAGGAAGTAGGGCTTGCCGTCGACGAACAGGGTCATGAAGCCACCGCCGCCGATGTTGCCGGCTTCAGGGTAGGTCACCGCCAGGGTGAAGGCCGTTGCCACGGCGGCGTCCACGGCGTTGCCGCCCTTTTTCAGAATATCGGCGGCCACCTGTGCGCCATATTGATCGGGCGCGGCCACCGCGCCCGCCTCCAGGGTGGCCGCAAAGGCCGATGAACAGCTCAGGAAAGCGGCTCCGAGGGCCATGGACTGGAACAGGACAATACGCATGACACTTCCTTGGTGTTGTTTTTGTTGATCACTCAGTAAGGCCGAAGCGTATCGACTGTGCAATCAAACGTAGGAAGTTTCGCCGCCTTTGGGCAGGATCTGTCGCGTTCAGGCAACTCAGCAGGCGTACATCGCCAGCTTGCGCTGGATGAAATCGAGGAAGCACTGGATGCGCAGCGCCAACTGCGTGTTGCGGTAGTACACCGCATGGATCGGCTGGCGATAACCGTTGTTGGCGTCGCCCAGCAGCACCTGCAGGCGGCCAGTGCGGATGTCTTCGTGGGTCATGAAATGCGACAGGCTGACAATGCCCTCCCCGGCCAGGGCCAGTTGGCGCAGGGTTTCGCCGCTGGAGGCGATCAGCGCGGGGCGGATCGCCCAGCGGTCGCCCTGGGCATGGCGCAAGGGCCAGTGGTTGAGCGACTCGGGCTGGCTGAACCCGAGCAAGCAGTGGTTGGCCAGGTCTTCGACGCGCTGCGGGGTGCCGTGCCGTTCCAGGTAGGCGGGGCTGGCCAGCACCTGCACCGGGCTGCACCCCAGGTTGCGTGCATGCAGGCTGGAGTCGGCCAACTCGCCGATACGGATCGCCACATCGGTGCTTTGCTCCAGCAGGTCGATGATCAGGTCGTCGGTGTTGAGCTCCAGCTCGATGCCGGGGTACTGGCGGCGGAACTCGCCGATCCAGGGCAGGATGGCGTGCAGCATGAACGGCGCCGCGGCGTTGATGCGCAGGCGCCCGGTGGCGGTCTGCCGGTTCATCGACAGGCGCTCTTCCATCTCGTCCATCTGTTCCAGGATCAAACGCGAGCGCTCAAGGAAAAAGCGGCCTTCTTCGGTCAGGTCCATGCGCCGGGTGGTGCGGTTGACCAGGGTGGTGCCGAGCTTGGCCTCCAGGCGCGACAGGGAGCGGCTGACGGCTGACGGGGTCTGGCCCATCTGCTCGGCTGCAGCAGAGATCGAGCCGCAGTCGATCACAGCGACGAATACCTGGAGTTCTTCTGATCGGGTTTTCACGTGTGGGCCTGTGTCTGATCTCGCCATGATTGATAACCGCTTGCAGACGGCAAGTCCAGCGATGTCAGTACCGGTTCTTTACTCAGCCTTGCCGAACACCTTGTCCAGGTGCGCTTCATACGCGGCCAATGCTGCCGGCACATCCGGGCGCTTCATCACATCCACCGCCAGGAAGGTCGGCAAACCGGTCATGCCAAGGAACTGGTTGGCCTTGTGGAACGGGAAATACACGGCGTCCACACCTTTGCCCTCGAAGAAGTCGCTGGGGTCGTCAAACGCCTGCTGTGGGGCATTCCAGGTCAGCGACAGCATGTACTGCTTGCCCTGGATCAGGCCACCGCTGCCGTACTTCTGCGAGGCATCCGAGCGGGTCCGGCCGTCGTTGGCGTACAGGCTGCCATGGCCTTCGGTGAAGACGTCATCGATGTACTTCTTCACCGTCCATGGCGCACCCATCCACCAACCTGGCATCTGATAGATCACCACATCGGCCCAGAGGAACTTCTCGACTTCCTCCCGCACATCGTAGCCACCATCAATGAACGTCTGCCGCACGTCGAAACCGGCACGGTCCAGGTGAGCGATAGCGGCTTCGTGCAGGGTCGCATTGAGGCGGCCATCGGAGTGAGCGAACTGTTTACCACCGTTGAGCAAAAGGATCTTTTTCATGCTGGCCTCGATTTGGCGATATCGACCCGAGGCCGTGTTGCCTCGATCGAATCAAATGGGATGACCGGCAGGTTAGAGACTCACTGGCAGGGGAAACAGCAGGTATGAGTCAAAATACAATTGCCCTGAAATCACGAATGTACAACCCATTATTGCCTTAGAATCGTTTCATCATTCACCAGCGAGTAGCGATCCATGAGCGAGCAGTACGCTTTCATCCTCAAAGCCAAGACCCGCCCGGAAATGGCCGAAGCTTTCGAAACCCTGTTCCGCGCCTATGTCGAGCCCAGCCGCCAGGAACCGGGCTGCATCGAGTACCACATGCTGCGCGACAAGACCGACCCTAGCCTGTTCGTGTTCTACGAGGTGTGGGCAGACAAGGCGGCACTGGATGTGCACTCGGCCCTGCCGCACATGGTCGCGTTCTTCGAAAAACGCATGGACTACCTGGAGCGCGAGTTCGATATCCAGTTGATCGACATGCTCAGCGCCTCGTCTGCTAACCGTTGATCAGCAGATGGCCGCCGAGTACGGCCAGGCCGATGAAGAAGCAGCGCTTGAACAACGGTGCACTGATGCGCTGACGCAACCACTGCCCCGCCAGCATGCCGACCAGTGCCGGCGCCAGCATCAGCAATGAAGCACCCAGGGCCTGGCCGCCCAAGGCATCCTGCCCGGCCAGGCCCAGGGCCAACGCCAGGGTCGAGACCGTAAATGCCAGGCCCAGGGCCTGGATCATCTCGTCACGGTTCAGGCCAAGGCTTTGCAGGTACGGTACCGCCGGCATCACGAACACCCCGGTAGCGGCCGTCACCACACCCGTCACCATCCCGCAGAGCGGCCCCAGCCACCACTCCCGCCTTTGTGCCACGCGCAACCCCGGGCCAAGCAGCCCGTACACCGCGTAGGCCAGCAGCGCGGCGCCCAGCGCATGCGCGGCCCACGCGCCACTGTTGATGCCCAGCCAGGCACTGCCGACCAGTGTGCCGACGAAGATCATGGCCAGCATCGGCCCCAGACGTCGCAGCAACGCCAGCAGATGGCCCCCGGCAGCCAGTTGCCAGAGGTTGGTGAGGGTCGAAGGCACGATCAGCAACGCGGCTGCCTGCGCGGGCGGCATAGCCAGGCCAAGCAGGCCCATGGCGATGGTCGGCAGACCGAGACCGATCACACCTTTGACAGTGCCTGCCAGAAAGAAGGTAATGACCACCAGCAGCGTCAATGCCGGGCCAATGGTCTGATAGAACGCGATCAAGGTATTCATGGGGCCATGATGGCGTGCGGCGGGATGGCTGAAAATCTGCCATATACTCAGCCTGACTATTGCCAGGACAGAGGCACATGCATTTCGACCTCATCGACCTCACGCTTTTTCGCCATACCCTGGAGTGCGGCAACATTACTGCCGGCGCTCGCCGTAGTCATTTATCCCTACCTGCTGCCAGTGCGCGTATCCGAGCGATGGAAGCGTCACTGGGTACGCCATTGCTTGAACGCAATCGCCGGGGCGTACAGCCGACCCCTGCGGGCCAGGCGCTGTTGCAGCATGCCCGGCTGATCGAGCAGCAGGTCGAGCGCTTGCAATTCGACCTGGCCCAGTATGCGCAGGGCCAGCAAGGCCAGGTGCGGCTGTTGTGCAACACGGCAGCCCTGACTGAATACTTGCCCGAATTGCTGGCCGGCTATCTGGCCGAGAACCCAGGCGTCAGTGTCGATGTCCAAGAGCTGCCGAGCTTGCGGATCGTGCAGTCGATCACCCAAGGCATGGCGGATCTGGGGATCATCTCGACCGCTGCGCCCAGTGAACATTTGCAGACCCTGCCGTTTCGCGATGACCCACTGGTGTTGGTGACACCCCTTGGGCATCCATTGGCGGAGCACCCTGCACCAAGCTTCATCGACAGCCTCGCCCATGGTCATGTCGGGCTGGGGGCGGACAGCGCATTGGCCTTGTATCTTGAGGAACAGGCTCTGCGAGAAGGCAGGCGAATGCGGGTGCGGGTACGTGCCGACGGCTTCGATGGGGTGCTGCGCATGGTGGCGGGGGGTGCCGGGGTCGGCATTGTGCCGCTGGCTTCGGTGCAACGCTGGCAAGGGCTGTTGCCACTGCACTGGGCGGCGCTTGGTGAGGACTGGGCCAATCGCCGGTTGCTGGTGTGCGCCCGGGACTTTGCGGCGTTGCCAGGGTATGCGGCGGGATTGGTCAAGCGCTTGGCAGGCTGAGGATACATTCGGCCATACACGGTTTGTAGAAACGTAAATCTGGCAACGGCGCTTGCGACCACTGGGGCGCTTTGACCACAATCATGCTGCACCACGAAAAGGAGTTTCCAGTGCCCTCGATCTACCAGCTCAAGCCCCGCTTCCAAGCCCTGCTCCGGCCTGGCGTCAAGCGCCTCTATGAGCGCGGCGTCACGGCCAATCAGGTTACCGTCGCCGCCGCCCTCGTATCGATCCTGCTAGGCGTGCTGCTGGCAGGGCTCAGCCACATCAACTGGCTATTCATTCTGATCCCGGTGTGGATGCTGCTGCGCATGGCGCTCAACGCCGTCGACGGCATGCTTGCACGCGAATTCGGCCAGCAATCCAGGCTCGGCGCCTACCTCAACGAACTGTGCGACGTGATCGCCGATGCAGCGTTGTACCTGCCCTTCGCGCTGCTTGTCGGCGTATCTCCCACGCTGGTGGTGCTGGTGGTACTGAGCGCGACCTTCAGCGAATACGCCGGCGTCATGGGCCCGCTGGCGGGCGCATCGCGGCGCTACGACGGGCCGATGGGCAAGAGCGACCGGGCGTTTGCCTTCGGCGTCTTGGGCTCCGGCGTTGCCTTGGGCCTGCTCAACGCCACCTGGCTCAACGGCCTCTTGCTGGTCATCTTCGCGCTCTCGCTCTATACCCTCTACAACCGGGTTCGCCAAGGGCTGACCGAAGCCCGCTGAGCCTATCGCCGCCGGACAAGGATTCTCGCCATGCGCCAAGCGCAATCGCTGCATTTCTCCACCCATGACGGTGTCGAGTTGCACTACCGTCATTGGCCCGCAACCCGCAATGAACACCAGCCACGCCGCGCCGTGGTGATGTTCCACCGCGGCCACGAGCATGGCGGGCGCATGGCCCACCTGGCTGACGAACTGGACATGCCGGGCTATGACTTTTTCGCCTGGGATGCCCGCGGCCACGGCCAGTCACCGGGGGCACGTGGTGACAGCCCGGGGTTTGCCACCAGCGTGCGCGACGTGCAAACCTTCATTGAGCATCTGCAGACCGTGCACGGCATCGCCGAGCAGGACATGGTGGTGCTGGCGCAAAGCGTCGGCGCCGTGCTGATCGCCACCTGGGCCCACGACTACGCGCCCAAGGTGCGCTGCCTGGTGCTGGCTTCACCGGCGTTCAAGGTAAAGCTGTATGTGCCCTTCGCACGGCCTGGCCTGAAACTGCTCAAGGCCGTGCGCGGCAACTTCTTCGTCAACAGCTACGTCAAACCGCGCCTGCTCACCCATGACCCCGAGCGGGTCATGTCGTATGTGGCCGACCCGCTGATCAGCCGACCGATTTCGGTGACCATGCTGCTGGGCCTGTATGAAGCGGCCGACCGCGTGGTGGCTGACGCCCAGGCCATCCAGGTGCCGACCCAGTTGCTGGTCTCCGGTGCGGACCTTGTGGTCGAGCGCAAACCGCAGGCGCGTTTCTTCGAGCGCCTGGGCAGTGCACGCAAGGAAATGCACACGCTCCCGGGGTTTTTCCACGACACCCTCGGCGAACGGGACCGCGCCCATGTGCTCAAGCGTATCGAGCGCTTCGTCGCGCATTGTTTCGACAGCCCTGTGCCCGCACCGTCGCTGCTCGACGCCGACAAGGCCGGTGCCAGCTGCGCCGAGGCCGAGAGCCTGGCCGCGCCCCTGCCACGCCACTCGCCCCGCGACCTCTACTGGCGCGCCACCCGTGCAGGCCTGAACCTGGGCAAAGGGCTGGCCGAGGGCGTGAAGCTGGGTTTTGACACCGGCTTCGACTCGGGCAGCACCCTCGATTACGTCTACCGCAACCAGCCCACAGGCAAAGGCAAGCTGGGCCGCATGATCGACCAGAACTACCTCGACGCCATTGGCTGGCGCGGCATTCGCCAGCGCAAACTGCACGTCGAAGAGTTGCTACGCGAGGCCATCGCCCGCCTACGCGCCCAACAGCGGCCGGTTCATATCGTCGACATCGCCGCCGGCCATGGTCGTTACATCCTCGAAGCCTTGCAGGAACTCGAACAACTGCCTGACTCGATCCTGCTGCGCGACTACAGCGAGCTGAACGTGCAACAAGGCAGCGCATTGATCGCCGAAAAAGGCCTGAGCGATGTTGCCCGTTTCGTCCAGGGCGATGCCTTCGATCGCGCCAGCCTCGCGGCCCTGCAGCCAGGCCCTACGCTGGCGGTGGTGTCTGGCCTTTACGAACTGTTCCCCAGCAACACGCTGGTGAGCAACTCCTTGGCTGGCCTTGCCGATGCCGTCGAAGATGGCGGTTACCTGGTCTACACCGGCCAGCCCTGGCACCCGCAACTGGAAATGATCGCCCGTGCCCTGACCAGCCATCGCGGCGGTGAGGCGTGGGTGATGCGCCGGCGCAGCCAGGCCGAAATGGACCAACTGGTCGAGGCGGCGGGCTTTCGCAAACTGGCCCAGCGCATCGACGAGTGGGGCATCTTCAGCGTCAGCCTGGCGCAACGGGTGCGTGAATGAGCCCAGCGCGTGAGCCCGGGTTGATTCGCCGTGGCGTGCTCTGGCTACTGCTGCTGGGGCCGTTCTTCTTCCTCAGCTATGGGCTGGTAAACACCCACACCGCCAGCCTTAGTGATGTCGGCAGCCTGGTGTTCGGCTGGGAACACAGCATGCCACTGTGGCCTTGGACGATCATCCCGTACTGGTCGATCGACCTGCTTTACGGCTTGTCCTTCCTGCTGCCACGCACCCGCCAGGAGATGGACCGGCATGCTTTGGCGCTGCTCACGGCACAGGTGATCAGCGTCAGCTGCTTCCTGCTCTGGCCACTGCGCTTTACCTTCGAGCGGCCCGAAATGAGCGGGCTGTTCGGCTGGCTGTTCGAGGTGCTGATGGGCTTTGACAAGCCTTACAACCAGGCGCCGTCGCTGCACATCGCGCTGCTGGTGATCATCTGGGCGATGTTCGCCCGGCACGTGCACCGCCAGCCCTGGCGCTGGCTCATGCATGGCTGGATGGCGTTGATTGGCGTGTCGGTGCTGACCACCTGGCAGCATCACTTCATCGACGTGCCCACCGGGGCGTTGGCAGGGTTTGTCTGCCTGTGGCTATGGCCGTGGCACGGTCGCCTGCCATGGCAGCAGGCCCGCCTTGCCCGTGATCGCAAACGCTGGCGGGTGGCGCTGTGCTATGGCCTTGGCGCCTTGCTGTGTGCGCTACCGGCGTTCGCATCAGGTGGCGCGGGGTTGTGGCTGTCATGGCCGGGCGTGGCGCTGCTGTGGGTGGCACTGAACTACGGCGTGTTCGGCGCGGGTGGTTTTCAGAAGGGCGCCGATGGGCGCTTGTCCAATGCGGCGACCTGGCTGCTGTGGCCCTATCTGATAGGGGCGTGGATCAATTCCAGGTTATGGACACGGCACCACCCGCAGGCGGATGAGGTGTGTGACGGGGTATTCCTGGGGCGTATTCCAGGGCGTGGCGAGGGCGCGCAGTTTGCTGCCATCGTCGACCTGTGCGCTGAACTGCCGTGCCGCGATGGGCCTGCTGCCACAGGCCAGTACTATCGATCTGTTCCCACCCTGGACCTGATTGTCCCCGACAGCAAGCTGTTGCACGAAGCGGCAAACGCCATCGAGCAACTGCGCCAGCAAGGCCCCCTGCTGGTCTGCTGCGCCCTGGGCTATTCCCGCAGCGCCAGCGCCGTGGCGGCCTGGCTGGTACTCACGGGCCGATGCGCCGACGCCGCCCAGGCCGAACAGCTGATCCGCAGCGCACGCCCTGGCGTGGTCTTGCACGCCGCCCATCGACAGGCCCTGCAACAGCTTGGAGCACGCCCATGAACCTGCACCTGACGGCCAGCCTGCTGGCCCGTGGCAGCCAGTTGGAGCGCCTGTCGGACGGCATCACGCTGCTGGCCCTGGGCTTTGGCCTGGCGCCACTGCTGGGTGCCTCGCTGCATCCATTGTGCAGTTTGTTGTGCGCGGTGCTGCTAGCGCTCGGTGTGCTGCACAAATATTGGGCCATCCGCGTGGCCCTGGACGCCGAACTGTTCACCCGCCTCGGCGCCAGCCAAGACCTGCCTGCAGACACACAAGCGCTGGACCGCGCCCTGTTCGACCTCAACCTCAAACCGCACGCCAAGGATACCCGCGACTGGCCCGCCCGCAGCCAGGCCGCGCTGGCCCTGCTGCGCCGCCAGACTGTGTGCCTGGGCCTGCAACTGGCGCTGACCTTGGCTACCCTGCTGACACTGCCTTTCACCGGATGACAACCGCCCCATGCTTGCGACCTTGACCGCCTTCGTCATCACCTCCGCCGCCCGGCTGATTACCGGAGCCCGTGCGTTGTGGCTCGGCTGCACGCCGCTGCCCGTGCAACGCCTGTACTTCGCCAACCACAGCAGCCACGGCGACTTCGTGCTGCTCTGGGCCTCGCTGCCAGAACCCCTGCGTAAACGCACCCGCCCGGTAGCCGGTGCCGACTACTGGGCAAAACCCGGGATCCGCGACTTTCTCATCCGCAACGTGTTCAACGGCGTGCTGATCGACCGACAGCGGGCAGAAGGCCAAGGCAGCCCCCTGCAGCCGATCCGCGAAGCCGTGGCCCAGGGCGACTCGTTGATATTCTTCCCGGAAGGCACGCGCAACCTTGGCGACGAGCCCCTCATGCCGTTCAGAAGCGGCCTGTACCATTTGGCTGCGGCCAACCCCGACGTCGAGCTAGTGCCGGTGTGGATCGCCAACCTCAACCGGGTCATGCCCAAGGGCCGCGCCCTGCCATTGCCGCTGCTGTGCACGCTGAGCTTCGGCGAACCCCTCCACCTGCAGGCTGATGAAAGCAAGCAGGCCTTTCTCGAACGGGCCAGCCAGGCCCTGCTGAACCTGGCGCCCAAGGATGCCTGACATGGACGACAATACCCTTTCGCTGTTCGCCGGCATCGGCGCCCTGCTGCTGCTCGCCAGCGTGATCGGCCGCCTGCTCAAGTGGCGTGCAGGCCCCGCGCCGCATGCGGTGATCGACAACCTCAATGCCCGTATCAACGCCTGGTGGGTGATGGTGCTGGTCATCGGCATCGCTTTCCTGTTCGGCAAGTACGGCGTGATCGTGCTGTTTTACGGCGTGTCGTTCTATGCGCTGCGCGAGTTCATGACCCTCACCCCGACCCGGCGCAGCGACTACCCGGCGCTGGTGGCGGCGTTCTATGTGGCGTTGCCGGTGCAGTACGTGCTGATCGCCATGGACTGGTATGGCTTGTTCAGCATTTTCATTCCGGTTTATCTGTTCCTGCTGCTGCCAATCCTCGCCAGTTTTGGCGGCGACACCACGCGTTTCCTTGAACGCGCGTCAAAGGTGCAGTGGGGCCTGATGATTGCGGTGTATTGCGTTTCTTCGGTGCCCGCGCTGATGACACTCGACATCCCCGGTTTCGAGGGCCGCAACCTGCTGCTGATCGCCTGGCTGATCCTCGTGGTGCAGATCAGCGACGTGCTGCAGTACGTGTGCGGCAAGCTGTTCGGCAAACGCAAGGTAGCGCCCAACCTGTCACCCTCGAAAACCCTCGAAGGCCTGGTCGGTGGCGTGGCATTAGCCACGCTGATCGGCGCCCTGTTGTGCTGGATCACCCCGTTCAACTTCTGGCAGGCGGCACTGATGGCCCTGACCGTGAACGCCATGGGCTTCTTCGGCGGGCTGGTGATGTCGGCGATCAAGCGCGACCGTGGGGTAAAGGACTGGGGGCACATGATCGAAGGCCACGGCGGCATGCTCGACCGGATGGATTCGGTGTGCTTTGCGGCGCCGGTGTTTTTCCACTTTGTGCGGTATTGGTGGGCTTGAGATATGACCCCGACTGTCTCCCCCACATTAGATCAGTGCACGCTTGCCAACTCTCGCAATGCTGCCGATGCCAGAAATCCGGAACGAGAAGCATACCGATGGTCGCGCTTTACCTTCTCATCGATCCGTTGCAACAGGTTTTCCGGCAGCGTTGCATTGAACCGCACCGCCTTGCCCAGATACGGAGTCACATCGAAGTCCACAACTGCCCAGACCCCGCCGTGGTAATCGGGGTTAGCCACATGAACATCAATCTCTTGCGCCTGCGGTAACGCTTCGTTATCAGCGACCAGACCTTCAAAATGCAATGCCAGTGCTTCCTGAATATTCTCTAGCGCCTGGGAAACACTCGCGCCTGCTGAAAAGCAGCCAGGCACATCAGGAACCGTTACGCCGTAATCCGAATCGGCGTCTTTGTGCAATACAACCGGAAACTTCATTACGCGTCTCCCCTGATGATTGAGCTGCTGGGACTACTGGGCTGTTTCAGCCCAGCTTGCTTCAAGATGTTATGTACAGTGCCCTTAGGCAGATCACTTTTAGGATGTGGCACCGTTACTCTCCCTCTTTTTACCGGGTGCCTGAACTGATGATGACTGCCCTTGACCTCGACCTCGTACCACCCGTCTGCCTCAATGATCTGAATTACTTCACGACTGCGCACTCGTTCTTCCTTTGACAGTCAGTGTGGATGATACACACCGAATAGAACAAAACGAATCGCAGTACACGCTATGCACACCCAAGGCGACCAGTGGATGAGGCAGTCGAGTCGGTAGGCGCCAGCCTATTACCACGTAGGAATCTAGCCACGCCCGCGTCACCCCCCATCCACTCATTTTTGCGCATAGCGCAGTCAGGCACCTAAACGTCGACCCCAGGCAACTGCAGCTCGGCCAATGGCCCTATGGTGTCCAGTCATTCAGCCAGTCACCAGGAGTTGTGCCATGTCCGATTTCATCACCGTCCTGCGCGAGACCTGCCCGACGCCGGTTGTGGACGCCACCAAATGGAAGCGCATCGGCGGCGATCCGCACACCGTCAACCTCAACGCCTACCTGTCGGCCGACGGCAGCAAGATCATGGGTACCTGGATCTGCACGCCGGGCAAGTTCGAGGTGAACTACGACAAGTGGGAGTTCTGCCACTTCCTCGATGGCTACTGCATCATCACCCCGGAAGGCGAAGAGCCGAAGCACCTGAAAGCCGGTGATGTATTTGTGATCGAACCTGGGATGAAAGGCACCTGGGAAGTGGTCGAGACGGTGCGCAAGTACTTCGTGTTCGCCTGATTCGTAGCTGGGCACCTGAGCAAAAAAAATCGCGGAGCAGGTGCCCTTCCCTCTGGTGCGCAGTTACAGAGGGAAGGCCACCTGGCCCGCGATCAAACCACCTCGCTCGTCAATCCTGCTTGCGGTACCCCTCGACGATGGCCGAGAAATCCTTGCCACCCTCTCCGCGCAGGCTCATTGCCTGATACAGCTGCTGGGCCACGGCCCCGAGAATTACCGGCTGGTGCGCCTGACGTGCGGCTTCGGTTGCCAGCCCCAAGTCCTTGAGCATCAATTCGGCGCCAAAGCCGCCGGTGTAACCGCGTGAAGCAGGTGCAGTTTCGATGACGCCGGGCCACGGGTTGTACGTATCCGAGCTCCAGCAACGCCCGGTCGAGCTGTTGATGATGCCGGCCAGCACTTTAGTGTCGATGCCCAGTGCATTGCCCAGGGCCATGGCCTCGGACACGCCGATCATCGAAATGCCCAGCAGCAGGTTGTTGCAGATCTTGGCGATTTGCCCTGTGCCGACCTCACCGCAATGCACGATGTTGCGGCCCATCTGTTCCAGCACCGGTTTGAGCGTGTCGAACAACTCGACACTGGCACCGACCATGAAGGTCAGGGTGCCGGCCGCCGCGCCGCCCGTACCACCGGATACCGGTGCATCGCCCATGTCCACGCCCTTGGCCGCAGCGGCCTTGGACACCTCGCGGGCGGTCTGCGGGTCGATGGTGCTGCAGTCCAACGTCGGGGTGCCGGGGCGTATGCCCGCCAGCACGCCGTCATCGTTCAGGTACACACTGCGCACATGGGCCGCAGCCGGCAGCATGGTGATCACCAGCTCGCTGTTGGCGGCTGCGTCCTTGGGCGAGTGGCTGATCTGCCCGCCCAGTTCGGCGAGTTCGGCCAGCACGGTCTGGTTCAGGTCAAACAGGTTCAGCTGATGCCCGGCTTTGATCAGGTTGCGGGCCATGGGCGCGCCCATGTTGCCCAGGCCGATGAATGCAATACGCATGGCGAACTCCTTAGCGCAGGCTGATGGTGGTGTTCACACCGTCATTGACGCTGTCGTCATCGAACCAGCGAGCGGTGACAGTCTTGGTCTGAGTGTAGAACTGCACCACTTGCTTGCCGTATGGGCCCAGGTCGCCGAGCTTGGAGCCGCGCGAGCCGGTGAAGCTGAAGTACGGCACCGGCACCGGGATCGGGATGTTGATGCCGACCTGGCCGATGTCGATCTCGCTCTGGAACTTGCGCGCGGCCGCGCCGCTCTGGGTGAACAGGCCGGTGCCGTTGCCGAACGGGTTGTTGTTGACCAGGGCGATGGCTTCATCGAGGGTGTCGACTTCCAGGGTCACCAGCACCGGGCCGAAGATTTCCTGGGTGTAGACCTGCATGTCGGTTTTCACCCCGGAGAACAGGGTCGGGCCAACGAAGTTGCCTTGCTCATAGCCAGGCACCGTAACATCGCGGCCATCGAGTTCGAGCGTGGCGCCTTCCTTGATGCCGCTTTCGATCAGGCCCAACACCCGCTCCTTGGCACGCTTGGAAACCACCGGGCCGACGTCGGTGCCAGGTTCAGAGCCGGCATTGACCTTGAGCTTGCTCGCCGCCTCTTTGATGTCCGGCAGCCACTCGCGGGCCTTGCCCACCAGCACCGCCACGGAGGTCGCCATGCAGCGCTGGCCGGCAGCACCAAAGGCCGCGCCGACCAGGGCGTTGACGGTTTGGGTGCGGTTGGCGTCGGGCAGTACCACCGCGTGGTTCTTCGCGCCCATCATCGACTGCACACGCTTGCCGTGTTGGCTGCCCAGGTTGTAGACGTGGGTGCCGACTTCGGTGGAGCCGACGAACGAGATCGCCTTGATGTCTTGATGGGTGCAGATCGCATCCACCACCTGCTTGCCGCCATGCACCACGTTAAGCACACCGGCCGGCACGCCAGCTTCCAGCGCCAGCTCGACCAGCATCATGGTCGACAGCGGGTCCTGCTCGGAAGGCTTGAGCACGAAGGTGTTGCCGCAGACGATGGCCATGGGGAACATCCACAGCGGGATCATGGCCGGGAAGTTGAACGGGGTGATGCCCGCGCACACGCCGATGGGTTGGCGCAGGGTGTAGGTGTCGACGCCGCCAGCGACGTTTTCAGCGAATTCGCCCATCTGCAGGGTGCCGATGGAGGCAGCGTGCTCGACCACTTCCAGGCCGCGGAAGATATCGCCTTCGGCATCGGCAAGGGTCTTGCCCTGCTCGGCGCTGAGGGTCTGGGCGATGCGTTTGGTGTGTTCGCGGATCAGCGCCTGCAGCTTGAGCATGATGCGCATGCGCGCGCCGATCGGGGTGTTACGCCAGGTCTGGAAGGCGCGGTGGGCAGCGGCCACGGCAGCATCGACTTCCTCGACGGTGGCGAACGGAACCCGCGCCAGCACCTCTTGGGTGGCCGGGTTGACGATGTCGCGCCATTCTGTGGTCTTGGATTCGACCCATTGGCCATCGATCAGCAGCTTGACCTGCGCGACCTTGGTCTGGTCGGGGGATTGAGGTGCGTTCATCTGGGTTCTCCTTGGAATTATTGTCGGGTCGAGATCGCCAGCGCCGTGCAAACGCAAGGTGGCGTCCAGGGGCTTTTTTCGAGTATAGATGTGCAAACATCCAACAAGAACGCACAAAAAAACCGGATCATCATGCAAAAAGACCTCACATCCCTGAGCGCGCTCAACTGGGACGACCTCAAGTTCTTCCTCGAAGTGGCACGCACCCGCAAAGCCAGCAGCGCCGCCAAGCGCCTGAGCGTCGACTACACCACCGTGTCACGGCGCATCACCTCGCTTGAGGGTGCGCTGGGCACGCTCTTGTTCGAAAAGTCCCGGACCAACGGTTTCGTGCTTACCGCCGAAGGCCAGCGTTTGCTGGGGTATGCCGAGTCCATCGAAAGCACCTTGCACATGGCGTGCGAGCAGGTGTCGGGCTCGGGCGTGGCGCTGTCGGGGCATGTGCGCATGGGCTGCACCGAAGGTTTCGGCAGTTTCTTCGTCACGCCACAACTGAGCCACTTCGTCGATGCGTACCCGGCCATTTCGGTGGATATCCTGCCGTTGCCGCACTTCATCAGCCTGTCCAAGCGCGAGGCGGACATCGTCATTGCCCTGGAGCGGCCTGAACACGGCCCGTATGTGTGCTGCAAGCTGTGCGACTACCGGCTACGGCTGTATGCGACCCAGACGTACCTGGACAGCCACGCGCCGATCCGGCAGGTGGGGGACCTGGCAAAGCATCCCTTCATCAGTTATGTGGATGACCTGGCGTTCAGTTCGGAGCTGTTGTACCTGGCCAACCTGATTCCCAATGCCAACGCGCATTTGCGCAGTACCAGCGTGATTGCGCAGTACACCGCGGCGTTGCAGGGGCGTGGGCTGGCGATCTTGCCGTGTTTTCTGGCGGCGCAGGATCCGCGGTTGGTGACGGTGTTGCCGGAGGAGATCGAGGTGACGCGGCAGTTCTGGATGTACTGCCGGGAGGATTTGCGCAAGTTGAAGCGGATAACCCTGTTATGGGATTACATCCGAGGGGTGACGGAGGCGAATGCGCCGTTACTGATGGGGGAAACCCGCGAAATACGCTTTGCTCAGGAGTAATGCTGCCCTCAAGTAGGGCGCCGTACAGGTAGGCGCTGGCTCGCCTGCGATGGGCCGCAACGCGGCCCCCGCTCCATATCATCAATCAGCACTCTGGCCATCTCAGATCCGACTAGGCCAGACAGAGGTCGCTCAGTACGACGCCACCACAATCGACACCCGTCGATTTTCGGTGCGCCCGGCACTGCTGCGGTTGCTCGCCACTGGCTGGGTGCTGCCCAGGCCACGCGTCTGGATGTTCTGCCCTGGCATGCCGACCCCGATCAGCGTTCTGGCCACACTCTGTGCCCGGCGCTCGGACAATTGCTGGTTATAGGCCGCCCTGCCCGTCGCATCCGCGTGGCCATCCACCCGCACGCGCTGGATACCAACGCCCAGCAACGCCTTGCCGATTCGCTCGACGATGGCCTGGCTCGGGCCGTTCAGGCTGTCCAGGTCACTGCCAAACAGTACCTTGCCCGACAGATCGAAGGCCCAGCCCTCATCGGTCGGGGCGAAGCCTTCGCGCTTGAGCACGGCGATCTGCTCGGCAGTCAGCCCCTTGGGCGGGGCACTCTGGCAACCGGTAAGCGCCAACATGGCGAGCAACAAAGCCCAAAGGGGAAAACGCAAACGATGCATCACGGGTTCAGCTCCTGTTCTTGATTTCGGTGGCGGACCGTTCCGTCTGCGCCACTTGCCAATGGCCACGGCGTTTACGCTTGGCCTGGTACATTGCCGCATCGGCGGCGTCGAGAAGGCTGGCAGGGTCAGTGCCATCCACGGGGTAATAGGCGATGCCGACACTCAGCGAGGTGGCAATGCTGCTGCCACTGTCCAGTTGCACCGGCAGTTTCATGCTGGCGACGATCTTCTCGGCGATGTGTTCGGCGTCTTTGCGTGACTGCAGCGGCGTCAGCAACACCGCGAACTCGTCACCGCCCAGGCGCGCCACCAGGTCGTGCTCACGCAGTTGGGCGCGGATGCGGTCGGCAACGCTGATCAACACTTCATCGCCCACCGCATGGCCGAGGCTGTCATTGATTTGCTTGAAGTGGTCACTGTCGAGGAACAGCACCGCCAGATGATCCTGCTGCCGCGCCGCATTGCGCAGGCAGCGGCTAAGGCGCCCTTCGAAAAAGGCGCGATTGGGCAGGCCGGTCAGGCTGTCGTGGCTGGCCTGGTGGGCCAGCGTCTGGTTTTCGCTCTGCAGGTGGCTGTGCCATACCTCCAGCTCATCGAGCAAGGCGTTGAAGTCGTTGCCCAGCTCGTTGAGCTCGGCAATCGGCGCTTCCGGGACGCGACGGTCGAAACGACGTTCGCGACGGGCGGCGTGGGCCACGCTGGCCAACCCGCGCAGTGGGCGAACGAGGTCACCGAGCAGGCGCCGTGACAGGTACAGGGCGACAACGGCGCTGAGCACCATGCAGAACAGGATCCCGCCCAAACCGCCGAGCAGGAACAGCAACAGGCTACGGCCCTGGCCAATCAGCTCGATGTGCCCGACCTTTTGCTGGTGGTGAAGAATCGGCAGGTTGACCGGCTCGTCCAGCAGCGCAGTAGCGACCTGGGTTTCCAGGTGCGCGAGCAGGCCGCTGTCGTTGCGTTGCCAGTGGGCCAGTTGCTCGCCCTCGTTGTTGAAGACCTTGGCGTCGGCCACTTCTTCGATACTGGCGATCAGTGCCAGCGCTTCATTGGCCGCGACGCGGTCGTCGAACACCACGGCAGCTTCCACGGTGTAGGTAATGGAGCGGGCGATCAGGTGCAGGTTGTGGTTGGCATACACCTGCAGGGCAAGCACGCCCAGCAGGGTTAGCGAAATACCCACCAGGCCCACGGCGAGCAGGGCGACACTGAGGTGCCCACGGCCGAGTACCGAGCGCAGGGTCGGGCGAACGCGCTTGTTGCCAGTTTTCATGGCTGCGCACCTCGGCGCCGCGACAATTGCAGCACACTGGGGTGAATACGGACGCCGGAGCGCGCCACGGAGTCGAGGTTCACTTCAAAGGCGACCTGCTGATCGCTCACCCGCAGGCAGAACAGGCTGCCGACGGTACAGGGGTCGTCCGCCTCACTGATGCTCAGTACCGGGTGACCGCTGACACGCTGGAACAACTGATCGCGTTGGCCCTGATCGAGCTTGCCGATGTAGATGGCATCACAGGCCTGGGCGACCTGTGCATCCTCTGCCAGCAGACGACGCACCTGCAGGGGCCGCCCGGACTCCTGCACATGCCCCTTGATCAGGTCGTCGGCATACTCGGTAGGGCCGACCAGGCACAGGCGCAAGGGCGCAGGCTCGACGGGCCAGCGGGCGTAACTGAAGATCCCCAGCACCACCTGGGTGACGGCCTTGGCACGTTGTTGTGCCTGCACGCCGGTTGCTGAGGTTTGCGCCCAGGCAGGGCCTGCTAGTAGCGACAGGATGGCCAGCAACAGCGAAAGCGTACAGCTCGTCAATCGCCTCCCGGCCACGGTCATGTGGGATATCTCTCGAATTCCTTTCAGATGTTGGCGCAACGATAGCACATGGCCGCTTACCGTACCTGGCGCCCAGCGTCAGACCTGTTCGAGCATCAGGCCGGAGATCCGCCGCACCTTGCGCGACACCGCCTCTTCGAATATGCCCTGCCGTGGCTCGACCAGGCTGAAGCAATGCTTGGCCCGGGTGATGCCGGTGTATACAAGCTCCTTGGTCAACACCGGGTTGAGTGCGTCCGGCAGCACCAGGGCGGTATGGCTGAACTCCGAGCCCTGGGACTTGTGCACTGTCATGGCGAACACGGTCTCCACTTCGTTGAGCCGGCTCGGCAGGACGAAACGTACCCCGCCGTTGCCGTCGTTGCGCGGGAAGGCGACACGCAGCAACGGCTCGCCCCGCTCATCCGGCAGGCGCAAGGCGATGCCGATGTCACCGTTCATCAGGCCCAGGCCATAATCGTTGCGGGTCACCAGCACGGGCCGGCCCTCATACCAGGGCTGCTGGGCGTCGATCAACCCGGCATTGTGCAGCACCCGCGCCACGCGTTCGTTGAGGCCCTCGACCCCCCAGGCGCCCCGGCGTACCGCGCAGAGCAGCTGGAAGTCCTCGAAACTGTGCAGCACCTTGCTCGCCCATTGCTCCCAGAGCGGGTCGTCATAAGCGGTGTCAGGTGCCGGCCGGTAGCGCCCCAAGGCCCGCAGGTAACTGCGATAACCTTGAGGGCCCTCGGCGCCACGGTTGAGGCCGTCGAGCAGCAGACGATCGAAGGCACGGTCCTGTTCGTTTTTCAGCGACAGGCCGTTCACATCAGGCGGCGGCATGGCGAGCAGGTTGCGTGCCGCATGCGATTCCTGACGGTTGACCAGCCGAGCCAATTGGCCAATCCCGCTGCCTTCGCCAAAGCGCCGGGAGAAACGCAGCATCACCACCTGTTGAGCCAGCGGATTGCGCTGTGCATCACCGGGCACAAGACCACTGCCCTGCAGCGACTGGCCGCCGATGTGCTCCAACCACGCCTCGGTCGCAGGTGAGTAACAGCCTTCTTCGGCATCCCGGCACAAGTCGCCCAGTACCGCACCCGCTTCGACCGACGCCAACTGGTCTTTGTCACCGAGCAGGATCAGCCGTGCACGGGGTGGCAGCGCATCGAGCAGGTTGGCCATCATCTCCAGGTCGATCATCGACGCCTCGTCGACCACCAGCACGTCCAGTGGCAACGGATTGCCCGCGTGATGGCGGAAATGCCGCGACCCAGGGCGGCTGCCCAGCAGCCGGTGCACGGTGCTGACCTCGCTGGGGATTTGCCCGCGCACGGCAGCACTGACCTGCAAACGCTCGACCTGCTGGCCGATGGACTCGGTCAAGCGCGCAGCTGCCTTGCCGGTAGGCGCGGCCAGGCGAATGCGCAAAGGCCTGCCCTGCTCCACCGCCGGTGCCTGCAGCAAGGCCAGCAGACGCACCACCGTGGTGGTCTTGCCGGTGCCGGGGCCGCCGGTAATGATGCTGAAGCCGGCCCGGGTAGCCAGGGCACAGGCAAGCTTTTGCCAATCGACCTGACCGGCAACGGCGCCCTCGTCGAACAACTGTGCCAGGCGCGCGGGCAAATCGGCAGGCGCCGCCTCGTCCTGGCTCAGGCGCTGGCGCAGGTTGTGGTCGATGCGCCGCTCGTAGCTCCAGTAGCGACGCAGGTACAGACGCTCGCCACTGAGCACCAGTGGCCGTGCCTGCTGGCCTGGTGTGTCACCACTGGCGACCAACGGGCTGGCAGCGATGCGCTGGCGCCAGGCGTCAAGGTCAAGGTCCGCAAGCAGTTGCGAAGGCAGCAGCAAGGGGCCGATCAAGGCGTCGCCTTCCGGCGGCAGCGACAGGGCGAAGTCTGGTTCGGCCAAGGTCTGCCTCAGGTCCAGGCAGACATGGCCGTGGCCCAGCTGATGGCTTGCCAGGGCTGCCGCCAGCAACAGCAAGGGGTCGCCCGCTGGGGCGCGTTCTTCGAGAAAAGACACGAACGCACGGTCGAGGGCGCGCAGCCAACCACGCTCGACCCAACGGTCCAGCAGTTGCAACAGGTCTGCGCTGTCACGCTGCGGCGCCAGGGCCAGCAGGTGTTCGGCGTGCAGCGGCGTAGGCAACAGGTCGGTGAGGGTTCGGCTCATGGCGCAGCTCCGGCAAACAGGTCTTGCGGTTCGGGCGCCTGCTCACCACGGAACAGCGCATCCAGTGCTTCAATCAGCACCCGCGGTGGCTTGGCGAAGTACACGCCATGGCCACTGCTGCAGGCACCGCGCAGGAAGATGAACAGGGCGCCGCCGACATGGCGGTCGTAATCGTAATCAGGCAGCCGGGCGCGCAGTTGGCGGTGCAGGGCCAGCAGATACAGCACGTACTGCAAGTCGTAGCGATGCTCAAGGATGGCCTTTTCCATGGCCAAGGTGTCGTAGGACTGGGTGTCAGGGCCCAGCCAGTTGGATTTGTAATCGGCCACGTAGTAGCGCCCGTCCAGCTCGAAGGCCAGGTCGATGAAGCCTTTGAACATGCCATTGAGCAGCGTCGGTTGCGCTGCCGGGCGCGCCTGGCCAGGGTGGGTGTGGCGCGCCACCAGGAGATCGAGCTGTTCGGCGTCGACCTGATGGCTGGCGAACCAGAACTCCATTTCGATCTGGTAGTGACGCAGTTGCGCAAGGGTGAGGCTCACGTCGTGGGCCAGAATAGGCAGCGGTTCGTTCAGCAACTGACTCAACCACGGCGTCAGGGTCGGGATCCAGCCGGTCCAGTCACGGCGATTGCAGCGCTGGCCGACCATGCGCTCGATCAGCTCGGGGTTGCCGCTGACTTCGGCGAAGCCTTCACGGCCGGCCCACTCCAGCAGGCCATGGAGGAAGGTGCCGGGGTTTGGCCCGCGTGGGAAGCGGTGGATATCGCCACCTTCAGCCGGCACCTCGCGCAGCACCTGGGCGTCGACCATTTCGTCATCCAGCAGTTGCTGGGCCTGTGAGCTGTCGGCGCCGAGGGTCTGGTCGCCGACGCGCAGGGCGCTATAGGAGGCAATCCACCAATGCTCGGCGGCCGCCCAGCGGGGCTTGCGCGCGGGCAGCAGCTCACGCTCGGCATGCGGCATGCGATACAGCTGATCGTCGGCCAGTGGCAATTGCGCGCATTCAATGTACGGGCAGGCGGATGCCAACGCCTGCAGCCAGTCCGCCAGTTGCCCGGAGCCAGGCAGCGCGAGGCCACCACCCAACAGGTAGCCGAACGCCGAACGGTGCAACTGCGAGCTCTTCTGGTTGCCCCGCTTCAAGTCCGCGACGCCAAGCCAGCAGGCATGCTGGGCACGGGTCAGGGCGACGTAGAGCAGGCGCAGGTCTTCGGCAAGGCGCTCGTCGTCAGCCCGGGCGATCTGTTCCTGGTCAGGTGTCAGGGTCAGGTGGGCGTTGCCTTCGCTGTCATGCCACGCCAGGGGCAGGCGGGTGCCGTCCACCGGCTTGCTGGTGCAGATGAACGGCAGGTAGACCAAGGGGTATTCCAGGCCCTTGGACTTGTGGATGGTGACCACTTTTACCAGTTGCTCATCGCTCTCCAGCCTCAGGATCTGTTCTTCACCGGCCTGGCCGGAACTGGCCAGATGCTCGGCCAGGTGGCGGATCAATGCCTGTTCACCATCCAGCTCACCTGCCGCTTGTTGCAGTAGTTCGGCCAGGTGCAGCAGGTTGGTCAGCACGCGCTCGCCATCACTGCGGGCGATGAGCGTGCGCGGCAGCTGGAAGTCGTGTAACAGGTGCCGCAACATCGGCAGCACGCCCTGGCGCTGCCAGGTATCGCGGTAACGACGAAAACGCATGACCCAGTCTTCCCAGACCCGCTCGTCCTGGTTCAGCTTGTCCAGCGCGGCCAACGACAGGTCGAGGGTGAGGCTGGCCAGGGCGGCCTTGAGCAGGCGCTCCGAGTCCGGCTCGGCGCAGGCTTTGAGCCAGGCCAGCAGGTCATGCGCCTCTTGGGCAGCGAACACCGAGTCCTTGTCGGACAGGTACACGCTGCGCACATCACGGGCGGCCAGTTCGGCACGAATCAACTGTGCCTCGTGGCCGTCGCGCACGAGGATGGCGATGTCCGAGGGCAGGCATGGGCGTAATTCACCTTCGCCGTTACGGAAGCCCGCCGTGCCCTGCTGCCCGCCGTTGAGCAGCGCGACGATATGGGTAGCGCAGCTGGCAGCCAGCTGCTGGCGGTAAAGGGTGCTCGAAACCGGCTCTTCGCTCTGCAGTTGCCAGCACTGCAGGGCTGCGCATGCCTGGCTGTCCACCAGTAAGTGTTCGCCACGGCCTTTGGCCCGGACCTCGATGAACGGCAGCGGGTTGTCTTCGGCTTCACGGAACAGGAACGCCCCTCGCCCCTGGCTTCGCGTCTCGGCCTGGAGGAACACCTGGTTGACCGCCGCAACCATGGCCTGGCTCGAACGGTAGTTGGTGTCCAGGCTGTGCAGGCGCCCGGTGGTAGCGCGTCGGGCGGCGAGGTAGGTATAAATGTCGGCGCCGCGGAAGGCGTAGATCGCCTGCTTGGGGTCGCCAATCATGAACAGCCCGGTTTCCGTGCGGTTCTCGGTAATCTGGTAGATCCGCTCGAAGATGCCGTACTGGACCGGGTCGGTGTCCTGGAATTCGTCGATCAATGCTACCGGGAACTGCTCACGAATCAGGCCGGCCAGGCGCTCGCCGGCCTCGCTAGCCAGGGCATGTTGCAGCCGTAGCAGCATGTCGTCGAAGCCCATTTCGGCGCGCCGACGCTTCTCCACTTCGAAACGCGCCGATACCCAGCTGGCAGCGTGTTCGAGCAGTTGCGCATCCGGGCTGGCCAAGGCCTGCAGTTGTTGCTGCAGCGTCTGCATGGCGTGCAACCCCGGGTGGTCGGGTGGCTCGCCTGACTTCCAGGCCTCGGCCATGCCTGCAGGGGTCAGGCGGGTGAAGCCGGTGCCAAGATCGAGCTCGACAATTGTTTCGTCGGCGGCCCACGCGCTCAGCTTGTCGAACCAGGGTTCGAAGTAGCGTGCCTGCATCTTGCGCCCGTCGGCCTGTTTGGCAGCCACGGCATCGCGGCAGATCTGCCGCAGCTCATCGGCCCACTGTACCCAGGGCGCCTTGAGCTGGGCTAACTGCTCGGTACGTTGCCCAAGTGCGGCTTGAATCAACGCCTCGGGCTCTTGTTCGTCCTGCTGTGCCCGTACCCGCCCGAACAGCGGGCGAATACGCGGTAACAGCGCATCGGGGCTCGCCCAATGCGCGCGGACCCAGGCCAGGGCCTCGCCCTGCATGCCATAACAGAACCGTCGCCAGTAATCGCGCATCACCTGGCCAAGCAGGTCGGTGTGATCGGTCTCCAGCGTCTGGGTGAACAGGCTGCCACTGTCGAAGGCATGCTCACGGAGCATCCGCTGACACCAACCGTGAATGGTCGATACCGCCGCTTCGTCCATCCATTGCACGGCGATTTCCAAGCGGCTGGCGCATCGTGGCCAGGCTTGCTCCGGGTAATCGTCACGCAACTGGTGCAGCAGGGGGTCGGCTGCATCCAGTTCGCCACGGAAGAACCGCGCAGCTTCCGCCAGGCGCGCGCGAATACGTTCGCGCAGCTCTTTGGTAGCGGCGTCGGTGAAGGTCACCACGAGGATCTGCGGGGGCAACAGCTCGCGGCCAAAGGCCTGCTCGCCGCCGTGGCCGAGGATCAGCCGCAGGTACAGCGCCGAGATGGTGAATGTCTTGCCTGTCCCGGCGCTGGCTTCGATCAGCTGGCTGCCATGCAGGGGGAAACTCAATGCCAGGGGACGGTCCTGGGTCATGCGCCACTCTCCGGGTTGCCCAGGGCCTGCCAGGGTGCGTTGAACAATGGGCGGTACAGGGTTTCGCACCAGCCTTCAAAGGTTTCGTCGGCGGTAAGCGCGGCGAAGTCACGGAACTGCCGGGCCAGGGCGATGCTTTCGCTGCGCTCGCCGAAGCTGTTGCGTTCATCGCCCTCGTAGGCGCGGGCAGCAGCGGCAAGCGCTTTGTCGGTATCGTCCTGGGCCAGCCAGGCGAACGCTGTCTTGGCCGCCACCGGCAGCGGCGCGTTCATTGCGGCCTGCCGAGCTACCAGCAAGTCACCGAGCAATTGCGCCGCCTGCTCCTGCGGCAAAGGCGCGAGCAGCAGGGTCAGGTCACTGGCCACCAGCGCACTGTTCAGTGGATAACCCGCGGCGCAGGCAGCCAGGTGCATGACCCAAGGCGCGATAAGCCGGTGCCATTTGTAGTTATTGCGCCCGGCGCTGATGGTGTTCGGTACCGTGGTGATGCTGAGCAGGCTTTGATCATCGGCCTGGTAAACCCGGCCCAGCCAGCCTTCGAGACGATGCCTGCCGTGTTCGAAATGAACAGGCAATGCGCCTTCGACCAGGAGAGGCCAGCGTTGCAACAACTGACGATGGCGATGCAGCAGATCAGGCAGGGGCTGAATCAACTCGGCCTGCAGGAGCTGGCCAAAACCGGCAAGCGGCAACAGGCCGCAAGCTTGCAGGCGGCGGGCCTGAGCTTGCAGGGCTGGCTCGGCATTGTCAGGGTCGGCCAGCGCGGCATTCAACAGGCTCTCGGCGGCGCCGTAGCGTTGCAGCGTATCGAGGACGAACGGTTCTTCGTCTGGGGTCGGAGCCTCCAGGGCTTCGAAGAACACCTTGAGTCGCTGACTGAAGAAGTGCCGCACCGGGTGGCGAAGAAAGTCGTTCAGTTGTGTCAGGCTCAGCGCTTCATCATCGATGTATGGAGGCAGGCCGGGGTCGTTTTTCGCGATGTCCTGCCCCGGCAGATGCAGTACCTGCCATTCATGGGCGAAACTGAACAACGGGCTGCCCTTCTGGAAGTAGCGCGGGCTGAACGGCTGTAACGGGTGCTCTTGCGTCAATGCGTGCAGCAGCTGTTCGTCCGGCCCTTGCCCTGAGCGTTCGCCTGTACCGGCCAAGCGCCAACCTGCAGCCACATGATCGCGCAATTGGCCAATAAGTACCGAGGCCGGGCGCTCGCTGTTGTCGCGGATACTGCGCCCGACCCAGCTGACATACAGCTGATCGCGTGCCGACAGCAGCGCCTCCAGCAGCAAGTAACGATCGTCTTCGCGGCGCGAGCGATCACCGGGGCGGTAGTCGCTGGCCATCAGGTCGAAGTCCAGCGGCTGCTGGGCGCGGGGGTAGTCACCATCGTTCATGCCCAGCAGGCAGACTACCCGGAAAGGGATGGCGCGCATGGGCATGAGGGTGCAGAAGTTTACCGAGCCGGCCAGAAAACGCTGGGACAGCTTGCCCTGGTCGAGGCCAGACAACCACGCCTCGCGGACCACAGTCAGTGGCAGCGAGTCCTGCAGGCCGACGGTTTCGCATACTTCCAGCCAAGTGTCGCGCAAGTCCTGCAACTGCATCAGCAGAAACTCGTCGTGCTCGTCTTCAGCCAGGAAGAAAACCTGCAACAAGGCGTGCAGGCGCTCACCCCACTGGGGAACAGTCGCGGGCTGGGCCAATGCCTGACACGCGACTTCCAGCGCATCGAGCAGGGCCACCAGCGGGCCGATCAGGGCGGCATCCAGGCCACCGATTTCGTCATAGGGTTCAATGCCGTCACAGCCCTCACCCACGCCGACGGCATAGCCCAACAGCATCCGGCGCAGACCGAACCGCCAGCTGTTCTGCTCTAGCCCTTCAGGCAAGCCCAGGCTGGCGCGTTGCTCGGCATTCAGGCCCCAACGGATACCGGCGCCTTCGATCCAGCGATGAAGCGTTGGCAAGTCGCTTTCACGGATACCGAAGCGAGCACGCACGGCCGGCACGTCGAGCAAATCGAGCACTTCGCTGACCGCGAAGCGGCTGTCTGGCAGCTTGAGCAGGTGCTCCAGGGCAATCAGCAATGGCTCGCGACCGCGTTGGCCTTGATCGGTGAGGGTAAACGGAATGTAGCGCGGATCGTTGCGTTGCAACTGGCCGAACACGGCGCGGATATGGGGCGCATAAGTGTCGATGGCCGGGAGCATCACGATCACATCGCGCGGGCGAAGGGTAGGGTCGGCGCTGAAGCGGGCCAGTAACTGGTCGTGGAGGATTTCCACTTCGCGTTGCGGGCTGTGCGCGACATGAAAGCGTATCGACCGATCCTGCGTGAGGTCGACTGGCGGCCAAAGCTCACGGGTCTCGGCCAACGGGCGCAGTTCGAGAATGTCATCTTGCAACTGGTTGAGCAGCGTGGTCGGCGAACCTTCGCTGAACAGGTCAATGCGACCCTCGCTGAATACACCGCGATAGCTGCCGGGGTCGTCATAGCTGTCGAGCAGGTTGATGTAGTCACGGCCCTGCTTGCCCCACGCGGCCAACAGCGGATGGGCATGCTGGTGCAACGACTGGTCATCCAGTTGAAGGGGCATGCCCTGCTTGCGCTGTTGGCGTTTGTACTGATGGCGCAGCAGGTCTTTGTCGGCGACGATATCGGCCCAGTGATGGCGGCAAGGGTTGTGCACGCAAAGCAGTACCTGGCTGAACCGGGCAAGCCCTGCCAATGCTTCCAATGCCTGGGCCGGAAGGGACGAGATACCAAACACGATCACCCGTGACGGCAAGCCGACAGGTGCCTGCTCCAGGCTGTTGATGCGCTCGATGAAACGTTGATGCACACCTGCACGGCTCTGCGCCATGCCCTGCTCGCCGACATCGTCAAGCAGCGCGCGCCACAACTCGGCCTGCCAGCGATTACCGGGCGGCAACGGTTTACGCTCGCCACGGGCGGTATTGAGGATGTGTTCGCCACCAGCCCAATCCTTGAGCCAGTCGGCTCGGTAAACCTGGTACTGGTCGAAAAGGTCGGCCAGGCGCTCGGCAAGCTGGTAACGCTTGCGCAGGTCGCTATCGTCGGTGAGAAAGCGGCGCAGCGGCTCGAAATGCGGGCGCTCGATCAACGCCGGGAGCAAGCGCATCAGGCGCCAGGTCAGCGGCGCCTTGTCGAGCAGGGAAACCTCAGGGATCTCATCGCGGCCCAATACTCGACGGTAAAGCTGCCACATGAAGCTGCCGGGTAACTGCACATCGATCGCAGCGGCGATACCACAGCCGCCTAGGTCACCTTCTTCAGGGTCTTCGGCCAGCGCCAGTTTTAGCCACTGGGCAATGCCGTTGCTTTGCACCAGCGCAATTTCGTTTTCCAATGGCGCCAACGGGTAACGACGCATCCAGCTCACCACCAAGCTGCGCAAATCGTCGAGGCGGTTGCCATGCACGATCATGAAGCCGGGATGGAGGGCGGTGGGGTTGGCCATTGTGCATTCCCTGAGAGGCGGTGGATTCTGATGCGGAACCATATCACGGGGCATGCCCGGGGTTATGGCGGGCATGGCGACAATTCTTTTCCAGCCCAAAAGACAAAACCCCTACCTGCTCGCGCAGATAGGGGTTTTGCGAAATGAATCTTGACGATGACCTACTCTCACATGGGGAAACCCCACACTACCATCGGCGATGCATCGTTTCACTACTGAGTTCGGGATGGGATCAGGTGGTTCCAATGCTCTATGGTCGTCAAGAAATTCTGTAGCCAGAATGTCCAGATGGACAGCCCAGCGAATTCGGATATGCGATATTTGTGGTTACGAACTTTCGGTTATTTCGTCTTCACCACCACAATTCGGCGTCTTACGCTCAAATTGCTTGGGTGTTATATGGTCAAGCCTCACGGGCAATTAGTATTGGTTAGCTCAACGCCTCACAGCGCTTACACACCCAACCTATCAACGTCGTAGTCTTCGACGGCCCTTTAGGGGATTCAAGATCCCAGTGAGATCTCATCTTGAGGCAAGTTTCCCGCTTAGATGCTTTCAGCGGTTATCTCTTCCGAACATAGCTACCCGGCAATGCCACTGGCGTGACAACCGGAACACCAGAGGTTCGTCCACTCCGGTCCTCTCGTACTAGGAGCAGCCCCTCTCAAATCTCAAACGTCCACGGCAGATAGGGACCGAACTGTCTCACGACGTTCTAAACCCAGCTCGCGTACCACTTTAAATGGCGAACAGCCATACCCTTGGGACCGGCTTCAGCCCCAGGATGTGATGAGCCGACATCGAGGTGCCAAACACCGCCGTCGATATGAACTCTTGGGCGGTATCAGCCTGTTATCCCCGGAGTACCTTTTATCCGTTGAGCGATGGCCCTTCCATACAGAACCACCGGATCACTAAGACCTACTTTCGTACCTGCTCGACGTGTTTGTCTCGCAGTCAAGCGCGCTTTTGCCTTTATACTCTACGACCGATTTCCGACCGGTCTGAGCGCACCTTCGTACTCCTCCGTTACTCTTTGGGAGGAGACCGCCCCAGTCAAACTACCCACCATACACTGTCCTCGATCCGGATAACGGACCTGAGTTAGAACCTCAAAGTTGCCAGGGTGGTATTTCAAGGATGGCTCCATGAGAACTGGCGTCCCCACTTCAAAGCCTCCCACCTATCCTACACAAGCAAATTCAAAGTCCAGTGCAAAGCTATAGTAAAGGTTCACGGGGTCTTTCCGTCTAGCCGCGGATACACTGCATCTTCACAGCGATTTCAATTTCACTGAGTCTCGGGTGGAGACAGCGCCGCCATCGTTACGCCATTCGTGCAGGTCGGAACTTACCCGACAAGGAATTTCGCTACCTTAGGACCGTTATAGTTACGGCCGCCGTTTACCGGGGCTTCGATCAAGAGCTTCGCTTGCGCTAACCCCATCAATTAACCTTCCGGCACCGGGCAGGCGTCACACCCTATACGTCCACTTTCGTGTTTGCAGAGTGCTGTGTTTTTAATAAACAGTCGCAGCGGCCTGGTATCTTCGACCGGCATGGGCTTACGGAGCAAGTCCTTAACCCTCGCCGGCGCACCTTCTCCCGAAGTTACGGTGCCATTTTGCCTAGTTCCTTCACCCGAGTTCTCTCAAGCGCCTTGGTATTCTCTACCTAACCACCTGTGTCGGTTTGGGGTACGGTTCCCAGTTATCTGAAGCTTAGGAGCTTTTCTTGGAAGCATGGCATCAACCACTTCGTCGCCTAAAGGCAACTCGTCATCAGCTCTCGGCCTTGAGATCCCGGATTTGCCTAAGATCTCAGCCTACCACCTTAAACTTGGACAACCAACGCCAAGCTGGCCTAGCCTTCTCCGTCCCTCCATCGCAATAACTGGAAGTACAGGAATATTAACCTGTTTTCCATCGACTACGCTTTTCAGCCTCGCCTTAGGGACCGACTAACCCTGCGTCGATTAACGTTGCGCAGGAAACCTTGGTCTTTCGGCGTGGGAGTTTTTCACTCCCATTGTCGTTACTCATGTCAGCATTCGCACTTCTGATACCTCCAGCAAGCTTCTCAACTCACCTTCACAGGCTTACAGAACGCTCCTCTACCGCATCATCATAAGATGATACCCGTAGCTTCGGTGCATGGTTTGAGCCCCGTTACATCTTCCGCGCAGGCCGACTCGACTAGTGAGCTATTACGCTTTCTTTAAAGGGTGGCTGCTTCTAAGCCAACCTCCTAGCTGTCTAAGCCTTCCCACATCGTTTCCCACTTAACCATGACTTTGGGACCTTAGCTGACGGTCTGGGTTGTTTCCCTTTTCACGACGGACGTTAGCACCCGCCGTGTGTCTCCCATGCTCGGCACTTGTAGGTATTCGGAGTTTGCATCGGTTTGGTAAGTCGGGATGACCCCCTAGCCGAAACAGTGCTCTACCCCCTACAGTGATACATGAGGCGCTACCTAAATAGCTTTCGAGGAGAACCAGCTATCTCCGAGCTTGATTAGCCTTTCACTCCGATCCACAGGTCATCCGCTAACTTTTCAACGGTAGTCGGTTCGGTCCTCCAGTCAGTGTTACCTAACCTTCAACCTGCCCATGGATAGATCGCCCGGTTTCGGGTCTATACCCAGCGACTAAACGCCCTATTAAGACTCGCTTTCGCTACGCCTCCCCTATTCGGTTAAGCTCGCCACTGAATATAAGTCGCTGACCCATTATACAAAAGGTACGCAGTCACCTAACAAAGTAGGCTCCCACTGCTTGTACGCATACGGTTTCAGGATCTATTTCACTCCCCTCTCCGGGGTTCTTTTCGCCTTTCCCTCACGGTACTAGTTCACTATCGGTCAGTCAGTAGTATTTAGCCTTGGAGGATGGTCCCCCCATATTCAGACAAAGTTTCTCGTGCTCCGTCCTACTCGATTTCATTGATAAGAGATTTTCGTGTACGGGGCTATCACCCACTACGGCCGCACTTTCCAGAGCGTTCCACTAATCTCAAACCAACTTAAGGGCTGGTCCCCGTTCGCTCGCCACTACTAAGGGAATCTCGGTTGATTTCTTTTCCTCAGGGTACTTAGATGTTTCAGTTCCCCTGGTTCGCCTCTTGCACCTATGTATTCAGTACAAGATACTCAGCTTATGCTGAGTGGGTTCCCCCATTCAGAGATCTCTGGATCACAGTCTGTTTGCCGACTCCCCAAAGCTTATCGCAGGCTACCACGTCTTTCATCGCCTCTGACTGCCAAGGCATCCACCGTATGCGCTTCTTCACTTGACCATATAACCCCAAGCAATCTGGTTATACTGTGAAGACGACATTCGCCGAAAATTCGCTTTGCTCTTTCGAGCCCACAAATTTTACCTTAGCCTGATCCACTACCAGTGAAAGTAGTGTTCAGTCTATTTCTATCACATATCCGAATTTTTAAAGAACGATCTGACAAAAGTCAGAAATCAACATTCGAAGCGAATGCTCATTTCTGAGCTTGATCAAGGTACTGCAAGAGTGGTGGAGCCAAGCGGGATCGAACCGCTGACCTCCTGCGTGCAAGGCAGGCGCTCTCCCAGCTGAGCTATGGCCCCGTATATTGGTAGGTCTGGGCAGATTTGAACTGCCGACCTCACCCTTATCAGGGGTGCGCTCTAACCAACTGAGCTACAGACCTATAGAGGGTCTTGATCGTCTTCGACAATGAATCAAGCAATTCGTGTGGGAGCTCATCAGCAGGCTGATGTCGTCGATTAAGGAGGTGATCCAGCCGCAGGTTCCCCTACGGCTACCTTGTTACGACTTCACCCCAGTCATGAATCACACCGTGGTAACCGTCCTCCCGAAGGTTAGACTAGCTACTTCTGGTGCAACCCACTCCCATGGTGTGACGGGCGGTGTGTACAAGGCCCGGGAACGTATTCACCGCGACATTCTGATTCGCGATTACTAGCGATTCCGACTTCACGCAGTCGAGTTGCAGACTGCGATCCGGACTACGATCGGTTTTGTGAGATTAGCTCCACCTCGCGGCTTGGCAACCCTCTGTACCGACCATTGTAGCACGTGTGTAGCCCAGGCCGTAAGGGCCATGATGACTTGACGTCATCCCCACCTTCCTCCGGTTTGTCACCGGCAGTCTCCTTAGAGTGCCCACCATAACGTGCTGGTAACTAAGGACAAGGGTTGCGCTCGTTACGGGACTTAACCCAACATCTCACGACACGAGCTGACGACAGCCATGCAGCACCTGTGTCAGAGTTCCCGAAGGCACCAATCTATCTCTAGAAAGTTCTCTGCATGTCAAGGCCTGGTAAGGTTCTTCGCGTTGCTTCGAATTAAACCACATGCTCCACCGCTTGTGCGGGCCCCCGTCAATTCATTTGAGTTTTAACCTTGCGGCCGTACTCCCCAGGCGGTCAACTTAATGCGTTAGCTGCGCCACTAAAATCTCAAGGATTCCAACGGCTAGTTGACATCGTTTACGGCGTGGACTACCAGGGTATCTAATCCTGTTTGCTCCCCACGCTTTCGCACCTCAGTGTCAGTATCAGTCCAGGTGGTCGCCTTCGCCACTGGTGTTCCTTCCTATATCTACGCATTTCACCGCTACACAGGAAATTCCACCACCCTCTACCGTACTCTAGCTTGCCAGTTTTGGATGCAGTTCCCAGGTTGAGCCCGGGGCTTTCACATTCAACTTAACAAACCACCTACGCGCGCTTTACGCCCAGTAATTCCGATTAACGCTTGCACCCTCTGTATTACCGCGGCTGCTGGCACAGAGTTAGCCGGTGCTTATTCTGTCGGTAACGTCAAAACAGCAAGGTATTCGCTTACTGCCCTTCCTCCCAACTTAAAGTGCTTTACAATCCGAAGACCTTCTTCACACACGCGGCATGGCTGGATCAGGCTTTCGCCCATTGTCCAATATTCCCCACTGCTGCCTCCCGTAGGAGTCTGGACCGTGTCTCAGTTCCAGTGTGACTGATCATCCTCTCAGACCAGTTACGGATCGTCGCCTTGGTGAGCCATTACCCCACCAACTAGCTAATCCGACCTAGGCTCATCTGATAGCGCAAGGCCCGAAGGTCCCCTGCTTTCTCCCGTAGGACGTATGCGGTATTAGCGTTCCTTTCGAAACGTTGTCCCCCACTACCAGGCAGATTCCTAGGCATTACTCACCCGTCCGCCGCTGAATCGAAGAGCAAGCTCTTCTCATCCGCTCGACTTGCATGTGTTAGGCCTGCCGCCAGCGTTCAATCTGAGCCATGATCAAACTCTTCAGTTCAATACTGCTTGGGTTTTTAAGAAACCCTAAACTTGGCTCAGCAATCTCAAATGACTATGTGATTTCTCGCATGGTCACTTGTGATGCTGATAATCTTTGTGACTACCAGTCCATACTCACAAGCACCCACACGAATTGCTTGATTCAATTTGTTAAAGAGCGTTTGGTTAAGAGCTTTTCGTCTCAACCGAGGTGCGCATTCTACGCTTTCCTCAGAGCCTGTCAAGCGTTTATTTTGAAGTTTTTCGCGAGAATCTCGTTTAGCTTCAAACACTTAACTCGCTGCGATCTCTCGTAGCGGGAGGCGAATTCTACAGCGTTTAGAAGCGCTGTCAACCACCATTTCAACCGCTGACGATCTTTCGATCGAAGCCCTTCCATCATCACCTGAATCTATTAACTCTTTGATACTCAAGGAGTTTCTCGTTCCAACTACGCTGGAAGTGGGGCGCATTATAAGGGGATTCGAAACCGCGTCAACCCTTTATTTCAAGAATGTTTCAAACCGCCCTGCCCCGCCCTCCCATCACGCGAGGAACGCGCCGTGCCACTGCGGGAATGCGCAGCGCCATCAACACAGCACCAATACCTGCATAGATAGCCCACTCGCGCAGGTCGGAACGCACAATCCATAGAAAGTGCAGCAACCCCAACCCAAGAATCACATACACCAGCTTATGCAGCTTCTTCCAACGCGCACCCAGGCGACGCTGGCTGTACCGATTAGAGGTTGCCGCCAGTGCCAACAACCCGAGAAAACCAAGCGCACCCACAATAATGTAGGGCCGCTTACGCAGCTCGACAGCAAACTGCCCCCAGTCCAGCCCCAGAATAAAGAACAGGTAACAGAGGATGTGCAGCACGATATAGGCAAAGCACCACAACCCCAGCTGCCGACGCACAACGATCCAGCCCGACCACCCCGTCAGCCGCTGCAACGGCGTCATGCTCAATGTCACCAGCAAGAAGGTCAGCGCGCCCAAGCCCAGCCGGTCCATCAGAATTTTCCCAGGGTCCGGCCCCAGCAGGTTCATTGCTGCCTCATACAGCCACCAAAGTGGAAACGCGCTCCCCACTATAAAGATGGCCAGGCGCAACCAGGGATAACGCAT